>NZ_JAQEGR010000018.1:0-70094 GCF_027667425.1 Fusicatenibacter saccharivorans
CCGAAACCATGCCGTCATTTTATCGGAAGAGATAAAGAACTGGAAGAATTATATACCATGCTTGAAGAAAACCGTCATGTTTTTCTTTGCGGAATTGCCGGTATTGGAAAAAGCGAACTTGCCAAAGCCTACGCAAAACATTACAAAGAGTATTACACTAACATTCTATATGTAGAATATACCGGCAATCTTCATCAGGATATTACTGACATGGATTTTATTGACGATCTGCCGGAAAGCACTGAACAGGAACGGTTTCAAAGACATAACCGTTTTCTGCGTTCCCTGAAATCTGATACTCTGTTGATCATAGATAATTTTAATGTCACTGCTACACAAGACAGCTTTCTGTCAGTAGTATTAAAATATCGCTGCCAGATTTTGTTTACAACCAGAAGCAGACTGGATGAATACTGTACTCTGCCATTAAAAGAAATATCAGATATGAACGCTCTCTTCCAACTGGCATCAGTATTTTATTCAGAGGCAGACACGTACCGGGCAACAGTTGAAAAAATCATCGAAACTGTTCACTCTCATACTTTTGCCGTGGAACTGGCAGCAAAACTTCTGGAAAATGGAATCTCGACTCCAGACCAGTTATTAACAAGACTTCAGGCGGAAAAAGCATCTTTCCATAACGAAGATAAAATTAAAATAATCAAAGATGGACAAAGCAGCAAAGCCACCTATTACAATCATATCCATACGCTGTTTTCTCTATACACTTTATCTCTTAAACAGCAGGATATCATGTGTAATCTATGCTTTCTTCCTTCCACCGGTATTTCTGCCCGTATATTTGCCAAATGGCTGGAACTGCCCACACTAAATGAAATCAACGATTTAATTGAGACTGGTTTCGTTCAGACAACAACACGTCGCACACTCTCTCTGCATCCGATGATTCAGGAAATCACTCTTTCAGAGACAAAACCATCTGTAAGTAGTTGCCACACATTGCTGGATTCTTTACAGCACATATGTTTAATGCATGGAATGGAAGTAGATTATTATAAAAAGCTATTTCAAACAATAGGAAATATCTTAGATCTGATTGAAAAAGATGATATGCCAAAGTATCTGCTTTTTTTGGAAAATGCATTTCCATACATGGATAACTATAACTATCACAAAGGTATGAAGGAAATCATTCAGGAACTGAAGGTACTGTTAAAGACAAAAAGCATTGGCACCGACTCTGACCGGGCGTTATTACTGGATTTTCAGGCAGCCCTTGAAACCCAACCTGAAAAAGCAATAAAACTGGAAAAAAATGCACTTGCCCAGATAGAAAATATCACTGCTGACAATGCTCGCCTCGTTTCTAACCTTCATGCCAATCTCGGAGGACTTTACCGCATGAACGGTTATCCCGATCCTGCAAGAGAACACATGGAAAAAAGCATCTCACTGCTTGACCAATTTAACCTGCTTCATATAAATGACAGCATACCTCAGATTGCCAATTATGCAATGTTCCTGACAGAACAGCAGGAACCCGAAAGAGGAATCTCCGAATTGCAAAAATTATCCGGTATCATCAAGGAATACCATTCCGATGAATGTCTGGATTATGCCAAAGTACAGGAAAACCTTGCAACCATTTATCTGATGACCGCCAATCTTTCACAAGCCAAAACACATTTTAAAAAAGCTTTCAAAATATATGAAAAGATCTGGGCTGATGAGCCTGAAATGATTGAAGCAAAATATCGGGAGATTCAGGAGTTATATCCACAGATTGGATTTTCCATTGGAAAAACTCTATCTGGTCTTTTAACATAATACGTGCAATTTAAGGCGGGCAACTTGCCCGCCTTAAATCTTTAAATTATGCTTTGATTTTTCCAGAAAATATTTTACTTACTTTGTTTTTCATGAGTATGAATACAATTTTTACTTATTTCCGTATCTGCGAAAACTCTTATAAATAAAAGGCAGTAAGGCTATTGCCATCACGGTATACATTACCATTACAAGCGGAATTTGTCGAAATACACAATTCCCAATCTGATAAATAAGTGGGACTTTTACACTTGCCTGTACATTTGTCAAAATTGTTGGTATCAAATTGAAAAGCGTTGTATACCCAGAAAGTGCCCGTCCTATAAATGGCAATAAGCAATATAAAAAGAACGGAATGCAAACAGCGACACTAATTGTATGCATTTTAGCCGCTACTAACATAGACACTGAAGCCGCCAGCATACTGGCTATAAATCCACATACAACTGTCAACAAATAGTATTGTCCATATGACATAATGTAAATACTATATGCCTGATACATTTGATAGGGTGTATTCATACCACTGGTTCCCATAATTCCAAAGCAAATCACACTAAGTAATATAATTCCCATACAATAAATCATAACTGTCGTAACTATTCCTGCCAGTATTTTTGTTTTAACAGCTTTTGTACGTCCATACTTTGTAGAGAAAAATACTGCATCTGCTTTTGTCTGAAAATCATCTGCAAATATTCCAGCACAAATAAAACCAACTATGATTGCCAGAATAATAGAATACGTTTCTACATACATAATCATAGTATCCCATGAACTATAAGATTCGTATTCTACTGGTAATTTTATTTCATTATATTTCCTTTCCAAGTATTTTTTCTGAACAGCAGTCTTTCCATATTCTTCTGCCACCTTTTTCATATTTTTATGATAAGTGTTATAGAACTCTTGTATATTTTCTTCTGTAATTTGATTCAGAACACTTTCATCATATTCTGCATCCGGTGTTAATACCGATATTATAAAACCCCTAATATCATCTATCGGTTGTAATGTCGTTCCGTAAATCGCATTTTCTTCTGAGGATTGTGTCACCGCATTTTTATTTTGTTCTATAACTTTTCCAAGTTCATCTTCTGTCAATGTACCTTTCCATGCTCGTCTGTTATCTGTAAGTTTTCTTGTTGCCATAATTCCAGTACTAGCATTTCCATTCTCATCCACATAGCGATTACTTGTAACTGCAAATCCGCTAAAAATGACAGCAAGTATCAATGCCAATCCGATTGCAAATACATTAATTTTCTTTGAAAAAATTCGTTTTAATTCTAATTTAAGCATCTTGTTTTTCCTCCGATTTTTCTCCAAAATAAAATAGAAATGCATCTTCCAGATTTTTTTCTACAGCCACAGCATCTTCTGTTGGCTTTTCTATTGAAATAATTCTAAGCTCTGCTCCGGTTTTTGTTGTTTTTATATTTCCAACCAAATATTCATTCATATATTTGTCTATCATACTTCTCGAAACATTACATTGCCATACCTTTTCTTTCATAGAAGATACTAAATCTTCCGCAGTACCTGCATAAAAAAGTTCTCCATCTTTCATTAACATAATGTTATTCGCAATGTACTCAATATCCGATACAATATGTGTAGACAAGAGCACCAAACGTTCTTCCGACAATTCACTAATTAAATTACGAAAACGTATTCTTTCATTCGGGTCTAATCCAGCGGTAGGTTCGTCCAGGACAAGAATTTGCGGATCGTTTAACATCGCCTGTGCTATTCCTACACGTCTAACCATTCCTCCAGACAAATTCTTCATTTTTCTTTTACTGAATTTTTCCATTCCTACTTGATTTAATAATTGCTTCACTTTTTTTCTGGCAAACGGCATTTTTAACCCTTTTATAGAAGAAATGTACATCATATAATCATATACGGTCAAATCTGGATAATATCCAAAATCCTGTGGTAAATATCCCAGAACTTCTCGGTATTCACCTCCTAGTTTCCATATATCTTTACCATTCCATAATATTTGTCCTTCTGATGGTTGAACAATCGTACAAAGCATACGCATTAATGTGGTCTTTCCTGCTCCATTTACTCCAAGCAGTCCATAAATTCCTTTTTCCATAACACAATTCACTTTATTAACAGCATTTACTTCTCCGTATTGTTTTGTTACATTTTTAAATTCTAATTTCATACGTGTAATCCTCCAAAATTTTTTCATCAAATACTAATGACTTCTGAACACAAAAAACAAAATATACAAAAGTCAATATCAGCATAGCCACCCATACCGGAGTTACAATTTTCTGATAAATAACATCATTTGCAACAATCATCATCCATAAACCAACCCATACCAGACAAGAAAGCACTGCTATATATTCTGATTTTTCCCATCTGCTGTACAATACACGAAAACATATACAACATGAAACATTTACCGGAAGCAAAAAATTAACCACCAAATCACTTAACGAGAGTATTGTTGTTTGATATGTAATTGCCAAAAACACCATAACGATCACCAGATCCACTACTCCAAACATTAACATTCTTGCTGTACAAATCTGACGCAGTGTGTAATAAGACGCCTGCTCAATCTCAATCGCACCATTTCTTCTGTTTTTCCAAATTTCCGGGATAACCAGAACCACAAATATTGTGGCAGATATTCCCATAATCCTCATCATATCTTTTATGTCTGACGTATAATTACTCAACCATATCCATAGACACATAAGAACACAACCTTGTAAAATCCACCATCTTTTTTTTATGAATTTTGTCTGCTCATACAAAAATTCAAAATAAGATGTTCTATGCGATTGTTTCGATAAAACCGACTCTGACAAAATATTCTGACATGCTTTTACTGTTTTGTTCTCTGCTTCAGCCCTTACATACTTTTCTTCAATCTCCTCTTTATATTCCTTTATTTGTTGCTTATAATTCTTCATCTTTTTTCACCTCCAACTCTTTCATTAAAAGTTCTTTTGCTCTTCCGATTCGATATTTTACAAGAGAAAGTTTGATATGAAGTAATTCTGCAATTTCTCTTTGCTTCAATTCCTGAAAAAAATATAAAACTGCCGTTTCTCTAATTTCTTCCGGTAACTTTCTCACTGCCTGTTCAATAGTTAATCGGACTCCTAGCTCTTCTACATGATTTTTACTACAGTCCTCTGATTTTAGCAGTTCCTCTGATGGAATATCTTTTTTCTTTTTGTAATAATTTTTAACGGTATTTCCGGCAATTGTATAAAGATAATTCTTAACTTTTCCATATTCTTTATATCTATATAAATTGGAAAAGAAACGTGTAAACACTTCTTGTGTCAAATCCTCTGCCTCATATGGATCATTGATATGTAGCAAACAATATTGATATATACTTGAGTAATATTTTTTGACCAGTTTTTCACACGCATCTTCATCTCCTGCTCTTGCTAGATGTACTAACAAAGAATCAGTTTTGTATTCCATTCGCAAATTTGCCTCCCTCTGTTTTCTAAATAATATAACAATCCTACTATAAAAAAAGTTAGGATTCTTTTGTTTTTATTTATATTTTTCTAAAAAGGCGCATGGATTCATCAAATCCATACGCCTAATTTACATATTGTTATTATTCTTTCCGAATCCTTTCAACAATGCTTTCCCGACTCATCTTTTCAAACTGATACTTTGGTATCACATACGCAATCCCAACCAAAATTGGAATCATAAGCACACATGGCACGATTGTAAGATGCAGCCGGAAGAAAAATGCCGTACCGAGCGTATTTACTAAAATCTGCTTTGCTCCAAATACAATTAGCAATACTGCAATCACAAATGCGCCTCCCAAATATAGGAATCCCTCAGTCACTAGCATTTTCGATACCTGTTTTTTCGTCATTCCCACAACTTCCAAAAGTGCCAGTTCTTTTTTTCTGCTGATTACAGAGGTTGCTGTTGTATTAAAGAAATTCATAATGCCAATAAAAGCTAAAATAACAACAAGAAAACTACCGATCATATAATATTTACTGACATACCGCTGAAAGCTCTCTTTCATGTCCAATACAGAAAACACGTTGATCATATCATTTTCTTTCAAAATATTTTTATCAATGTATTCTTTTATCTGCTTGTCCTCGCCCTTCTTTGCATCAATGGCAGCATACATGGCTGATTCATTTCCTGTCTGGGTGATATACTCCTCTTCGGGAACCAATACCGTGATATAGATACAGTCCGCATACGGATAATCCAATGCATATGGCATCAGTGCTTCTCCGATGACTTCGTAATCTTTTTGGTTTCCATTTTTGTAATCCATCTGAAAAATACCCCCAGTCTGATAATAAGAAACCGGACGCTCTGCATATTTATTACCATAATCTACAAGCACATAATTTCCGCTTTTAAATGTATCCCAAGAGCATTTTTCCCCTCTCCATTCTAATTTGTCAAACACCGACTCGCTGATTCCGAGAAAATGAACACTTACTGTATTGGAAGCCTTTGCCTCTTCCCAAACCTGTTTTTCATAATCGTTCCAGTTTTTTTCATATTTATCTGCGAATGCTTCCCATGTTTTCAGAAGTTCCGGCTCCATCTTGTGGGTTTCCTCAGAATAATACACATATCCTGTCTTAGCACTATCAGGACATTCGTCCAGAATCTCTTTGATTTCAGGTGTAATACCGTTGAAATTCGTATTTAACAAACTTCCCGTCATCTGATCCAGTTGAAAATCGGAAGCTAAAAGCACTTTTCGGTAAGAATCAAAATCATATCCCTGCACCAGCATCACGATACAGTTGACAACCACCATAGAAAGAGCGATAGAAAGCATAACAATCAATCCCTTTTTCCAATTTCGTAACACATTTTGAACTGCCATTCCCCACCAGGTTACAGAAGTATTCTTTTTTATTTTCCTATGTGACTGCTCTCCCTCTGCCAAACGCAGAGCTTCCACAGGAGATACCCTTTCCACCATTTTACAAGCCTGCAGACTAGAGAGATACACCGTTAAAAGTGTCAAAAGCGCTGCTGCAAGAAAAATCAAAGGATTTGCTGATACTACTGTCTGAGCAGTCTGTCCTGCCTGTGCACTAATTTCAGCATCTGCTGTCAAGGACGGAGCCATACAAAGACCTGCAAGATAACCACAAAGCAATCCGATTGGAATACCAATAGCTGATAATCTCCACGCCTGCATACGTACAATTTTTTTCAACTGCTTTCCCGTTGTTCCCACGTTCTTTAACAATCCGTAAGCCCGGATATCAGTTTTCACAGAAATGTTAAAGATATTATAAATAATCAGGTATCCAGCTAATATAACAAATAGAATCATTATAATTAAGGAAGAAAATGAAAATGAATCCTCTTCAAAGAGATTATATGCCGGATTGACTTCCATTCCTGTCCCAGCTCTCGTAAATCCCGCTGCTTTAGATATCTTTTCCGTTTTCTTTTCCAGATTCCAAAGGTTCTTGTACCAGAGAAAATACTCTTTTCCTCCATTGTAGATACCATTTTCTAATTCTTCCTGCGTAACGGGATAACGATTCTCCTTTGCATAGGCTTCGGATACCCAGACCATCTGACCTAAAACAGCTTTGTCTCCTTGCCAGAATCCACATATCTTAAACGTATCTGTCTTATATTGTTTCAGCATGGGATTTACTTCCCAGGTCAGCGTTACTTCTTCCCCAATCTTTGGTGTAACTCCCAGAGATTCCAATACCATGCTGCTAAGTGCTACTTCATTTTCTTTCTCCGGCAGTCTTCCTGTGGTTGGCAGACAATTAAAACTTTCTGCCGTATTTTCATCTGCATATCGGACCTCTACGGAAAAACCAAACCTTTCGTCCATTCCAGCTCCCAGAAAAATACCGGAACCATATCGCTTAACATCTTCACTCTGTTCGATTGTTTGCTGCAATCGCTTTGCATCTTCTTCTGACAGATTCTGTGCACTGGCATGGGCAGAATCCATAAACTGCTTAATTTCCGTTGCTCTTTTGGAAAGAATCATAGATACACTTCCCACAAAGAGACTTGTGAATAAAAGGGAAGTCAGAATGATTGCAATAACGGCAATAACATTCCTGGCGCGATTCATTTTCATAAAACGACTCGTTAATAATCGTAACGTCTCTTTATTCTCTACTTTTACCATAAAATCGCCCCCTGCTATACCACACCACTGTCTGAAACAATTTTTCCGTCTTCTATCTGTAAAATCCGGTCTGCCATCTGGGCAATCTCTTCATTATGGGTAATCATAACGATGGTTTGGTGAAAACGCTTACTGGTTACTTTCAGAAGCCCTAATACATCCTGACTTGTCTTCGAATCCAAATTTCCAGTCGGTTCGTCAGCGAGCAAAATGGCAGGTTTTGCAGCTAAAGCCCTCGCAATTGCCACTCTCTGCTGCTGTCCGCCGGATAGAGCACTTGGCAGATTTTCCAATTTTGTTCGAATACCAAGTGTATCAATGATTTCATCTACATATTTCTTTTCAATCTTTTTTCCATCCAGCTTCACGGGAAGAATAATATTCTCCCATACATTCAACATCGGAACCAGATTATACTGTTGAAATACGAAACCAATATTCCTGCGTCGGAAAATGGTAAGCTCTTCATCTGTCATATGGCTTAAGTTCTGTCCATCCACAATTACCTGCCCAGATGTTGGATTATCTAATCCTCCAATGATATGAAGCATCGTAGACTTTCCGCTCCCGGAAGTTCCAACAATCGCTACAAACTCCCCCTTTTCCACTTCTAAATTTACACCATCAAGGGCTTTGACTTCTGTTTCTCCTTGTCCATATATTTTTTGTAAATCTACCGTTTTTAATATATTCATGTCTTCCTCCCTGTCTTATATTTTAAAAAAGCCTGTATTGCTCTTTACAATACAGACTTTATCACAACAATGTCTCTATCCGGTTTCTGAAATATCACAGTTTTGATACTATTCCTTTTTTGATATCGGGAGAAACACAGAAAAGATAGAACCCTTTCCTCTCTCTGATGTCACTTTTATATACCCTTTTTGTGCCTGAATAATCTCTCTTGCAAGGAATAAGCCAATTCCTACTCCTGGCTGGTCTGCCACTGACAGACTCCGATAAAACCTTCCAAATATCTTTGGTATTTCTTCTTTTTCTATTCCAATGCCATCATCAATAATATCAATCTTTACAAAGAAAGAATTCTGCTCAGCTTTTACCTGAACATTTCCCCCACATGCTGTGTATTTAATCGCATTATCTACAATATTTCCGAGTGCCTCCACAGTCCATTTTGGATCACATAGAACATGCAAATCCGTGTCACATAGGCTCAGAGTAATATTCTTCTCCCTTGCTTTCACGCTAACCTGCTGCTGTATGGATTCAAGCATCTGTGTAATAGTAGTATCCTCCGAATGTACTGCGATAATTCCACTCTCCATCCGTGATAATTTGACCAATGATTGTATCAGGAAATCTAATTTCTCTGTCTGCTCCAAAATGGTATCTATCTCCTCCTGATTTTCATGATTTGTTTCAGAGAGTATTTCACCATAAATTTTCAAATTTGAAATAGGAGTCAACGTCTGATGCGCAATGTCGGAAATAAGTTTCTGTATCACTTCTTTTTGTTCCTGTTGGTTCTTTCTTGCCAGAAAGCTACTGTCTAAATGTTGTTTCATGCTGTTTTCAAGAGCAGAGTACTTTTCTTCTGATATTTCTGTCCGTTCCAGTTCTCCATCTATAGCACAATCCAGCATTTGCTGCAGCCGGTTCAAAAGCTTTTTTTCTTTCTGATAAAAAATGCTATGCCAGAAGATTCCACTTAAAACAAATATTCCTACAATCAATATAATTATTTCTATCATCCATTCACCGCCCAGGTATAACCAATTCCATAAACCGTTTTGATATATTTAGGCTTCTGCGTATCATCTTCTAATTTGTCTCTGAGACGTTTAACTGCAACAGTCAGAGCATGAGCATCCACAAACTCTGTATCTCCTTGCCATACCTCGTCAATCAGGTATTCTCGCTTCACTACTTTTCCTCTGTTTTCGCACAGCACTTTCAAGAGTTTTTGTTCTGTCTTACTCAGTTCAATAAGTTCTCCATTTTTGAAAAATTCCATTTTATCGAAATAGAACTCGAATCCATCAAACTCCATAGAATTCTTAACTACTGCATCTTTATTTCTAAGCTGCACAGACACTCTTGCACGCAAAACCATCAAACTAAACGGTTTCGTAATATAATCATTTGCCCCAGCGTCCAATCCTGTTACGATATCTACTTCCATGTTATTTACTGTAAGCAGGATAATCGGCACCTGACTGTTTTTCCTTATTTCTCTTACAAAATCAATCCCATTCCCATCCGGCAAGTTCACATCTAATAAAACCAATGTGATATCTTCCTTTTTCAAGATTTCTCTAGCCTCCTGCAAAGTCTGGCACTGATAAAAGAAATAGGAATCATTCTTCAATGCGAGACGTATTCCATCATTTAATTTTTTGTCATCTTCAACAATCAGTAAGTTTTCACTCATATTTTCTCTGCTTTCTTTCAAATTACGCTAATTGTATCATTGCCAGTTTTATAAATCAAATTATTAAATCAAAATCTCCGGCAGAAATTATCTTATAAACAGAAAAAAGCTCCCGAAGGGGCTTTCCACGTTTTAAATGTACACTAATTCTCTTAACACAACCTCTTCTGCATCATTCCATATTTCCCATGAAGAATGTTGTAAATTAGTACTATCCACAACAATAACAGGTAATTTAATTATTCGTATTTTTTCCCGATAATGTAAATCGAAACTACCATACCGCCTAATATCATAATTAGGAAAATTTTATTCAAAATATCCCATAAAGCTATATTGAAACAATTGATTATTATAATACCTGCAAGAGGATATAAAACAACTGTTGCAAGTATCCATATTTTTAAAGTTGTGCAGATATATATCCAATTTCCATTGTTAAAAGATAAACCAACTAGATGTATTCTAAAAATTCCTTGTGAAACATAATTTATCTTGTTGGCATCATAATATGTTGGTAATATGTCTTTTGCAAAGAAACAAAACCATGCACCAAATAAAAGCATTCCCCCGGTAACTAGCAATATATCCCTTTTCATCTCAGCTAACGAACTTCCAGATACAACTAACATAATAATTTCTGTAATAGATATAAAAAAACATAACAAATATGCTAATATCCAGTTTTTTCTATGCTGGTGAATAGAATCCCTAACAGCCATATCGAGAGAGCCTACTACCAATTCCTCGATTTCTTTTTTATCAATATTTTTCTGTGTATCTATTTTTTCTCCACGTAACAATTCTGTAACGGTAACATCTAATATATCAGCTATTGGTATGAGTAATACGACATTGGGCATACTAAGACCACGTTCCCATTTGCTAACTGTTTTATCTGATACATATAATTTTTCAGCCAAATCCTTTTGAGTTAAATTCTTTTCCTTTCTTAATTCGGTTACAAATAAACCGAATTTTTCATTACTAATCTGATACATATATCCACCTCCTGCACACATATTATAATGAGAGTGTACATAAATCAATCGACCAGCAGTAGAATTGCAGAATATTAGCACATAATTCATCAAATAATCTCCCCATCATGAGCTCGACCGTGCTATCCGCTGTGGAAATAATACCGATGCTTCTGTCTACAATGATAGAGGCATTCTCTTCTTGTAAAATACAAAAATTGTCAAATTTTAATAGTTTCTGCATTTCAGTGCATAAACTTAATTTTTTTCATGAGTTTATGTTTACTCTTTCCATGTTGATTTCAATTGCGATATTTATGTTACTGGTTCGAATGCTTATATGCTCTCCTCTGAATATGCTACCTATTTATCAGGCAGATGCGTAGAAATAAAGATGCTTCCATTGTCCTTCTCTGAATTTTTAACATTCCATGATTTTGAAATAAGAGAAACCAAAAGTGCGTTAGGTGGCACACGCAAGCAAGCATTTGATAAAACCGGCGAACACTATGAACTCCAAGCGCTCACACTGTTCAGGCCTATGTGAATGCGCTACTGGAAGCATACTTCTTCTATGACATCAAGAGATTTGATATTAAAGGAAAGGAATTCTTACGTACTCTTGGAAAGTATTACATCGTTGATATCGGACTTAGAAACTATCTGCTTGGATTCAGGGATCGTGATAGCGGACATGCAATAGAAAATGTTGTTTACTTTGAACTGCTACGTAGAGACTATGATGTCTCTATTGGTAAAGTGGATAATTCCGAAGTGGATTTTATCGCAACAAAAGTAGATGACAAACTTTATGTTCAGGTCACAGAGTCCATGTATATCAATACACCGGTACCGGTGGCGAGGAAAAAACTATCAAACATCCGCTGTATCGACTGATTCACGATGAACCAAATCCGGAAATGCTAACATCTAATCCACAGCCTAAACCCTACCGCAATTTTCCGGCCATCCACTTTTTCTCCAATCAGACCAAAAAGTAGATATGTTTCCATATAATAAAACCGAGCTTTCCGCAAGGCTTCTCTGATGATACCAACCTTACAAAAAGCTCGGAAATACGCTACTTTTCAGTACTTGATTTTATTTTCTTGACAGCAAACAGACCGTCTCGACATACTCATCATTGTCCAAACTCGTATTTTTACCAACTTCTAAAAATCTCTTTTATGAAAATTAATTCTTACTGTTTTTCTTTACTGTACTGTGAATATTTTTAATGCTTTCCAAATATTCTTCTTCAACCGGCGATAAGTTCTGCACCTGATATTTCCGATATTCTTCTGTTGCTTTTTCAATTGCCTGTGCATGACTAATCGTTCCGGCTCCTTGCAACACTTTTTCACCTGTAGTTTTCAAAACATTATCAAGGTGTTCCACATAATCTTCCATATGCATGGGATTGTGACGCATAGCTTGAATCTCCGCAAAATCAAAATATCCCGATACAATATTATTTAGGATCTTTAACTCTTCATCATTGAGATAATTTTTGGCAATACTGATATCTTTCAATACAGGAAAATCACCAGAAAAACTTTTTAATCCCATAAAAGGCTGACTGGCGTCCGCACGCTCGTATATAACTTCTGCTGCTGTATGTCCATGTGCTGCATAGTGTAATTTATTTTGTACCATTTTAAAAAATGCAATGGATTCACTACTCTTGGGATCATAATCAACACTTGTTGCATAAAGGTCAAGTACCTGTCGGTACATCACTTTTTCAGATGAGCGAATATCCCGAATACGGTCTAATAACTCTTTCCAATAATTACCCCCACCCAGATTTTTTAGCCGTTCATCATCCATTGTAAAGCCTTTTATCATGTACTCTTTTAATCGTTCAGCAGCCCACCGACGGAAATTTGTAGCAATCTTGGATTTCACTCTATATCCAAGAGAAATAATCATATCAAGATTATAATGAATTGTATTATAGTTTTTTCCATCAGCTGCAGTTGTTCGGAATTTCCGAACAACTGACTCTTCATCCAATTCTTCCTCTTCAAAAATATGCTTGATATGCTCGCTGATATTAGATTTACTTGTCTGATACAACTCACATAATTGTGCCTGTGTAAGCCAAACGGTCTCGTCTTCAAATTTAACGTCAATTTTTGTATATCCATCTTCCGTTTGATATATGATGATTTCACTCCCAATAATATTAGGATTGTCTCTTTGATCCTCCATCTTTTACCCCTCCCTTTACCGTTCCATTAAATTCCCGATAACCTCTCTCTTAATTAAACATCTATCTTCACCTCTGTAGCAAATAGTTTCTTATTCCCTTCTCCTGGAATAAAAGATATTTTTTTACCCTTTTGAATCACTTCTATTGCACTCTCTGTCTTAGAATAAATACTTTCGGTAATGGAATATTCTTTTCCATCAGCACCAACTACATAGGCATAAAAACTTTCTGTTCCCTTTCCAACATATTTGACCGTTCCTGTAATGCGTCTAAAATCCGCATCAATAATGAGTGTCCGTGTCTCGTCAACCTGCATGCGCAACTCATTCTTGTGTGCATGATCATCCACAAGATACTGATTTTTATATTCTCTGATAATCCGATCCGTATCTGTTGCAACATCACACCCAAGCCCAAGATACAATTTCCTATCACTAATAATATAAAACTCCTCTTTGGCCCTCGTCGCCGCAACATTCATTATGTTCGCTTCGGTTACTGCCCAGCGTGCCGCTCCGCTGCTCTGCCTGTCGGCACCGAGTACAAAAAATACGATTGGAGCCTCTTTCCCCTGAAACGTATGGACAGTTCCGACATTTGTCGGTTTTCCCTGTTCATCATATCGGGTAAAGTGAATTTTCCGTAATTTCTGAGAAAGCTGATATGCCACATTGGAAAACGGTGTAATTACATAAACCACATCTTTTTCTTTTTTATCTAAGATTTTCGGATTTTTATCTATCATCTCCTTGAGCTTATGCAAAAGGAATTCTCCCTGTTCCTCGACATATTTATTGTTCGCCATTCCACCAACATCAAACCAGTCTGCTTTTCCGTACTTTTCCATTCCCTGCACCATAAATCCGTCATAGGAAATCATGTTCGAAATTGTAAACATCGGATACCGACATCTTCTATGCACCCATAGCGGAATTCCAACCCATGAATCCTCCGCCTTGTCCTGTTTTCGATAAAACCCGTACTGACTTGCCGCATCTGCTAAAATCTGTGCGGATGCAGATGCAGATAAATATTTTTCTGTCACTCCAAAATGCTCCCCCAACATATATAGGGTATTAGAATCCAACGTAAGAACCGGTTTAATCTGCAACGGATCACCGACCACCATTACATGCCTGCTGCGATAGATTGCACCGACAGCCGCCTGTGGCAGCGCCTGTCCTGCTTCATCGATAAAAAGATGCCCCAGTGTCTCAGCTCCAAGATTTTTGCACATACGCGAAAAACTGGCAAACGTAGAACTAATCACCGGAATTGTCATATTAATCCAGTTCCATGCCGCCTCAATCACATGCTTTCGATCCAAATACTTCTCCTGCTGATCCCAGACGATAATGGCCGCCTTTACATTTTTTCTGTTCTCATAAAGAAATTGTTTTCGAACACGTAATGCCATAACAAACAATTTTGACTGTGCGACACGATACGCTTCGTCAAACCACGGGTTTGATATCTGTAAATCTTCATACTCCTGATTCATATTCAGCGGTTCTGTCTTACTGTCGTTTTTTATATTTTCATATTCGCGGACTCTTTTCTCCAAATTTGAAATTTTACCTGTTTCAACCGTCTTCCAACTGTTAAACTCCTGCTTAAGCTTCTCCTGTTTTTCATTACTTTTACTCAGCCTTGTTTGCCGCAAATGAATATTTTCATTAATTTTTTTCTCCTGTTCCCTGCATTCTATATCTTCATCATTTAATTTTACTAACTGATCCGTAATCTCATTTAATCTGCTCCTATATTCCTCTTTCTTTTTCTTTCCCGCAAAGAAGCAAGGACGTTGCTCCTTGTGTACTTGAAGGCACTGGTTCATACTGTCCATATTTTTTCGGACAGCTTCTGCCCTGTTTTGTACCTCTTTCAAACTGAGATGTAACTGTTCCAACTGCTGCCCGCATTCCTGTTTATTTTCTGCAAGCTTCTTAAGTTCTACGCACAATTCATGCTCTTTCTTCTCTAATTTTTCTTGATAGCTGCCACGAACCTGTTCCATCTTTTGAGTATATTCCTGATACATCCGAACGCTATCTGCAAATTCCTGCCTTTTTGTTCGAATCGCTTTTACTTCCTCATAATGACTCAGAAATTGTTTATATATACCTTGATTCGGCAGATAATCTTCTTCCAAATATTTGTGGATATGCTTCATATTCGTGAGGATATTGCTCATATTATTCGCTTTTCCACCTTCAAGTGAAAATACTCCCCAAAACTTTTCTTCTCCCGGAACAGATTCTTTTACCAGTTCCTCTCTTTTCTTCCCGTTCTCATCTTCCAACCACTCTACCGACACCTTCGCATTCGATATCTCACAAAAATAGTCCGCTTCTTTCAGTTCATCGATTAGAAAATTGTCAATCTCCTTACTCAACGGAAGTTCGTTCACAATGTTTTGAACCGCACCATTATTCGAACTTGCAACCACGATATTATTTTCGATAATATGTTCCGGGATCTCTCCAATCGATGCATGATTAAAATAAATTGTTTTCTCTGTTCCTTTGATAAAATGGTCCGAAAGTTTCGCAATACTATACGCCTGCTGTACCACTAACTGCGCAAATATGTCCTTCAAAAGCGTCGTTTTTCCGGTTCCAGGCGGACCGTTGACACTTCTCATCTGATTGTTGTCAAAGCCGATGGATAAGTTTACCGCAACTTGCTGCATCAGAGAAAGCGCATATGTCGTATTGCTTGGAAACCTTCCCAGGGGATAATTCTTCGGCTGCAGAATTTGTTCAAACAGATGCGGATGAAAATTCACTGAATCTTTTTTGCTGTCAAGGTTCATGCGTTCCTTTTTATTTCCATACAAATAAGCATTCAAATTAACCGTTTCGATTTTTTTTGCTTTTTCCAGATCATCGATGAAAAAAGAATGCAGATTCGTCGCTTCAGTCTCGATATTTCCCAGAATCTTCATCCGGCAATTTATTATATCAACCTCATGTTGCAGGAGTTCCTTTTGCATCGCAGCATTAAACTTCGCCGAATCCCCTGCTGTCTCATCAAAATCCTGAGCAAGCTGATTTTTAAAATCTTTCTCAAATTCCCGAAACTCTTTCTCATAGGGAACTTTTTTGAATTTCCGTATGTAAGCACTTTCTGTAAAGAATGTCATATCCTCCAGAAAATTAAGATTCTTATCGAAATACAGCGCGAAACTGAACTTGTCTCCGAAACGAATATCCTCATCCGTCGATTCCAAGCCATACTCTGCATGAAGTATGTCCACAACTTCCTGAAATTTAAAAATATCAAAATAGACAACGACTCCTCCTTTTTGCCGTCGATTCCATTTCTTTTTCTCAATTTTATGCAGAAACAGAGAATAGAAATCCTGTTCCTGCAAATCATTCAGAGTGAGAATAGCCTTATCATTCAAACCGATGTCTCCCTCCGATAAATGTTCCACCATTATCCATGATTCTAAAATCTTATTTTTTTCTATCATTTATGAACAAAACTCCTTCGTATCTGTTTGAACTCTCTATCTATCTTCCGATACGTATTCACGTTTCTTCAAATGTAAAATTATGTCCCACTAACCAAAACTAACAAAGGGACTTAAAGAACCAAGTCAAAGAAAAAGGATTCTTCTATTTCTACGATATCGTCATATCATCCGAAAATGTTCCAGTGCCTCCCTTATAGCCGCTTCTTTCCCTGGCGGACACTTCGGCTGTCTAGAGTTTTCCAATTTTGACAGGTTATAATTTGCCCTCTCAATAATGCCGCATTTCTGCTTCACCTGTGCGATATACAAGTTGCTAACTTTCAATCCGCTTTGCTTCAGAAACATAATCCTTGACTTCCGCATAGATCGCTTTACTCTCCGCCGCCATCAAATCAAGCTCATCCATCTCTAATTCCACATTGATATGCTTCAACTTATTTGATTTAAGTTTGGAAAGCAACACGATACTTTCCACATGCTCCGACCACGCGAACATATCATACCCCCATGCCTCTTCTGCCTTATATCCATGTTTCGTCAGATACCGCAGGTCTCTCGCCAATGTCTCCGGATTGCAGGAGACGTAGACCACTTTTTTCGGTGAAAGGGTTACGACAGAGGACAG
This sequence comes from Fusicatenibacter saccharivorans, assembly GCF_027667425.1. Classification (NCBI taxonomy): domain Bacteria; kingdom Bacillati; phylum Bacillota; class Clostridia; order Lachnospirales; family Lachnospiraceae; genus Fusicatenibacter; species Fusicatenibacter saccharivorans. Next base: position 17,642 of record NZ_JAQEGR010000018.1, read on the forward strand.
AAAGGCTTCATCACTGCCGGCTCTTGGCGGGTCCATGAAGACGACGTCGGCTTTTTCGCCTTTTTCAGCCATGGAGACCATGAAGGCGCCGGCGTCGTTCTGGTAGAAGGAGACGTTTTTGATTTGGTTTCGTTTGGCGTTTGTTACGGCATCGCGGACGGCGTCCGGGTTCAGTTCGACGCTGATGACTTCTCTGGCATCGCGGGATGCGATGAGGCCGATGGTTCCGATTCCGCAGTAGGCGTCCATGACGCGTTCGTTTCCGGTGAGGCCGGCCAGGGAGATGGCTTTTTCGTACAGGTTTTTCGTCTGAACCGGGTTGACCTGGTAGAAGGACTGCGGGGAGATGCGGAAGGTGCAACCGCAGAGTTCATCCTCGATGTAACCGCGTCCGAAGAGGACAATGTCGCGTTTTCCGAGTACCATGCTGTCGGTGCGGTCGTTGACGTTCAGTACGATCGTGGTGATCTCCGGGTGGAGTTTGCGCAGGGCCTTTACGAAGTTGTTTTTTGACGGGAAGACTGGTGATACGCAGACGAGGACGACCATGATCTCGCCGGAAGCAAAGCCGGTGCGCACCATGACGTGGCGCAGGAGGCCGTAGCCGCTGTCCTCGTTGTAGATCATGATTTTGAAGCTCTTCAGCAGACTGCGGATATCGCGGATGATGGCATCGGCACGCTGATCCTCGAGCAGGCACTCATCGACCGGAACCACTTTGTGTGTGCCCTTTTCATAAATGCCGGATATGATCGTTCCGTCTTTTTTGCGTGCAAAGGCGGAATTGACTTTATTCCGGTAATGATAAGGATTTTCCATGCCAACCATGCCTTTGACCGGGACGATGCCCTTCAGAGTCTTCTTCAGGAACTGCTCTTTTTTCGCGAGCTGCTCTTCGTAGGAGAGGTTCAGATATGTGCATCCGCCGCATTTTTTCTGATAAGGACATTTCGACGATGATGAACTCTTTTTCTGCTTTCCTTTTTCCGGTGCCACGCTCTTTGTTTTCTCGATACGAACAGCTTTCTTTTTATTTTCCCTGTCGAAATACGTCTTTTTTCTTCCGTCAGATCTTTTATTCTTCTCTCTCGTGTTTTCCACTTTCTCTTACCTTCTTCCTCTATTTCGCAAACCCGCGCAGCAGCGCGATCTCTTTTGCATATCCGTCCAGCTCATTCGGTGTTTCCAGATAGAACGGCAGTCCCGCCAGCGCCGGATGTGTCACAATCCGCTCAAATGCCGCAAGTCCCAGCGATCCCTCGCCGATCTTCTCATGGCGGTCCTTATGGCTCTCAAACGGATTCTTGCTGTCGTTCAGATGAACCGCTTTCAGCTTCGAAAGTCCTACCACGCGGTCGAACCTCTCAAGCACATCATCGAGGTGATCCACAATATCGTATCCCGCATCGTACACATGGCACGTATCCAGGCAGACACCCATGTGGTCTTTTAATTCCACGCGCTCCAGAATCGCCGCCAGCTCCTCAAACGAGCGGCCGACTTCGGTTCCTTTTCCTGCCATCGTCTCGAGCAGCACCGTGGTCGTCTGCTCCGGTTTTAAAATTTCATTCAGCATCTCCGAAATCAGACGGATTCCCTCTTCCGCCCCCTGTCCGGTATGGCTGCCCGGGTGGAAATTGTAGCAGTTTCCCGGCGTATACTCCATCCGTTTCAGATCATCCGCCATCGTCATCCATGCAAACTCTCTCGTGTGCGCATCCTTCGAGCACGGATTCAGCGTGTACGGCGCATGTGCCAAAATGCGCTCGATTCCATGCTCCTTACTGTAAGAAAGAAACGCTGCGACATCCGCCTCGTCGATGGCTTTCGCCTTGCTTCCTCTCGGGTTTCTTGTAAAAAACTGAAAGGTATTCGCCCCGATGGACACCGCCTCTTTTCCCATGGCAAGATATCCTTTGGACGATGATAAATGACATCCTATTGTCAGCATAACTTTTATTCTCCTTTATTTCCAAACCACAACTCACCGATTCTCTGCGAGCCGCATTACTTAAAGCACAATTTTCCGGTACGGAATTCCCATCTCCGAGAGTGCTTCCTCCTCCCGCTTCTGACACGTAAAGAGCAGCACCTGCGTCCGGTTTTCCGCCAGCCATTTCAAAGTTTCTTTCAGCCGGTTTTCATCGTAAAACGCAAACGATTCATCGAGAATCACCGGCAGCTCCTCCTCGCCGCAGAGCACATCCATCGCCGCCATGCGGAGCGCAAAGTACGCCTGCTCGATCGTGCCGCGGCTGACCTGTTCAAGCGGCACATATTCGTCTGCGGTGTGAAGGCCGATCCGCAGATTCTCATCCATATTCACCTGCAGATAGCGGCCATTCGTCAGCGATGACAGCGTTTTTGACATCTGCTGTTTTAAGCGGTCGCCGATCCGGCTCTGCATCTGTACGGAGAGACTCTGGATCGTCTCCCCCGCCAGGGAAAGCGCATCGAGTTCTTCCTGCAGATGATCTTTTTCCGTCATGAAAATGCAGAGCTCTTCGTATTCACTCTGCAGGTTCGACAGCACCGTCTGTTTCTGCCCCAGCTCCTGCTTCAGGCGGTCCACATTCCACTGCTGGCGGCGGATCGCCTGCTCCTCCGGCTCCGTCACGACCTGCTCGACCTCCGTTTTCCGGTGACGGAACAGACTGTACGCCAGATACAAGAGCGCCGCAATCGCAAGCCCGAGTCCCGTTCTCGTCAGCAGCGAATCAATATGGAAGAACTGCAGAATGCATAAGAACAAGAGAAATCCAGCCAGCGCCACGCACGCGGCACCCCATTTGCGGCTCTTCCGAGATTCTTTTTTCATCTTCCGCACCCGTTCGATCGGCACATCCTTCTGATAAATATCCCGCTTCATCTGCTCTTTCGCCTGCTGCAGATTCTCCTCGCTCTGACGGCACTCCTCCGTAAAAACGGAAATTTTCGTCTCAAGTTCTTCCTTCCGTTTTTCCAGTCCCGCCAGCGTCTTTTTCTGTTCCTGCTCTAGGCGCTTTCTCTTCTGCTTCAGCAGATCCAGCGCCGCCGCCACATCGAGCTCTCCATCGCTGCTCCCCTGGTAATTTGCCATATAGTTCCGCAGCTCATCCGCAAGCCCTTCCTCGGTTCTTCCTTTTAACTGCCCGATCGAAGCCGTATTATCATACACAATCTCACTGACACCGCCGAGCAGCATGGAAAGATCGCCGTCCTCCACGGAGAGCACCTCGCCGTCCGTCAGGCACACCAGCTTTGCATTGGCGTTCTGCCGCCCGAAATTCCGGGTCAGACGGAACCGTTTGCCGCCGCTTTCAAGCACCATCTCTCCCGCATAGTATGCCGGATTTTCCCATGGCTCATAACGACTGTAGACATCATTTTTTGCCGCCCGCCCCCGGCCGCGTGTCATGCCGAACAGCATGCTGCGGATGAAGGTATGGACGGTCGATTTTCCGCTCTCATTTTCCCCGCTGATGAGCTGAATCCCATCGGAAAATTCCAGCGTGCGGTTCTGCATTTTTCCAAAATTGCGGATTTCCAGTTTTTCTATTTTCATCTTCTATACCTCCCGCAATCTTTTTTTCAGCCGTTCCTGCGTGCCGCCAGCAGCGCCTCGAGACCATAGTCGAGCGCCTTCTGTGACTGCGCATCCGTCTTTGTTTCAAATGCTTCAATATAGGCGCTGATCAGACTAGCGCCATACGTTTTCTTCAGCTGTTCCAGATCGTACGCCGGACGTGTTTCATCCTCCACGGAGATGACTCTGCCGCAGTCCAGCAGCCGTTTCGGAGAAAATTCCAGCTCGGCGGCACGGTGTCCCACAAGTTTCAGGCGGATGATTTTTCGGATCTTCCCATCCTCCCGCAGCGCCAGCTCCTGTTTCAGCTTCGTCTCCAGCGCATACTGTGTCAGATCCTCCGTCACGTTCAACACCAGATCTTCGTACTCATATCTGGCAAACGGCACAAACTGAATCCGCGTGCCGTGCTCGTCCACCGTTCCGCGGATGTAGCCGTGCGGCCCCAACTGCGTCTCATCCGTCGGTTCGAGTGCGCCTGCGTATGCCATTTTGTCGGGAATAAGAATCCCCGGCTTATGAATGTGCCCGCACGCAATATAATCAAACCCAGCCTGCGCCATGCGGCCCGGATTCCACGGCATGTGGCGGGCATCGCCGCCGTGCGCGAGCAGCAGATGATATTTCATTTTTCCCTCCGGCCGCACGCCGTCCAGCCGGTTTTCCAGAATCTCTTTTTTGTCGTAACTGCATCCGTACACCGCCGTCTTCTTCTCCGGGACTTCAACACACTCCGGCTCCGGCGACAGGAGCATTACCACGTTGTCTGCCCAGTCGAAACCGCGGTAAAAGCTCTCCCGTTTCACATAATCGTGGTTTCCGGCAATCAGCACGACGATCGTCTCCGGGATGGAAGCAAAGAGATCATTAACCTCTTTCAGTTCCCGCAGAAGCGGCTGGCACTGAAACAGATCTCCCGCAATCAGCAGAAAGTCCGTCTTTTCCCGACCGGCCAGGCGGATGATCCGCCGGAAGCTCTCCCAGATGGCCTCCCCTCGCTCCTCGCTCCAGGGAAATCCCGCATCCGGCTGCATGCCGAGATGCACATCCGCAATATGAATAAACCGCATAGGCGCATACCCCTTTCTGGATTCATTTTCTCCATTACTACAATACGGACGTCAGGCACACCAAATCCACATTGGATTCCACTGCACCCGGCATCCGTATTTTTTAAGTTTCTATATCACTTTTCGTAATTACAGCTCGCAGTTGTTTACTGTTCTCGGGAACGGGATGACGTCGCGGATATTGCCCATTCCGGTCAGATACATGACGCATCTTTCAAATCCCAGTCCGAATCCTGCATGGTGGGTAGAACCATATTTTCTGAGGTCCAGATAGAATCCGTAATCTTCCTCAGCAAGTCCCAGCTCTTTCATACGGCCAAGCAGTTTCTCGTAGTCGTCCTCACGCTGGCTTCCGCCGATGATCTCTCCGATGCCAGGAACCAGACAGTCCATAGCGGCAACTGTCTTGTTGTCATCGTTCAGCTTCATGTAGAACGCTTTGATCTCCTTCGGATAATCGGTAACGAAAACCGGTCTCTTGAAGATCTGCTCGGTCAGATAACGCTCATGCTCGGTCTGCAGATCGCATCCCCAGTATACTTTGTAATCGAATTTGTCGTTGTTTTTCTCCAGAAGCTCGATAGCCTCGGTGTAGGTTACACGGCCGAACTCAGAATTTACGACATGGTTCAGACGCTCGATCAGTCCCTTGTCCACGAAACTGTTGAAGAACTGCATTTCTTCCGGTGCATGCTCCATAACGTAGCGGATGACATATTTCAGCATTGCCTCAGCAAGCTCCATATCATCCTCCAAATCAGCGAAAGCGATTTCCGGCTCGATCATCCAGAACTCTGCTGCATGGCGGGTGGTGTTGGAATTCTCTGCACGGAAGGTCGGTCCGAAGGTGTAGATATTGCGGAATGCCTGTGCAAAGGTCTCGCCGTTTAACTGTCCGCTTACGGTAAGGCTTGTCTTCTTTCCGAAGAAGTCCTGTGTGAAATCAACAGCGCCGTCCTCGGTTTTCGGAATATTGTCAAGATCCATGGTGGTTACCTGGAACATCTCGCCGGCTCCCTCGCAGTCGCTTCCGGTGATCAGCGGGGTGTTGACATAAACGAAGTCTCTCTCCTGGAAGAACTGATGGATCGCATAGGCGCAGAGGGAACGAACACGGAATACTGCCTGGAAGGTGTTGGTTCTCGGACGCAGATGGGAAATGGTACGAAGGTATTCCATGGAGTGGCGTTTTTTCTGCAGCGGGTAATCCGGTGCGGAAACGCCCTCTACGGTAACTTCTGCCGCCTGAATCTCAAACGGCTGTTTTGCCTGCGGGGTAGCAACGAGGGTACCTTTTACGATGATGGCTGCGCCGACGTTCATTTTGGAAATCTCAGCGAAGTTTTCCATCTCATCGTGGTATACGATCTGCAGGGTTTCGAAATAGCTTCCGTCGTGCAGAACGATGAAACCAAAGGTTTTGGAATCACGTACGCTGCGCACCCAGCCGCCTACGGTTACTTCTTTGTCCAGGTATGCTTCCCGGTTTTTATAAATCTCTCGGATGGTTGTAAGTTTCATTGTCTTTTTTCTCCCTAAATATTCATAGTGCTTTCTTTATTCTAGCACTTTTTGCGTCATTAGAAAACCCCGCAAATCACTCGATCTTTACTTTTTTAATATAACTGATGAAGACATTGCCGTTCTGTGCGAACAATGCATCGCTGTCATCGTCAGAAAGTGCAGTTGTCTCGCCCGTTGCCGGGTTATACAGCCAGGAATTTCCGAAAATATCGTATCCGGTCAGAAGCAGACTCTCGTTCTCGCCGGTCTTTACAACAACGCCGTAGCCGCTGCTGATCATGTAGAGAATTTCTTCTCTTGTGCAGCCCGTCAGGTTCAGCAGTTCGTAATCATCACCGAGTGACTCCTTCAGCACGTTTTCGTCCAAAGATGCACTCTGGAATCCCGACGGCATCGTTGTCTCGTCGAGGCGCATGCCCTGCTGGCGGTTTCCGCGCTCCCACACATAGGACTGGCTGCTGTTCAGCACAACGCCGACATTCTCATCGGCAAGCTGTACGGCCTCGGCCGGGGAGCTTAAAATGGCGATCAGTTTTCCTTTTCCATATACATAGTAAAGCTCTGCGCTGCCTGTTTCGTACGACATCGTAAGATCGGTCCGTAAGGTTGAATAGATATATTTCGGTGTCAGTGTCAGAAGCGACTGTGTTTTGCCGCTCGTCGAGAATTCCAGAAGGAACTGCTGCTCTCTTCTGTCGTCCACCGTTGCCAGGCGGCCCGTCACCAGTTCCTGGCTCTGCTGCTCGCCGTTCATGATGTGATCCTCCGGCGCATCCGCATAGCCGTTTTCCTGGCGTACCACGCGGTCCAGCTCCAGAAGGCCGTCCGAAATCGACACGCCTGTCACATAATAGCCGTTCTGGTGATACTCTTTTTTCACGGTTCCGTCGATGCTGACAATCCGCACCGTATGCATAGCGAAAACTTCATTGCCGGAAATATCTTTTAAAATATCGCTGTCGTTTGCCATACCATAGACAAAGTCTTCATTGATAAAGCCAAGTGCCCGGATCTTCTGTCCGTCATCCGCCGCAAAGCGCTGCGTTTCCCCGCTCTCCAGATTCATCACGGTGATGTTCATCGCACTGCTTGCATTGTCCGCATCCATCCACGCGATGCTCTCCTGGCTTTCCGATACTACAAAGCAGTCCTCCGGGATACTTTCCCGGACCACCGTCGTCGTGCCGGTTCCAATATCAACCTTGCACAGGTTCTCATTCAGATAGAGATACATCTCTCTCTGCTTGTTGACGTAGGAGAGGCGGTCGAGCTGTTTTTTCAGCATCTCGTAGGAAATATCCGCCGGAACGAAAATCTCCTCGGTTGCCACATTCCGCTCGGCGCGATAATAGTAAACGGCTGCTCCCACTTCACCCTCGTGGTTTCCGCGGTTCATATAGCCATAAACAACAAACGTCACATCGCCCGCATCATCCACACGCACAATGTTGACATCATGCTCTCCGTGCTGTTCCCGGTCATCCATGCTGCCGTTCTCACGGAAGCTGAAAACGCGGATCGTCTTGTTGGCGCTGCGGTTGTAGCACCAGAGATCACCGTTTACTACAAATGCGACAATATCACCTGCCGTATTCGTCACATACTCGGTATCCTCGCCGGTCACACCGAGGTTGATGCCGGATTTCGTCAGAACACCAAGCTCCGGATCAAAGATCTGCTGTACGCTCCGCTCGAAGTCCAGCAGAATAATCTCTCCGTCGGACTCTCGCATCCGGTAGAACTCGCTTACGGTATAATACTCCGTCTGTCCGTTCTCATCCTGCGCACTGATCATGTACTCCTGTGTGATGCTGGTCGTCGTCTCATTCGCTTCTTTGATCTGCTGCACCGGCTGCTGTACGATCGTCGGTGCGAGGCTTCCCCAGGAAATCTGGTCGAGGCTGGAATGAATGTTGACATTGAGGAACGAAGAATTATCCCCCGTCTCATCCGGCTCAAGCTGCGGAACGAGCGCTTCCGCCTGCGTTTTATCCAGGCATGTCTGCGCAAACATCTGCGTGTAGGCCAGATAATCGCCGACCTCCACGCCGTTGCGCTGTACAATGCGGGTGTAATACCAGGCAGACTGGCCGTTTCCGTAGGCAACCTCGAGCTTCAGCGTATATTCCTGATTCATCAGAATCGCGGTCTCTAACTGGAAGTCTGCTTTCAGATAGCTTCCGTCCTCGTCAAACGATTTCAGCACCGAGTTTTCAATCAGCGCTCCGCCGTCTGTGCTTTCCACCGTATAGGTCACGTTTTTAATTTTCTGTCCCTTCGCATCAATTTCCAGCGTAAGCGAACGGTCCATCGGCAGCGGTGTCAGGTTTTCTCTTGTCGTTACGCCGTTCATCTCCTGGCAGTATCCGTACATGCGGTTCACTGTCATGTCCGCGGTCTTCATGTACAGCACCGGAAGACTCGCTGCGTCCAGATCGGTCGCATTCTCCGTCGTCTCGTGGCTCATCAGGTGTGTGAACACACCGACTGATGCGGCAAAAACAAGAAAAAGGATCAGAATCCTTGCTGCTCTTTTATTCATCACGGCTCCTCCTTTTCTGTGAGGAGGTCTGCCAGTGTCGGCTTCACATGGTACGCTTCCATGCACGCTTTCAGTTCTTCCGGCAGTTTTTTCGAGCCTTCCTGGCGTTTTACCGCGCGGATGAGAAGGTTCTTCGGCGTGTGCTCCATGTCGATGAATTCGAGAATCTGTGTCTCATAGCCTGCATTCTCCAGAAGCTTTGCCCGGATTCCGTCGGTCAGAAGCGCCGCCATGCGCTCTTTTAAGATGCCGTAATCCATGATCGGATACAGTTCTTTGTTTGCAATCTGGCGGTTCAGCTCATGCTGGCAGCACGGAACGGAAAGAATAACTTTTGCATTCCATTTGACGGCCTTTTCCAGCGCATAGTCAGTCGCCGTGTCGCACGCGTGCAGCGTCACCACCATATCGACCTCGTCGCGGCCGGTATAAGAAGCGATGTCGCCCTGATAGAAATGCAGCTTTTCATAGCCGTATTTCTCCGCCAGTCCGTTGCAGATCGCGATGACATCCTCTTTCAAGTCAAGTCCGATGATATTGACATCCAGTTTTTTCAGTTCGCGGAAGTAATAATACATCGCAAACGTCAGATACGATTTTCCGCAGCCGAAATTGAGAATCGTGATCTCGCGGTCCGATGGGAGCTGCGGCAGGATATCTTCGATGAACTCCAGAAAGCGGTTGATCTGGCGGAACTTGTCGTAGCGGGTCCGCACGATTTTGCCTTCTTTTGTCATAACACCGAGATCCTGTAAAAAAGGAACCGGGATTCCTTCTTCCAGAATATACCGTTTCTTCCGGTTGTGCGCCAGATTGACGGGTTTGCCGGTTCCTTTCATATGCGGTTTCTTTTTGATCGTCATCGTTCCCTTTTTGCTGACCAGAACGGATGCTGTGCAGGTGTCGGATTCGAGCTGCATCTGCTTGAAGGTTCCGTTCATCCAGTCGCTGATCCGGGTGATCACGTCGTCTTTTGTCATATTTTTATGAAACTCCTTCGTGCCGACAGTCTCCTGGCACTGAAAGAGCAGTTTTCCTTTTATTTCAACCGGGCGTATTCTCACTTTGGACACTTCACTGTCCCCTCTTGGGCCGCTGATCGTGATACGATACAGCCCTTCCCGGATTTCATCCTGTAATAATTTCTGTAATTCCATTTATACTCTCCAAACTTCCTGAATCGTTTGTAAACATGTGTAATAAAGCCCCTTACAACCTCGCTAATATTGTAATCTGTTTTCCGCAAAACCACAACAGAAAAATTATTAAAAATGTGTTACCCTCTTATTACTTTATGGCGCAGTTTAAAGCCACAGATTGTAATAATGTTTCCTCCTGCTCCGCCTCCGGAACATTTCATTATAAAAAAGAACGCCGATCAAATCGAGCAGTTCCTCTTCTGCCGTTTTCTCATCCTTCCCGCCGTTTTCCCTGCCGTACTGACGTGCGATATTCCGGCAGGTGTGCTCCATCATGAGCCGGTCCGGGAATTCGTCGTACATCATGCTGCCGCGGTAATCCATGCGGTCACACTCTGCCTCCACCAGCCGCTGCAGATCAGATGCCGTCCGGGAATAATACGACTGCATCCGCTGCCGTTCCCGCGCTTCCTGCTGCTCCTCCATACTTCTTCCCCATAAGGGCTGTGCCGCAAAAAACGGCTCCGGCCGCTCCATCGGATTTCCCTGATAGGAATTTCTTCTATTTTCATACACTCTATCCTGATTCATGCCTGTTTTATTTCCTTTTTGCTCTTCCTTATACCATATGCACACCGCCGCCATTCTGCCGTTTCCCAGATCTCAAACACAATTTCACTTGCCAAAACCGCCGTTCCGTACTAAAATACAACCTGTATCTATTTTTCCGATACATCATATAGGAGTGAATATCATGAATCTGAATATGCAAGCTTTTAACATCAACACGCTGCTTGGCGGTCTCGATAAAGTCCGGGACGTCATGGGTGTTTACCAGCAGCAGCTTCTTCTGATTGTGATTGTTTTTGCCCTGCTGAACTGTTTCTTCGGCTATGCGCTCCGCAAGCTCTGGAGCGTCATTCCCGGATTTTTTCTCGGCGCGGCCGCCGGTTATGCAGCGGGTACCTACACGAATCAGACCACGACGATCACCCTGGCGCTTGCCGTCGGCACCGGTCTTCTGACCGCAATCATTGCCTTCGTCCTCTACCGGATCGGACTTTTTCTTCTGATCTGCGGGCTCGTCGGCTTTTGCCTCTGGCATCTCGTTAATCCAAACGATACCACAGGTTATGGACTCGTCGCCCTCGTCGCTTTCGTGATCGGCCTGATCTGCGTTCCGTTCGAACGCATTTCCGTAATCCTGGTCACCTCCATCTGCGGCGCCCTCACGACGATCCGCATGGCATATTTCTTCAAGGACCTCGATCTGAACATGATGTTCTGGATTGTCTCTGCCATTCTCGCCGCAGCAGGCATGCTCTTCCAGTTTAAACCGTGGAAAGAGGCGGACTACTGGGAGGATGACGACGAAGAAGAACGCGAACACCGTGCAAAAGCGCGCGCCAGACGGAAGCGCAGATCCGGTTTCGATCCTCTTCCATCCAGAAAGAAGAAAAAGAAACGCCGCGGCTCCTCTTCCTCTTCTTCCGGCAACGCAAGAGATCCGTACCGCAGCTATCAGAAACCGTCGAACCGTACCCGTGTTTCGCAGAACACCATGTACGATTTCCGTTTTGTTCCGGAAGAACCTGACGATGACGACGATGAGAAAGATCTTCCGAAAATCATCCGCCGCCGGCCATCCGCAAAACCGGCCGCTCCGGAGGAGTTTGACGAAGAAGAAACATCCCCAAAAGCTTCCATGGGCGACACGAAGCCGTATACCTCTCCTTCCAAACCGCAGATCACCGAGGACGGCATCCCGGATGTCGATCTCTCCGCGATCCGGCAGCAGATTTCCGAAGAGGTACAGAGAATTTACGAAGACGATCAGAACTCGTAATCCGCACTGCAGCGCAGAAAACCCGGCAGGCAAAGGAACATTCCCTTGTCTGCCGGGTTCATTTTTTATCCTGATTTTCAGTTATAAAGATACTTCTGATTTGTCTCCAGATCGATCGTGTCTTTGTCGAGCCACTGATATCCCGTATCGATCTTCTGATCTACCGGAAGTCCCTGAATCGCGCGGACGGCCGCCACGATTGCCGCATAGCCAAGACCGTACGGATTCTGCGTTACGGTACCGTACTCGCGTCCCTCCTGGATCGCTTTCTGCTGTTTTTCACCGGAATCAAAACCGACAATCTGAATCTGCTCAGTATTTTCCATATCTGCCAGCGCATCCAGCGTCTGGTCTGCCATGTCTTCGTTCGTACAGAAGATGCCCTTCAGAGCCGGGTAGGTTTCAAGTGTATTTTTCAGCATGTCCGCGATGGATTCTTCTCCATCTCCGTAATTCACCTGAACCACTTTCACATCGGTATATTTTTCTTCGATCTCTTTTTTAAATGCTTCCACGCGCTCTACGCTGCTCTCGGTGTTGTACTGATGTGCAACAATCGCAACCTCTCCGCTGTTGCCGATGGCCTCGCAGAGATGATCTGCCGCAAGCTTTGCTGCCGCTGCGTGATCAGTCGCACATGTCGAGGTGATCAGATCACTCTCGATACCGGAATCCGCGATGACGACCGGAATCTGGCTGTCGGAAGCCTCTTCCATCTGTGCCTGTCCCGACTGCTGGTCAATGATGCCAAGGATCAGCGCGTCCGGATTTTCCGAAATGACAGAGTCGATGATATTGATCTGAGAGTTGGTGTCACTTTCATTTTCCGGGCCTTCAAATGTCATATAAACTTTGTCGTTTCCGGTGTAGCCAAGCGAGGCGTTCAGATCGTCAAGTGCCTGCTGCGCACCGGCTTTTACGGCTTTCCAAAAACCGGCACTTAAGTCTTTTGCAACCACGGCGATGTAAGAGCCTTTTTCAACGGTAAGTCCATCCACGGTGTCGTACAATGCTTCCATGCCGTCTTTGTGCGGAACGGTGATTTCTATTCGTTTTTTGTCTGCTTCTTTTCCTTCATCTCCAGAGCTTTCAGAAGATGTGGATGCACTGGCTGACTCTGCTGTAGAATCTGCGCTGGACGATGAGGCCTCCGGGCTTTCTTCTGCCGCCGGAGTTTCTGTCACTTCCTGAGACGACGATGCTGCGGTGCTCTTGTCTGTCACTGCTTCTTTTCCGCATCCAGCTGCCGAGCACAGCAGGATTCCGGAAAGCAGTACTGCAATCATTCTGCGTTTCATAATTCTCCCTTTCTGCTTTGCCTGATGAATCATTTTCCATTACTTTTTACAGTTTTGTTACATAACCTTTCTCTATTATACACAAACCGTAAAAATAGTCCAGTCCTGTTTTCTTATAATTTTCTGAACTTTTTTGCAATTTCACATAGCTCTGAATAGTTACACAAAGCTGTGGAAGATTTCACCTTCTGGTTTTACGGTAAACGAAAGTCGTTTGCCTGTCCGCGGATGCTTCAGCTCGAGATGATGCGCGCACAGCGCCAGAGATCCTTTCTCTTTCGCCCCATATTTTGCATCCCCCGCCAGCGGATATCCCGCATGGGAAAACTGGACGCGGATCTGGTGGTGGCGGCCCGTTCCGAGGTGGATCTGCACCAGGGTTCGGTTCTCCTGTGTCCTTATCACTTCATATTCCAGCACCGCTTTTTTCGCTCCGGCGGTGCCTGGCTGTACGACGCGGGATGTGTTGCTCCGTCCGTCTTTTACAAGGAAATCCTCAAACTTCTGCACGCCCTGTTTTTCGATTTTTCCCTCACAGACGGCGAGATACTCTTTCTTCATCGTCCCGTCCTTCACCTGCCGTCCCAGTTTTCCTGCGGCGTCTTTGTTTTTCGCAAACACCAGCACGCCCTCAACCGGCTGATCGAGCCGGTGAACGACCGCCAGATATGGAATCTGAGTCCGCGCCTGACCCGGTGTTTCCGCCCTTGCCTGCTTCGCCAAATAATTCAGCAGCGCATGCTCCAGATCCATCTGTCCCATCCGCGCATTCTGCACTGCCATACCCGCGTGCTTGTGAACAACAAGAATATCGTTATCTTCCATTAAAATATCTTCTCTGCAAAATCCAGCCACTTTCTTCTCCTGTTCTGACTTCTTATTTTCGATACACGGATTTCTCCGCTGTTATGCTTTAAGAAGTATGCACCATTTCTGCCGCATCTGTCAAGAAAAACATGCCCGGCGGACGAATTACACAACACAGAAAGCGATCGCCATACCAATCATTTTTTCTGATACAGCGACCGCTTTTTCTTTATTTTCCATATTCAGTTTTTTCTCTACTTTCAAGGATTTTCACTGGTTTTCTTTCTTTACCGATCTGTGATCTTTGTTTTCGCTTTCGTTTGATATTTCAAAGATCGTTTCTCTTCCATTTCCCTGTTGTAGATTTTCTTTTTTTCGGGAAGATGTTCTTTTTCAGAGGCTTTTCCTTTGCGGTTAAGATTTCCACTCCGAAAATCTTTTCCTTAGGATTTCCTAAGATCTGCTCTGATCTCATGTTTATCAAAAGGTTTTCTTTCGAACTTCTTTTGTATGGATCTTTATCTCAGGTTTTCTTTCCTTTCGGAAGTCTCTCATCTTAAGAACATCTTCCTTTTCCCTTTTTTTCCATTCTTCTATAGAAGATTTCTCGTCTCTTTCTATGAAAATGGTTTGTTCTCTTGAAAAGGGGGTCCCAAGTCTTTCTCTTTGTACCTCTTGGTTAGGTTTTTGTTTTCTTGTTTCTTTGTGATTTTAATATAACAGATCCGTCAGCATTTGTCAATACATTTTTAAAATATTTTTACTGTTTTTTTATATCACTTTTCCTTTTCTTAATTATTGTGTTTATTTTCTGAATTTTATATTGTTTTCTGATATTTTATTTCAAATAAGTGCGCAGAAAAAGAGCTATGAAACAGACTTTTCTCCTGCCACACAGCTCTTTCTCAAATACTTATCCTCTATAATAGTTGATCAGGCATCCCTTGCGGATGATTTCTCTCTCATCATCGGTCAGCGCGCCTAACGTCATCTCGAACGGAACAAGTGCTCCGTCTTTTACAACGTACGCTTTGATCACATCGGCTTTCTCTTCCACTGCCTTGCGGATCTCCGGTACAAAGATGTAATCTCCGTTTGTAAACGGCAGATCTCCCTCCGGGATCAGGAATGGAAGCATGCCCCAGTTGATCAGGTTGGAGCGGTAGCGCTTCGTTGCATACTCGTTGGCGATGTTTGCCCAGCCGCCTAATACCTTCTGGCAGGAAGCTGCCTGCTCACGCGCAGAGCCGTCGCCCGGTTTTACAGCGAAGATGGTGGATCCGACACCGACGTTTGTCTTGTCGATATCCGGGTACTGGGTATGGATGGCTGCGAAGACCGGTTTCAGTTCCGGAAGTGCCTCTGCCGGGCAGTTTCCTTCCTGGATGGCTTTCTCTGCGGCCTGTACTTCTTTTGCACGTCCCACGTAAGCCGGATCTTTTCTTGACAGGGTGAACTCTGCCAGTCCGAGCGGGTTGGAACGGAAGGAAGAAGTCTCGCCGGATGGAATCAGCTCATCGGTTGTCGTAACCGGATCGTGGATCTCGGAAACAACCTTCAGAATCAGGTTCTCGGCAAGCTGCGGCATAGCCGGCCAGTCTTTGATGTTCGGTCCGAACTGGATTTCTACAGACGGATCTGCCACACCCTTGCTGTCGAAGACACGGTTCTCGTAAATCTTCTTGTCGAAGTGGTATGCCGGTTTCGTGTATGTTCCGGTGAACTCGTCTGCTGCGGTCAGGAATCCCTTGTTTGCTGCGGTTGCTGCAATGGAACGTGCATCCATCAGGGCAACGGAAGAAATCTGGCCGTTCTGGATCTTGGATCCCTCGCGGTTCGGGAAGTTTCTGGTGGAGTGACGGATTGAGAACGCATTGTTTGCCGGAGTATCGCCTGCGCCGAAGCACGGTCCGCAGAATGCGGTTTTTACGATCGCACCGGTTTCCAAAAGGTCTGCCAGTTTTCCGTTTCTTGCCAGCTCCATATAGATCGGGGTACTTGCCGGGTAAACACTTAAGGTGAACGCATCGTCGCCAATGCTGTGGCCTTTCAGGATATCGGCTGCGTCGCAGATGTTCTCAAATCCGCCGCCGGCGCATCCTGCGATGATTCCCTGGTCTACCAGGAGTTTTCCGTCGTGTACTTTATTTTTCAGAGTGAACGGAACTTTTCCGTCGAGGCTGATGGCTGCTTTCTTCTCTACATCGTTCAGGATGTCATCGAGGTTTGCTTTCAGCTCTTCAATGGTATAAACATTGCTCGGATGGAACGGCATCGCGATCATCGGTTTGATCTTGTCGAGTTCTACTTTTACAACGCCGTCATAGTAAGCAACCGCGCCAGGATTCAGCTCTTTGTAATCTGCGCTTCTGCCGTGGATCTGATAGAACTCGCTGATCTTCTCATCGGTTCTCCAGATGGAGGACAGACACGTTGTCTCGGTTGTCATAACGTCCACACCGATCCGGTAATCTGCGCTTAAGGAAGATACGCCAGGTCCTACGAACTCCATAACTTTGTTCTTTACGTAACCATTTGCAAAGACTGCACCGATGATGGCAAGTGCAATATCCTGCGGTCCTACGCCCGGCTGCGGTGCGCCTGTCATGTAAATTGCGATCACTCCCGGCATAGCGATATCATATGTTTTGGAGAGAAGCTGTTTTACCAGCTCCGGTCCGCCCTCGCCCATGGCCATGGTTCCGAGTGCACCGTAACGGGTGTGGGAATCGGATCCGAGGATCATTTTTCCGCCGCCGGCAAGCATCTCGCGGGCAAACTGATGAATTACTGCCTGATGAGGCGGTACATAGACGCCGCCGTACTTTTTCGCACAGGTAAGACCAAACATGTGGTCATCTTCGTTGATGGTTCCGCCGACTGCGCAAAGGGAGTTGTGGCAGTTGGTCAGCACGTACGGTACCGGGAATTTTTCCAGTCCTGACGCGCGCGCGGTCTGAATGATTCCAACAAAAGTAATGTCATGCGATGTAAGTTTGTCAAATTTGATCTGCAGATTTTCCATGTTGCCGGAAACATTGTGGTCTTTTAAGATTCCATAGGCAATGGTTTCTTTTGCAGCATCCGCCGGACACGGCACAGCGCCGGTACGCGCTTTGAGTTCCGCGCGGCCTTCTTCTGTATCCGGGATGATGTCGATTCCGTTGACAAGGTATGCACCTGTGTTCAGTAATTCAATCATGTCGTTGCTCTCCTCTTGTTGTTGATAAAATGTCAGGGTCAAAAAGTCTTTTGACCCCTTCGATACCCGGATTGCTCCGTGCTTTGCACTCCCGCAATCCTGTACGGCTCTGAACGGTTTTACAGATTTTCGCTGTTGTTCATATACGTCATGTAGCTTACGACCATCATGGCAATTTTAAAGGTCAGCGCATCGTCAAATTTACGAATGTCGAGTCCTGTGCTCTTCTCGAGCTTCTCCAGACGGTACACCAGAGTATTTCTGTGTACATAGAGCTGACGGGATGTCTCGGACACATTCAGGTTATTTTCAAAAAATTTATTGATTGTGGTCAGTGTTTCCTCATCGAACGTATCCGGCAGATTTTCGCCGAAGACTTCGGTCATAAACATTTCGCACAGCGGAATCGGGAGCTGATAGATCAGACGGCCGATGCCGAGGTTGTTGTATGGTACCACGTTTTTGTCTGCGTAGAAAATTTTTCCTACCTCAAGCGCCATCTTCGCTTCTTTGTAGGAACGCGAAACACTCTTAATCTCGCTGACCGGATTTCCGTAAGAAACACGTACCTGGGACATTGCCTCTGCATTCAGCATATCAACCAGCATTCTTGCGGTCTGGTTCATATCCTCGAAGGTGTCGGTATCCTTCAGTTCTTTTACAATGATAATGCTCTTCTCATCGACTGCGGTGATGAAATCTCTCGGTCTTGAAGCAAAGAGGCTCTTTACTGTCTCCTGTGCGCTGATGTCTTTTTCCAGCTTCGTCTCTACCATGTAAACAACGCGGCGCACATCTGTGTCGATGCGAAGCTTTTTCGCGCGGTTGTAGACATCCACCAGAAGAAGATTGTCGAGAAGAAGGTTCTGGATAAAGTTGTTTTTGTCCAGACGCTCTTTGTATGCAATGATAAGATTCTGAATCTCACATACGGCAACCTTTCCGATCATATATGCATCGTCGCTACTTCCTTTAGAAATCAGAATATACTCCACATTCTGGTTGTCATATACTTTAAAATAATGATATTCCTGTACAATCTGGCTGTCCGCAGCGGATAATACAAAAGAACGGATGCTTTCTGCATCAATCGCGGTTTCCGGGAATGTGGTCACCAGCAGAACACCATCCGTATTCGTCACACATAAATCAATTCTCGTAATATTTCTTAATTCATCAAGGGTTTTCTGTAATACCTGACTTGATACCAAATCTGCCACTTCCTTTCTCCTGGCGTATTTTACTCCAGGGTGCGTCTTATCTATAACTATAGCTTATTTTTTTCTCATTGGCAACTATTTTTTGCTTCGCAAAAGGAGGGCGGTGCATATGCAAAAAGGACCGGCATCCGAACGGATGCCGATCCTTTTCTCTATGTTTGCGCATACGCGCTGATGTTCATATGGATTAGTTGGTAATGGTGATCTCTGTCTCTTTGTCGAACAGATGAACTTTCTCCATATCCAGAGCAAATTTAACGGTATCACCGCTTCTTGCAGTTGTACGAGGATCTACGCGGGCTGTCATTGGGAAGCCTTCGCAATCGAAGTACAGGTAAACTTCTGCACCTAACAGCTCGTATACGTTGATCTTGCACTCAACTACGCTGTCTTTGGAAGTTTCGATGAACATCTGAGAATCATGTACGTTCTCAGGACGGATACCCATAACAACGGTCTTTCCGTCATATCCGCCGTCGATAACAGCTTTTGCTTTGGAAGCCGGCAGTTTCATGTTGTATTTACCAACAGTAAGAGTAACGTCGTTTCCGTTAACTTTTACTTTTGCATCCAGGAAGTTCATCTGCGGAGATCCGATGAATCCTGCAACGAACAGGTTGCCCGGTGCGTTGTACAGGTTCTGCGGGGTATCTACCTGCTGAACAACTCCGTCTTTCATAACAACGATTCTGGTACCAAGTGTCATAGCCTCGGTCTGGTCATGTGTTACGTAGATGATGGTAGCGCCCAGTCTCTCATGCAGTTTGGAAATCTCGGTACGCATCTGTACACGAAGTTTTGCATCCAGGTTTGACAGAGGCTCGTCCATAAGGAATACTTTAGGATCACGTACGATTGCACGTCCCATAGCAACACGCTGTCTCTGACCACCGGAAAGAGCTTTCGGTTTACGGTCAAGCAGTTTCTCCAGGTCAAGGATTTTAGCTGCTTCTTTAACCTGTTTGTCGATCTGATCTTTCGGAACTTTTCTCAGTTTCAGACCGAATGCCATGTTATCATATACGGTCATGTGTGGATACAGAGCGTAGTTCTGGAATACCATTGCGATATCACGGTCTTTCGGCTCTACATCGTTTACTACTTTATCGTCAATTTTCAGAGTACCATCGGAGATCTCCTCAAGACCTGCGATCATACGAAGTGTTGTAGATTTACCACATCCAGATGGTCCTACGAAGATGATAAACTCTTTGTCAGCGATTTCCAGGTTGAAGTCTTTTACTGCTTCAAAACCGTTCGGATATCTTTTTGTAATGTGCTGTAAAGATAAACTTGCCATTTTTGAATCCTCCCTAAATGAACATCATGCGTTTTATTATGAGTTTTGCATTTGCATCTCTCTTGCTTATGGGATTAGTATACCTTTTCTACCCGCATTCGACCATGCCACAATTACACAAACTTTCCTCCGGCAGATTGGCAATTCTGCTTTCGGATTTTCTCGAACCGTTCTCTTCTGTCCACTTTGCACAAACAAAATGTTCACTCTTATACAAAATGACGAAACGAAAAGTTTATATTCTCTTCATTGCATTTTTCTGAAAAATTCGCTATACTTTTCTATGATGTCTGCCAGCCGGAACGTTAATCGGCGGCACACTTAATTCAACAGAAAAGAGGAACAAATTATGAGTTTTTTCAGCCTGGACAGTAAGTTCTCGCAGATTATGGGCCGTGTCTTCGACCTGATGATGCTGAACATTATTTTCCTTATTATGTGTATCCCGATTGTGACAATCGGCGCCAATTTCACAGCAATGTACTACGTCACGCTGAAGATGATCAAAAATGAGGAGACGTATATCTTCCGTACCTACTGGAAATCCTTCCGCGAAAACTTCAAGCAGGCAACTGCCATCTGGCTCATCCTGCTGGCGGTTCTGATTGTTCTGATTCTTGATCTTCTGCTGGTCATGAGAATGCCGGGTACCATCACCTACCTGCGTTTTGTTTTCCTGGTACTGATCTTTTTCGAGGCCATGGTACTTTCCTATGTATTTCCGGTACTGAGCCGCTTTGACAATACTGTAAAAAACACGATCAAGAACTCCATCCTGATGGCAATCCGCCACCTGCCGTGGACCATCATGATCCTGCTCGTCAATCTCTGTCCGCTGCTGATCTATGTATTCTCCACGACAAAGATTGTCAGCTATCTGATTCTTCTGATGTTCCTTCTGGGCTTTTCCACGGTAGCGCTTGGATGCTCCTGGTTCTTCGTAAACAAAATCTTCCCATTCTATATGCCTGAGGAAGAAAACGAGGTTCTGACACCGGAAGAAGAATCCTTACGGGCACTCGAAGCAATGGACAGACCAAGCCCGCTGACTGAACGTTCCGATGACGCTGCTCCGGCTGAAACTACCGATGCTGCAGAAACTGCTTCGGAAGAGGAATCTGCAAGCCCGGCTGAACAGACAGAAACAGACGAAACAAACGAATAAATAAACTGCATTTCATAAACAACTCCCCGCCGGGAACCGCATCTGCTGCGTGTTTCCCGGCGGGGAGTTGTCGTTTTCTATTCTCTTTTATTTTTCAACACTTCTCAGGCATCCTGCTGTGCTTCCTCCTGTACCGCTTCCGGTACGATCATCGGAGGCATCGGTTTTTTCTCCTTTACAGCTTCATCAAACGTAATCGTAACCTTGAACAGGTCGCCGTCCAGATAAATGTTGAAGCTTCCATGCTGCAATACCGTTAGGTTCTTTGCGATTGAAAGACCCAGGCCGCTGCCCTCGGTGCTCCGGCTGACATCGCCGCGGATAAAACGCTCCGTCAGTTCATCTGCCTGGAAGTTCAGCGGGTTCTCGGAAATGTTCTTAATCGAGAGCTGAATCTTTCCGTCTTTTTTGATGGCATCCACATAAACCCGTGTTCCCGGCATGGCATATTTGCAGACATTTACGTACAGGTTCTCAAGCACGCGCCAGATGCGGCGGCTGTCCGCACGGATCAGAAGCGGTTCCGGCTGGAGAATACAGATCAGGTCGAGATTGCGGCCTTCGAACCGCTCCGCAAATTCTCCGTTCACCTGCTGTACCAGTTCATTCAGGTTCAGGTTCATGAATTCCAGTTTAATATTTCCGGAGCTGATCTTCGATGCCTCGACAAGGTCCTCCGTCAGCTGTTTCAGGCGCTGTGATTTTTCGTCGAGTACGCGGATATAATCTTTCGCTTTCTCGTTTTCAATATTTTCCCGTTTCAGCAGATCGACATAATTAATAATAGAAGTAAGCGGTGTCTTGATATCGTGGGATACGTTGGTGATCAGATCCGCTTTTAAGCGCTCGCTCTTCATCTGCTCCTGCACTGCCGCTTTCATTCCCTCTCCGAGCGAATTGACAATTCCGGCAAGCTGAAGGTTGTCTTCCCCCTGCAGCTCCGTCAGGTCAATCTTGTAATCCAGATCGCCCGCAGCAATCTCTTTTAAGCCATGTTCAATCTGTTTTCTTCCGGATGCCTCGCGCAGCAGAAGAAGCAGCACTGCGGCATCCATCACCAGGGTAAGGAATACGCCGAACATTCCGAAGCCGCAGCAGAGAATGATCTGCACGCCGCAGAAAACGCAGAACATAAGGATCGTTCGCTCCGACTCCTGTCTGCCTTCATAGAAGGTTCTTCCGGCAGACACGATCCGGTGGCCGACGCAGTACAAAAACGACTGTTTCCAGACGTTGCGTGCTTTGATCCGGCGCACCAGTGAGCAGTACGGAATCAGTGTGATCAGAAATCCGGCGAGGATGCCCGATGCGGCCACCAGGCTTCGCCATGTATCTGCTTCATTTCCATAGGATCCGCTGTAGATGTAGTTTCCGTCAAAATTCTGGATATAATGAACGCCGCCGTAGGAAAGTTCGATGCAGACAGCAACGATTCCAACTGCTCCCATCACAATCAGGATGGCGGCTGCAGCTGCGATTTCCGTGTACCACTGATCGAAAAAGTAAAGGCGGATTTCTTTGTTTTTTCCATTTCTTCCTGCCTGCAGTGTGAACAGGACCAGGCAGACCAGCGTTCCGATTCCGCCAACTGCAATCATCAGAAGAAGGAGCTGCATTTTCGGAAGCCACTGGCTGTAGATCTCACTGTACTGGGAGAAATAGTCGCTTGCTGCCAGATCCGGATCCAGTGCAACAAAGATCTTCTGATAATTATCTGCAATCTGATTGTTCAGTAGATAGCTTCTCGCTGCTTCCACGGCCGGGCTGTTTTTTCTTGTTGCATAAGAACGGACTTTGTCGGCACCGCCGGTCCGGTCAACAGCAAAGGCGAACGGATAGGGCGATTTCTGCGCAATGGCTGTTGTGTAACCATTTTTCCAGGAATCCACATTCGTATAGATATTTCCTTCTTTATCCTCCAGACAGTACCAGAGATTGGCATCGTCCGCATCGACGCTGATGCCGCTCTCCTGGTTTTTAAAAGCAGCAACTTCTTCCGTGACCCCGGAAAGTGTCATATACAGATCGCGGATGGATACCTTTTTCAGATTTGCCGCCGCGTACTCATAGAGGTACGTTCCCGCTTTCGTTTTCTGCGTTTCCAGGCTCATTCCCTGATCGTATAGATACAAAAACTGGGAGGAAACATCAGCAGGATCAATTTTTTTCTCTTTCAGGCTTTTCACTGCATTATCGGAAGGAAAGTAGACCTCGCCGTCCGGGGAAAAGCTGTCAAACGTCTCTGCATCTGCCGCGCTCACTTCTTCGGTGAGTGCGGCTACATCCGTCTCTTCTGTTTCCTGGCTCACGTCAGTTCCATCTTCGTATGCAAGATAGGCTTCTTTGTCAATTCCGGCATCGTTCGTCGCATAATTGTCCGCAGTATACGCTGCCACCTCATTGAGGTCTGCGCTGCTGCCGTCATCGTACATCTTGACAAGCTGGTCAATGGTGTACGTTGTACTTATCCCGCCGCTTCCCTCTCCATCGGTTGCAAAGGCACGGTAATCAATCTCTTTTGTTCCGTCGTATCGACCGTTTGTGCCGAATTTACTCATATCATTATAGTAGCTCATGACGTTATGAAGCTGCCGCTGCACCAGTGTGCCGCATGCGGTGGTTTCTTCAAACGCATACTTTTTTGCTGCCGCATTCGGCGTCAGGCCGACGCTGGAAAGCATCAGTGTCTGAATGCCCCCGAACAGCGCACTGGCGGCAAAAACGATCAGCAGAAGAAAAACGATCAGCTTCCCCGTCAGGCTGTAGAGTTTTCGTTCTTTCACAATTATTCACTCCTTATTATTGTTTCTCAATCTTATACCCAATTCCCCATACAACTTTCAGATAGCGCGGCTCCTTCGGGTTGATTTCGATTTTCTCACGGATGTGACGAATGTGGACCGCAACGGTGTTGTCCGCACCGATCGCCTCCTCGTTCCAGATGCTCTCGTAGATCTGTTCAATCGAAAATACCTTGCCTGGATTTTTTACCAGCAGCAGGAGAATGTTATATTCGATCGGGGTCAGTTTGACTGGTTCACCCTCGACGCTGACTTCTTTTAAATCGTCATTGACGAGAAGCCCGCCGACCTGATACACATTTTCTCCGTCGTCCGCCGGAAGATTTCCAAGTTTCGTGTAGCGCCGCAGCTGAGATTTCACCCTCGCCACCAGCTCGAGCGGGTTAAACGGCTTCGTCACGTAATCATCCGCGCCGATGTTCAGTCCCAGAATTTTGTCCACATCCTCTGATTTTGCGGACAGAATAATGATCGGAATACTGCTCTTTTCCCTGATTTTCAGCGTCGCACGGATGCCGTCCAGTTTCGGCATCATGACGTCGATAATCAGCAGCTGAATCTCCTCCCTCTCGAGCATCTGGATGGCCTGCATGCCGTCATATGCTTTCAGCACATGATAGCCCTCCTGGGTCAGATAAATCTCAATGGCGTCTACAATCTCTCTATCATCATCACATACTAAAATGTTGTACATTTCTTCTTTCTCCACCTTTCATTTTTTCTTTTCCGGCACTTTTTTTCCGCGCCGGACCTCCCACATGATTCAAAGATGATTGTACCGCAAATTCCCTCAAGTTGCCAGATGTCTTTTGTTTTCATCCTTACTGTACCAAAGGAATCTTTAGGTCCGCAAAGGAAAATCTTAAGTTTCTATAAAGTTTTGTCTGTGAATTCAGAGCTCAAACATTTTTTAGACAATTGCAATTATTTTCTTAGCACATCCTGCTTGCCGTCTATGCGGATCTCAATAATTTAAAGATCATCAACGACCGATACGGGCATGAAGAAGGGGACTTCTCCATCCGCCTTGTCGGACAGTTTCTGCAGGATTCCATCGGCAAACGCGGTGTCTGCGGACGCATCGGCGGCGATGAATTCGCATGTCTTGTTCCGTGTTCCGACGAAACAATGTCCAGGGATCTGTACCGGACGCTGCACTCCGCATTCGACATTTTTAATAGAACGAACGAAAAAGCATATAATATTACCGTTTCCACCGGCTTTTATCTGCTTCCGAAAGACATGGATTCCACACTTCCGGAGATGCTCGCGCATGCGGATGCAATGCTTTACGAGGAGAAACAGAAACGAGATAAGAATGTTGCGAAAATTTTACCAAAATAGGAATTGATTTTTTTCTGGAAAGCAGTTAGAATACTTGAGGGATGATTTTTGAATCCCGTATTTCAAGCGAAACAGACCGGCAAAAACGGCTGTTTGATCAAAAAATTTCTAAAAAAAGGCAGGTGAACAGAATGGATAGTTGTGATTCTCATGGGCGAAGTACCAGCATAGGACGGGAACCGGAAAATATGCAGGATGACGGCCATCCTTCTGTCCTGCTTTAATCTTAAATATTTTCCCTTCTTATCCTATGAAAACCCGAAGTAAGACACATGATCCAAACCAGTTTTGAAACGTAATTCTCTGGTTCTTTTTTCGTGTGCTTTTACTGCCCTGTGAGGGTTCCAACATGCTTTTTCGCACCGACAGCACGCATGTTTTTTTCTGCTGTCAAAAAAAAGAATGGAGGATAACGAAAAAATGGAAAAACGAGTACAGGATTATACCCAGGAGATCCTGGATACAATCCGCAGTAACTCTTCTCCGGCTGTCATGGGCAGCCGCCTGGAAGATTACCACGAAAATGACCTGGCAGATGTTCTGCCGCTTTTAACGGTTCCGGAGCGATGCAAACTGTACCGCATTCTGGACACGGACATGCTGTCCGATATTTTTGAGTATGCTGAATCCGACAACGTAGCCGAGTACCTCGAAGAGATGGATGTCAAAAAAGCCGCTTCCATCCTCTCCAAAATGGAGACCGATGCACTGGCCGAGGTTCTGCAGAAACTCGACAAAGCAAAGAAAAAACTTCTGATCGAACTGCTCGATCCGGAAGTACGCCACGATATTGAGATGATCGCCTCCTTCGATGAAGATGAAATCGGTAGCCGCATGACGACAAACTGCATCATCATCCGCGAGGATCTGAATGTCAAACAGGCGATGAGCAGCCTGATCGATCAGGCCGCAAAGAACGACAACATCTCTACCATCTTTGTTGTCAATGCGCAGCAGAAATTTTACGGAGCGATCGATCTGAAAAACCTGATCATCGCAAGACGCGACGAGACGCTCGAGGATCTGACCGTAACTTCTTACCCGTACGTATATGCAGAGGAGCCGATCAACGAGTGTATCGAAGAACTGAAGGATTATTCCGAGGATTCTATTCCGGTCCTCGACAATGACAACCGCCTGCTCGGTGTCATCACATCATCAAACATCATCGACCTGGTTGATGATGAGATGGGTGAGGACTACGCGATGTTCGCAGGTCTGACCGCAGAGGAGGATTTAAAAGAGCCGTTAAAAGACAGTATGAAAAAACGTCTTCCATGGCTGATCATCCTGCTCGGTCTTGGCATGCTGGTTTCTTCTGTAGTCGGTATTTTCGAACAGGTTGTCACAACCCTTCCGATCATCATGACCTTCCAGTCCCTGATCCTTGACATGGCCGGAAACGTTGGTACCCAGTCCCTGGCTGTTACCATCCGTGTCCTGATGGATGAGTCCCTGACCGGAAAACAGAAATTACAGCTTGTTTTCAAGGAAATGCGCATCGGTTTCTGCAATGGTCTTCTGCTTGGTGTTCTGTCCTTTGCTGTCATCGGACTTTTCATCTTCTTATTCAAAGGAAAGACCATGATGTTCGCATTTTCTGTTTCCGCCTGCATCGGTATCGCGCTGCTGCTGGCTATGCTGATTTCCAGTGCCGTCGGCACCTGCATTCCGCTGTTCTTTAAAAAGATCCACATCGATCCGGCGGTTGCTTCCGGCCCGCTGATCACAACGGTCAACGACCTTGTCGCTGTCGTTACATTCTATGGCCTGAGCTGGCTGTTCCTGATCGAGATGCTGCATCTCGCAGGCTGATCTTTTGATACGACTGAAAAATTTTTAAGAGGCAGATATCAACTTTTTCTGGTTTCGGAAAAAGCTGATATTTGCCTCTTATCTTTTCTCTTCCCTTCTTTACATTCCAAACAGAAACCGATATAATAGCAGGTAACGGTGCTTTTATGCTTTGACGTTTCACAGTGCCGCAAATATTTTGAAATGAGGGTTTTTGAAAACATGATTGTCAATCTCATCACCACAGTCTACAACTTTCTCTGGGGCGATCTTTTTACGATTCCGCTCCCGGGCGGCGGCAGTCTCGGAATCTCCCTTCTGATTCTTCTGCTGATCCCAACCGGCATCTATTTTACGATCCGGACACGTTTTCTTCCTATCCGTCTGTTCCCGGACATGATCCGTGCCCTGTCGGAAAAGAAAAATGAAAAAAGCAGCCTTTCTTCTTTTCAGACACTGATCGTTTCCACCGCAACGCGTGTCGGTATGGGAAATCTGGTCGGCGTTGTCGCTGCAGTCTCCGCCGGAGGCGCAGGTGCTGTGTTCTGGATGTGGGTGACGGCTATCATCGGCTCGTCTACCGCGTTTATCGAAGCTACGCTCGCACAGCTTCACAAAGAAGAAGATCCTCTGTACGGCGGCTACCGCGGCGGTCCTGCCTACTACATTCACGATCTGGTTGAAGACCACCTCAAGAAGAAAAAACGATACGTTCTGCCGGCTGTTCTGTTTGCCATTGCCGGTCTGATCTGCTGGTGCGGTATCAGTCAGGTAATCAGCAACTCCGTGGCTTCTTCTTTTAAAAATGCATTTTCCATTCCGCCGCTTTACACCAGTATCATGCTGGTGATTCTTTCTGCAATCATCGTACTGCGGAAAAATGCAACCGTAAAGGTGCTGGATTTTATAGTTCCTGTCATGGCAGTCTGCTATTTCTTTATCACACTGTTTATCATCGCAGTCAACCTCCGTCAGATTCCTTCTGTGTTTGCACGCATTTTTGAGGAAGCCTTCGGACTTCGTCAGATGGCAGCCGGCGGTTTTGGTGCTGTTCTGATGAACGGTGTAAAGCGTGGTCTGTTTTCGAATGAAGCCGGTTCCGGCTCCGCTCCATGCGCCGCTGCCGCCGCAGAATGTGACCGCCCGGCCAAAGCAGGCCTTGTACAGGCGCTCGGCGTTTTTGTTGACACAATCGTCATCTGCAGCTGCACCGCAATGATTATGCTGCTTGCACCAAAGGATCTGATTAATGGCCTTTCCGGCATGGATCTCTTGCAGACCGCCATGCAGTATCATCTGGGAAAATTCGGTGTGATTTTTATCGCACTTACGCTGTTTTTGTTCAGCTTTTCCACGTTCCTCGGCATTTTGTTCTATGCAAGAAGCAACGTTGCCTACCTGTTCGGTGACAAGTGGTGTTTCCAGACCGCTTACAAGGTTCTTGCACTTGTAATGCTGTTTATCGGCGGTATTGCCGCATACACTTTTGTGTGGGATCTTGGTGATGTCGGCATCGGGCTGATGACAATTTTCAACATTATTGCACTGTATCCACTTGCAGGTGAGGCGCTTTCCGAGTTAAAATCATATGAGGAGTCGAAGAAATTGTAAATCCTGTGGATTGCTGTTTCGGACCGAAAAAGGGGTTTTAGAAAAAGGAGGTTTTTACACATGATCATTGAACCATCAAACTACACGTATGAGACAATGCCGGACTACACGGACGCGGTAGACGGCGCCGTGGAAATTCCGGTGACCGGAGAGGAAATGGAGATCCGCTATGCGCATGAAGTTGTCTACGACGAGGCGCACAATCTTCATCTGGAAATTTTCACACCATTCCAGATGGCGCACCCGGAGCGCACCTGGCCGTGCATCACATTTATTCAGGGATCCGCCTGGATGAAACAGTATGTCTACCAGAAGGTCGGCATGATCGCCCGTCTGGCGCAGCGCGGCTACGTTGTTGCAATCGTCGAATACCGTCACAGCGGAATCGCACATTTCCCAGCGCAGATCATCGACGCAAAAAATGCGGTACGTTTTCTGCGTGCGCATGCGGAGGAATACAAGCTGAATCCATCGCAGATGTTCCTAATGGGAGATTCTTCCGGCGGACAGGTTTCTTCCGTTGCCGGCATGACCGCAAAGAGCGGAAAACTTGACGAGCCGATCAATGAGGAAAGCTGCGAGGTATGCGGTATTATCGATCTGTACGGAGCTGTTGATGTGACACTGCCGTACGGCTATCCGATAACGCTGAACCATCAGAAACCGGACAGCCCGGAGGGCATGCTGATGGGCTATGACATTACCGAGCATCTTGAGGAGGCTAAGGCAGCCTGCTCCAAAACATACGTGAACGAGGATTTCCCGCCGATGCTGATCGCACACGGCACCAAGGACACGATGGTGTTCTGCCAGCAGAGTGTCGATCTCTACCACGCATTAAAGGATGCCGGAAAAGATGTACAGCTGTATCTTCTTCGCGGCGCAGACCACGGCGGTGCAGCATTCTGGACCGAGGAAATGATTACCGTTTACGATAACTTCTTCAAAAAATGTTTGGGTGAATAACATGAGAATTGCTTACTGCGAAGATGAACCGGCGCAGCGTTCCCGGATGGAACTGCTGCTCCACACCTTTGCGGAGCGAAAAAGGCTTCCTCTTACCGTGGAAGCCTTTTCAGACTCCGCTGCTTTTCTGTTCCACTACCCTGACTCGTATCCGTTCGATCTCATCTTTCTCGATATTGATCTCGGCGGAATGGACGGCATGGCGCTGGCGCGGAAAATCCGTGAGACGGACAGCGAGGTGCCGATTCTCTTTCTGACGAACCACAGAGAATACGTTTTCGAAGGGTATGAGGTGCAGGCGTTCCGGTATCTCTTAAAGCCGGTGACGGAAGACACACTGTTTCCGCTGCTCGACGAACTGCAGACGATGCGCGGACAGGAAAAGCCGCATCTGCTGCTTTCACTTGGCGGGGAGACGCAGAAGCTGTTCCTCTCGGATCTGCTTTTTGTGGAGTCCGATAATCATTATCTGACGCTGCATACGGCCGCCGGCACGGAAACGTTTAAGAAAAATCTGTCGGAGTTCCGCGAAGAGCTTTCCGCCGCATGGCAGGCTTCTGGTGGGACAGGAGAATGTTTTGCGGCAGCACACCGGAGTTATCTTGTGAATCTCGCTCATGTGGAGCGGATCACGCGGACGGAATGTCTCTTGTCGGACGGAACAAAAATTCCGGTCAGCCGCGGATGCTATGCATCACTCAACCAGGTGTTCCTGCAGTTTTACCGGCCGAATGCGTTTTAAAGGTTTTGCATTTTTTAATTTCCAATTCCGAACGAACCGAGGTGATGTTTCATGGCGCACATTCCATTTTTATCCCATTATCTGGAACGCAAAAATATCGAATACCAGAACCAGCTTCTCGCCCGCCAGGTCGAGGAAGTGCAGAATATCTATCTGACAATGCGCGGCTGGCGTCATGATTACCACAATCATCTGCAGTCAATGAAGGCATATGTTGAGATGGGACAGTATGATAAGCTGCAGGAATATCTCGGGCTGCTCGAAAATGATCTCGATCAGGTCAACCAGCTCTGCGACTCGGGGAATGTGAATCTCGATGCGATTTTAAATTCCAAAATTTCACTCGCCGAAAAGAACGGCATCCGCGTGGATTACAAGGCAGCCTGCCCGGCCAATCTTACGGTGAGTGATATTGATCTCTGCGCGCTGATCGGAAATCTGATTGACAATGCGGTGGAAGCATGCGAGGGCCTTGCGGATCCCTATATCCGGCTTTATATTGGTGTGCTGAAAAACCAGCTGTATATTTCCGTTACGAATGCAACAAAGGATACTGTGCGGAAGCTGGACAGCGAGTATATCACCACGAAGCGCGGAAATCACGGGCATGGGCTGAAACGGATCAATCTTGTTGTGGAAAAGTACGAAGGATATATCAACCGGCAGAACGAGCCCGGCGTTTTCGTGACGGAGATTATGCTGCCGCTGTAAAAAGCTCTTTCCAGAATTTTTTGATTTTGTCCGATGATTCTACAGAAAAATTTTGCAGAACGTGAACACTTTTTTTGCTGTTCGCGTTCTTTTTTGTTCCATTTACGTACTTTTCCCCCGTGTTTTGCATGAATATGGTAGGATAACTACAGTTCACGAAAGACATGTGACAGAGGAGGTCTTTATGTATTCATTATGGTCTAACTACATTTATATTCATCGGGAGCTGTGGCATTACAGCAAAAAGCCGTTTCTCTTTCAGGCACTCGAAATCGTCTCACAGGTGCTCACCGGCTTTTTCGGGATTCTGCTTCCTGCCGGGATTCTCCTGTTTCTGGAACAGAGCAGCGGCTTTTCCGGATTTGCACTTGGAACGCTCGTTCTCTTTCTTTGCTATGCCGTTGTTTTTGTCAGCCACACCTTTCTGCAATCGCGGAACGCCTGGCAGTATACCGAATTCCGGACCGGCTTTTTTACGCGCCGCCTTCTCTGTCATTTCATGCAGATAGATTATGCGGTTCTGACAGAACCAAAAACGCTGCAGCTCGCCGAAAAAGCCGTCGGAGCCACCTGCAGCAACTGGGTTGGCGTGGAAGGCATGTTCCGATACGATGTCACAATTTATTCTTCGTTTCTTGGGCTGATTCTCTACGCAGGACTGATCGGAACCGTCCATCCGGCTATCATTCTTCTGCTGCTTGTGCTCTCGGTTCTGCAGTTTCTCAGCTACCGCCGCGCGGCTTCTTACGAAGTCCGCCGCAGAGACGATCTGTCTGAAATTGAAGTATCGCAGCGCTATTTCCAGAAACAGTCGTACAACACATCCGCCGGAAAGGATATCCGTCTGTATCAGCTGAACGGATGGCTCGATGGTGTTTATCGCCAGCTCAACAAGCGGTATCAGAAAATTCTGTTCCGCATCCGCAGCGCCTACTTTGCAAATGATCTGCTGACACTTACACTACAGCTTCTGCGCGACGGAATCTGCTATGGCTTTCTGATTTACCGTCTATCCCACGGCACGATGACCGTATCCGGCTTTGTGCTTGCGCTCGGTGCCGTCTCCGGTTTTTCTTCATATTTTAACGAGATCACCGCCGCGCTCTCCAAATCCGTGCTCTGTCTCGAGCAGATCCGCTGGCTGCGGGAATTCTTCGATCTTCCGTTCCCTGCAGGCCACACGCTGCCGTTCCGGCCGGAACTTGCGGAAGAAAAACCGCTGGAAATCTGCTTTTCCCACGTCTCGTTTTCCTATCCGGGCAGCGATAAAAGGATCCTCGATGATGTCAGTTTTACGCTCCATGCGGGTGAGCATACGGCACTTGTCGGCATCAACGGCGCCGGAAAATCCACAATTGTCAGGCTGATCTGCGGACTATATCAGCCGACAGAAGGGAACATCACCATTAACGGCATTCCCCTTGGCAGTCTGAATCCGGCACAGTATTACAAAGCAATCGCAGCGGTTTTTCAGGACCCGTTTGCACTTTCGTTTTCGATTGCAGAAAATGTGAGCTGCTCCCCGCTGGAAGAGACCGATCGTAACCGTTGCCGAGAAGCACTCATCCGCGCCGGACTCTGGGAAAAAATTGCAAGTCTGCCGCAGAAAGAAGAAACCTATCTTGGCAAGGATATGGCGGACGACGGCATTACGCTTTCCGGCGGTGAAATGCAAAAACTGATGATGGCGCGGGCACTCTATAAAAATTGCCATCTGCTCCTGCTCGATGAGCCGACGGCTGCGCTCGATGCAATCTCGGAAAATAAAATGTACGAAACCTACAGCACACTGCTGAAAAATAAGACTGCGCTTTTCATCTCGCATCGTCTTGCATCGACACGCTTCTGCGATACGATCCTGTTTCTCGAAAACGGAAAGATCAAAGAATGCGGAACCCACGATGAGCTGATTGCCCTCGGCGGATCGTATGCGCATATGTTTGAGGTGCAGAGCCAGTATTATCAGGAAACGGAGGAAGATATCTGATGAAAATGAAAGAACGGTTTCATGCCATCTGCCGCTTTTTAACTATGGTGAGCCAGGGCAATCACCGCGTGCTGTTCTGGCTTCTCGGAAGCGCTTTTGCAGCTGCAACGCTGCCGTATCTCTCCTTGTTTTTCTCGGCGCGAATTTTGAATTTACTGCTTGCAAAGTCGTACCGCGCCTGTCTGTATACTGTTGTCGTCTTTCTGCTTACGCAGTATGGGCTGGGATTGTTTGAAAAAATCTGCCGTCAGTATCTCGACGGCCAAAAAGAACTCTGTCTTGCACGCACGGAACAGAAAATCACCGCAAAGGCGCTGGAGCTGGAGTTTGAGAAATTCGAAAAAACAGAGACGATGGATGCCATCCGGCGCACCAACGTCTCCTCCATGGGATCGGGAAATGTGGGTGACCAGCTCATTGTCATTCATACGCTGATCACTTCCCTGCTCTCGGTTCTCTATGCCCTGTTTTTCCTGCTCCGTCTGTTTCTTCTGTCCGCCAGCAGCAGGAAGAACTTTTTCACCTCGCCGTTTTCGATGCTTGCACTGCTCCTGCTCTGTGGTGTGCAGCTTGCACTTTCCTCCCGCATCAACCGCAAGAGTACACAGAAAAAGATAGAGCTGAACCAGGGCAACGACCATTCCAACTCGGTTGCCAATTATCTCGCCAATGCGACGCTGGAAGAACGGCGCGCGGACGATATCCGCATCGGTCATTTTGATCACTTTCTCGACACACAGTTTGGAAAGGCCATGGAACATTTCCTGCCGATGTACCTCGACTTCGCCCGCTTCTCCACCATCACAGACGGAAAAAACGCGCTGCTTTCGCTCCTTTCCAATTTCGCTGCGTACCTTGTGATCGGCGCCAGGGCTCTGTACGGCGTTCTCCCCATCGGGGATGTTCTTCTGTATGCCGGTTCCGTGACACGCGCCATGAGTGATCTTCAGACATTTCTCGCAACCGGATCGGAGTTCGACTATATCAATTCCTATCTCTCGACCTATGAGGATTTCATCGCGCAGCCGTCTATGGCCTACGACGGTACACTGCCGATTGAGAAACGCGACGACGGCCAATATGAATTTGCGTTCCACGATGTCTCATTCTCCTATCCCGGCACGGATCTTCCGGTGCTCGAGCATGTGACACTGTCCTTTGCCGTCGGCGACAAAACCGCCCTCGTTGGCCGCAATGGAGCCGGAAAAACGACACTCATCAAGCTGCTCTGCCGCCTGTATGAACCAACTTCAGGTTACATTACCCTAAATGGCATTGACATCCGCAAATACAATTACAAAGAGTACACCCAGGCCTTCTCCGTGGTTTTCCAGGATTTCCACCTGTTCTCCCTTCCGCTCGACGAAAACATCGCCGCAGGGACTACGATTGATGAAGCTGCTTTGCAATCCTCTCTTGCAAAAGTCGGTCTCACCGACCGTGTACAGCAACTCCCGCAGGGCGTCCGCACCCGCCTTTACAACAACAACGGCTCCGGTGTCGACCTCTCCGGCGGCGAGGCCCAGCGCACCGCCATCGCCCGCGCCCTCTACAAGGATGCCCCGTTCGTCATCCTCGACGAGCCGACCGCAGCCCTCGACCCGATCGCTGAGGCCGAAATCTATGAACAGTTCAGCCAGATGATCGCCGGTAAAACGGCTGTCTACATCTCCCACCGCATGAGCAGCTGCAAATTCTGCGACCGCATCATCGTCCTCGACCACGGCCGCATCGCCGAAGACGGAACCCACGA
This sequence comes from Fusicatenibacter saccharivorans, assembly GCF_027667425.1. NCBI lineage: Bacteria > Bacillati > Bacillota > Clostridia > Lachnospirales > Lachnospiraceae > Fusicatenibacter > Fusicatenibacter saccharivorans. The sequence goes on from NZ_JAQEGR010000018.1 coordinate 52,029, forward strand.
CACCCTCCTCGCAAACCACGGCATCTACGCCAATCTTTACGAAACCCAGGCCCAATACTACACCTGAGTCCTCACCCTCCCGTCCCCCACAACGTAAATGGGAGTCAGAAAAACACAACCCCTGGCAGTTCGTGCTAAGAACTTCCAGGGGTTGTGTTTTTCTGGCTCCCCTCCACTTATTTCAGGAATGCAAACGGCTCCTCATCATGAATAAAATGCATCAGATGATAAGAACACATAATTGCTACATTTTCTTCCTTTAAGATTCTCTTTGCCTCCTCGCGGTCAGCAAGGACAACTTCGATCACTTCGCTCTCTTCGAGGTATTTGCGGCTGATCTCGCCCTCGCACCAGCCGTAAACGGCAGAGCATGCTTCATCAGTCAGGCCGATTGTGGTGAAGAACGGTTTCTCGTAGCAGGGATCTACTTTCAACGGGTGAAACGTAAGACCGGTCTCCTCATGCATCTCGCGCACGGCAGCCTCATGGAACTCCTCGCCCGGTTCCACCAGGCCTGCCGGGAATTCGTAGATGTAGTCATCAATGGAAACGCGGTACTGGCGCACCAGGACAATTTTGTCGCGTTTTTCCCCGTACAGACTGTACATCAGCACACCGTCCGGCGTATTTTTCCTTGTTTTAATCTTCATCTGCTCGATGGATTTTGCGCGGGAAGCCACGTAATAGCGGAAGTGATGGTTTACTTTGTTTGTCCCTTCCACCAGGTAAAGATTTACGAACGGATTTTCCGTCTGTTTTGTGATTTTTTCAACATTCGGCATAAGTAACAACCTCTTTCTTTTCTCTTTTACTGGTCAAAATCAGTCTCAAACACGCCCTCCGGGGTGCGCATCGTCAGCACGCCGAGGTTGAATTCATCATCCATCACCGTGATGTGGTACTCGAAAATCACATCATCATCAAATTTCGATAATACCACATAGGAACCGTTCTCTTTTCCCTCGATCTGGTCGCAGATGTCATCGTAAACATCGCTTCCCGAAATCGGCCGCGGATAGCCGGATTCTTTGATTTTCTTTTCAATCATTTCATATAATTCGTTCATGTTCTGCCCTCGTTTTTCTTTTTATCGGTTATGTTTCATTGTACCACGAAAAGACCCGCGGGGACAATCCATTGCGGCGATTCACCGTGAACTTTTTTTATTTTCATACATCTTCTGGTCCGCCTGTTTCATGATGACGGATTCCGAGATTTCCATGTTTTCCCGGACCATTCCGCCGACGGTGCCGTTGATTCTGTTGTACGCCGTCATGATGCCCTCTGCACCGCTCTCCTCAATACATCTGCGGAACGGCTCGAGATACAGCTCATATTTATTCCGCGGGTCAATCGAAGAGTTCTTCCAGCCGCGGCCGACCTCGGTGTTGTTTCCATAGAAGTGTTTCAGGGTTGATGCACAGCGCAGATATTTTGGATCGTCGCCCTGCATTCCCTCGATGTAAGCGCCGGCCATTTTTCCGGTCAGCACAGGGTTCTCGCCGTAGCACTCCTCGTTTCTTCCCCATCTCGGATCACGCTCGAGGTCAACGGTCGGTGCCCAGCGGCTGCGGGAAGGATGTCGTCACGTCCGGCTTTCCTTTACGATCTCAACCGCCTCTTTCACCAGCTCTTCAATGCGGTCGAATTCGTTGTTTTCAATCATCGTATTTTTTACCATCCAGCTTCCGCCGCATGCTGCGATGCGGTCGTATGCCAGGTATTCTCTTACATTCTGCGGGTTGATGCCGCCGGTCGGCATGAATTTCATCATGGTGTACGGTGCTGCGATGGCACGGATGTATTTCAGTCCGCCTGCCGGTTCTGCCGGAAAGAATTTCACCATGGTGAGCCCAAGACCGATTGCCTGCGCCATCTCAGTCGGGGTCACGATGCCCGGGATCACTGGTACTTCGTGTGCCTGGCACCATTTTACTACCTCCGGGTTGAGGCCCGGGCTGACGATAAATTTTGCTCCGGCTTTCACGGCGCGGTCCGCCTGCTCGGTTGTGAGCACAGTTCCGGCTCCCACCAGCATCTCCGGGAATTTTTCGCTCATAATGCGGATGGATTCTTCTGCCGCATCGGTGCGGAAGGTCACCTCGGCGCAGGCAAGTCCGCCCTTGCAGAGAGCTTTGGCAAGCGGCTCTGCTTTTGCTGCATCCTGTAAAACGACAACCGGCACAATGCCGTATGTTCCAAGCTGTTCGAGAATCTGATTCATGATAGCTGTTCCTCCGTTTTGATCTTTATCTGAAATTTATTCTGCATTCTGTTTTTATTTTATTCCCTTGTATCATAACCGGACAAGTTGTTTTTTTCTATTGTGCGAATTGCCGAATACATTGTAAAACTTGCTGTTTTGTGATATGCTGGGAATTGTTGTTATGGTTCAAAAATATCATTTTTTTGCAAGGATGCTTTTATTATGAAAGAAAAACTGCAGACGAAATTTGCCACCCGGCAGTACATGATTTCGGATACGTTTGAGTTATACTATTACAGCACCGACGATGTGCCCGGCGTAAAAGAACATACGCATACGCATTATGAGTTCTATCTCTTTCTCGAAGGGGCGATCTCACTGGAAATCGACGGAGTGCTCTACACACCGACGCCCGGCGATCTTCTTCTGATTCCGCCCGGCGTGCCGCATCATCTGGTGATGCACGACCTGTCTGTGCCGTACCGCCGCTTTGTTTTCTGGGTCAGCGCCGCTTTTGCAGAGCAGCTCTGCGCCCGTTCCGCCGACTACGTTTACCTGATGGAATACGCTGCCGAAAATCAGAAATATCTGTTCCCTCTCGATTCCGTCGAGTTCAACACGATCCAGTACCGCACCATCCGCCTGATTGAGGAAATGCGGTCCGATCATTTTGGAAAAGAGACGCAGATTTTTCTCTACGTCAGCGACCTGCTGATGCAGATCAACCGAACGGTGTATGAGCAGCATCACCCGCTCACCCGGAAAGCACAGCTCTCGCTGTATGAACAGCTCTGTTTCTATATTGATGAGCACCTGTCCGAGGATCTGTCGCTCGAACGGCTGGCGGCGGAACTTTTTGTGAGCAAATATCACATTGCACACGTTTTCAAGGATGAAATCGGCATGTCGATCCACCAGTACATTTCCAAAAAGCGGCTGGCAAGGTGCCGTGAAGCGCTGCTCGGCGATGTACCGGTCACAAAGGTGTATCTGCTGTTCGGATTTCACGACTATTCGAGTTTTTACCGCGCGTTTAAAAAAGAGTACGGGATCTCGCCGAAGGATTTTAAAGAACTGCATACCGTTACCAGCGATTAACACGGTCGTTCCAAATGCACTGTTCACTTTGTACTTTTCAGGAGGATTTTTAATATGTTTCAGATGTGGGGAAAATTAGTGGAAAACAATCATATTCTTCAGGATCTTACCGTCTGCATCGACGATGAGGATACCAGAACGCACAAGGTCTTCCGTGCGCTCGATGAAATCTGTGATGCCTGGAATCTGGCTAAGCCGATCTGGCTCGATACGAATATTTCGGAGTTTAAACGGAGATCGAAAACGCGGTTCACACAGGATAATTTTATTGAATCGCTGGAGTTTGATTATCTGGAAATTCAGATTACAGAGGAATAATGTTCTCTCGTTTTTGCAGCGAATAAAGCAAATGCAAAAGCCGGGCATCCGGCGGAACTTGGGAGCGGCTGTTCTTGCAGTCCCCTCTGCGGTTCCGTCGGATGTCCGGCTCTTTTTATGTATTTTGTCCCTGGATTTGTATCCCTTTTATACCACGCGGTTTTCCATGCCGCCTTCCAGGTACGAAGCAATATTTTTCTGCACCAGCCCGATCAGGCGCGTGCGGGCTTCCTTCGATGCCCAGGCGATGTGCGGCGTGATGTACAGGCGGTCGTCGTCCGCCATTTTCAGTAACGGACTGTCACTGCGGATCGGCTCGCTGGAAAGTACATCGAGCGCTGCTCCGGCGATCAGGCCCTCGCGCAGGGCACAGCAGAGGTCACGCTCATTCACGATCGAGCCGCGGCCGACGTTGATCAGAATTGCGTTCCGCTTCATGTTGGCAAACGTTTCGATATTCATCAGGTTCTCGGTCGCCTCATTTAACGGGGCGTGGATGGAAACCACATCAGAATCCTTCAGCAGACGATAGAGATCGACCCGCTCGTAGTCCGGATCGTCGTGTGTACCGGAGGTGGAGTAATAGATCACACGGCAGCCGAATGCCTGTGCAATCGAAGCCACTTTTCTGCCGATCGCGCCAAGGCCGATGATGCCCCACGTCTTGCCCTCCAGCTCGGTGAACGGTCTGTCCATGCAGGTGAAAAGACTGCTGGCGGCGTAGCTGCCGTTTTTTACGTAATCATCGTAATAACGGAGTTTTTCTGCCAGATAGAAGTACATCGCAAAGGTGTGCTGGGCCACGCTGACGGTGGAATAGCCGGCGACGTTCGTCACGGCGATGTTGTGGCGCTTCACATAATCGAGATCGATGTTGTTGATGCCGGTTGCGGTGACGCAGATCAGTTTCAGGTTCTCCGCGCCGGACAGGGTGCGGCTGCACATGCGCACCTTGTTGCAGATGACGATATCCGCCTCCCGCACACGCTCCGGGCATTCCTCCTCCGTTGTTTTTTCATATACTGTCACTTCTCCAAAACGGGAAAAGCCGGACAGATCCATGTCCTTTCCCAGTGACTCTGCCTCAAGAATTACAAGTCTCATGTTGGTTCCTCCTTTTGCAGATGATGATTCTGCTTTATCCGGGAAAGCAGTGCCGCCTGTCTGTTTTGAAAGACGGCACTGCCTGAAATATTTTTATCTTAGATACCTGCGGACTGCCGATTCGGAAATATGGTCATGTCGATATGCCATGCTCCCCGGCCTGATCCCCTGGTATTTACACGTATTCGCTGATAATCTCCCTCATCAGCTTCTCTTCCTCGGGCGTCAGCATTCCGGCAAACCTGCTCTCGGCCGCGGCGGTCTGGCGGATGCCCTCCCTGACTTTCGAAATCCTCGCTTCTTTTTCCGGATCTGCGAACAGTTCATTCCGCTCTTTGGCGGACTCGCTTCCCGCAGTCTGCGGTTTTGCTTTCGCCGCTCCGGTTCCTGCCTGTGCCATGGTTTCCGCCTGCACCGGCTGCCGTTCGGTCTGCTGTACGGTTTCCAGCACCGCACTCTGTTTCGTCGCTGCAAACTCATTTTCCAGATAGTCTGTCCAGCCGTTCAGCAGAATTTCCTCTTTTCCGCCGAAATCCAGACAGAGTCGGAAAAAGACAAGGCCTCCGGCGAGCGCGGTGCCCGTTCCGAGGTAGCGCATCAGCTCCGCCTCTCCATAACGGTATCGGTAGATCGCCCACAGCGAAAGAATCGACAGCGCCAGAACCGTGAGGATCATATTCTGGCTTCCGCGCAGAAGCGTCGGGACTGCCATTCCCGCTGACCTGCCCTGTGCAATCTGGCTGCGCATAAACGCCCCGGCATTCGAAAAGGGATGCGCTTTTCTCTGACACGTTTCCAGCACCGACCTGGTCCATTTCGACTTTGGTTCCTTCAGCCTTCCGAGATCGCGGATGGCCCGGGTGTAGAAACGGTTATTCCAGAACAGGCACCACACACCGGCGATTCCTGCTGCTATCATTGCGTATAAGAACACATTTTGTTTCACACAAAACTCCAGCATTCTTATTCCCCCTGATGATTTTTGAATTTGCCTGTCATGATCATATGCCGGTGCTTCCGTTGCGGTGCATCGGCGGATGCCGCGGCAGAATTTGCGCGCACAGGATTCTTCCGCTGGCATATCGGCAGTGGAGACGTGTTACAGTTCACAGGTACCTGGGAACTGTAACATTCGCAGCCCTCATTGAAAATTTTGCTTCGCAAAAGGAGGGCTGCTCACACCTGAATCACTTTCTTACGCAGCAAAACAGCAAGTGTTTTACTGCTGAGCAATCCGTAGTGAGCATCTTCTTGTTCCGATGTGCCACAGTATAGCACTGCCGGAAAAATTTGGAAACAAAAAACGTTCGTCAAATTCTTTGTGATTCTGTGCTTTTTCGCGTGAATTTTTATTTTTCGTTCCTTCAGGGGACTGCTTTCGTGCCGGTTCGCGTGGTTTCGCTGGTTTTCGCCTGCCCGTTTGTCGATTTTTTCTTCTTGCTTTTTTTAGATTACAGGCGTTTTACCATTTCCTGCAGCAGGTTGACACAGTGGCGGGCTGCCTCGCTCTCAAAGGTCGGGTAGTCCATTGTTGCGCTGTCGTCTGCTTTGTCGGAGATGGCGCGGAGTACGACGTATGGAATCTTGTTCAGATAAGCGCCCTGCGCAATCGCAGCGCCCTCCATCTCGGCGCAGGAACCGTTGAATTCCTCGATCAGATGGTTTTTCACTTCTTTGCTGGAAATAAACTGGTCACCGCTGACCACGCGTCCGCGGAATACCTGGATTTCCGGATTGACTTCCTTGCAGACTTCCTCTGCCACCTCTGCGAGGTGCTCGTCTGCCTGGAAGCTTAAAACACCCATCTGCGGAATCTCGCCGAGCGGGTATCCGAAGATGCGCACATCCATGTCGTGCTGAACAGCATCGGTCGAGATGACGATATCGCCGATGTTGATTTCATTCCGCAGGGAGCCTGCAATTCCGGTGTTGATGACACAGTCCACGCCGTAATCATCTACAAGAATCTGGGTGCAGATACCGGCATTTACTTTGCCGATTCCGCTGCGCACAACAACCACTTCTTTTCCGTTCAGGTAACCGTGGTTGAACTCCATGGATGCTTTCGTGCGGATTGTAACATCCGTCATCATTTCCTTTAAGCTTGCAACTTCAACTTCCATTGCACCGATGATTCCGATTAACTTCATGTTTATGATATCCTCCAATAACTTTACATGTACTCTCCGATTCTTTCTGTTCTTGCTTTTATGAAATCATTTTTGTCAGCGGTCAGCCGCTAAAGTAAGAACGGAAAACTCCGGGAGTCCATTTTCTTTTCCTTCTGGTTTCTTTGTAATTCCTGTTACAGTATACAATAAATTTTGGATCTGTGGTATCTTTTTTCTTTGCTGTTTTCGTAATCTATGATATAATAGCAGGAACCGAAGAATTATCGTGGCTGAAGTTCACGATAATGTTCTAATTTTTTATTCACAAAGGAGGATCTTATCGATGGAATATACAACAAAAGGTACCTGTTCCAGAAAAATTCTGTTTGAGGTAGAAGACGGTAAAGTACACAACGTACAGTTCGTAGGCGGATGCAACGGAAACACACAGGGTGTTGCAAGACTCGTTGAGGGCATGGACGTAAACGAAGCCATCTCCCGCATGAAAGGCATCGACTGCAACGGACGCGGAACATCATGTCCAGACCAGCTTGCAAAAGCACTGGAACAGGCTATCCAGAAATAACTTTTTTTACGCTTGCTCTTTTTTATTATAATAACTCCCCGGGGAATGCTCACCCCGGGGAGTTTGTAATTTATCCACTTCTGTTTTTTCTTTTCTGATGCAGCACAGCTTCCCTGCCGCCTGCTTTCTTCCGGTTTTTCTTCTATATTAATAGCACAGTCTTTCTTCCAGCCACCGGACTGCTTTATCTGTCCCATTTGTCGCAGAGACTGTTGATCTGATCGGCAAATTTCGAAAGGTCTTTGTTAGCACCGCCTTTGTTTCTTGTAATGACGGTGAGCAGCCGCTGACCAGCCGCAACGAGACGATCGAAGACGGCATTTCCGCTGCTTCTCGTGCGCAGTGTTCCAGCGTTTGCCGTTGTTTCCTTCTGGATCGGAATGCCAACGGTTTTTTCGATGAATTCATTTTCTTTCAGGTCAAATACCGTGCCGGAGAACGGAGCCATCGCCGGGTAGCGGAATTCGTCCCACAGTTTTTCTGCAAAAATTTCCGTTACTTTATCTTCGCCGTGCGTTACGAAAACGCGGTCCGGTTTTGCCTGCAGACTGCCCGCCCATTTGAGCAGTCCTTCCTGATCTGCGTGGCCGCTCATGCCCGGGAACTGGATGATGTGCGCGTTCACATGAACCTCTTCCTGGAACAGTTTCACCTCCTTCGCGCCTCCGATCAGCGCCCGTCCCAGTGTACCGACGGCCTGATAGCCGACGAAGAGAACCGTACTCTCCTGCCGCCAGAGGTTGTGCTTCAGATGATGCTTGATTCGGCCTGCATCGCACATGCCGCTTGCGGATATGATGACCTTCGGGGTTTCGTTGAAGTTGATGGCTTTCGACTCATCGGATGTGATCGAGAGCTTTAAGCCCGGAAACAGAATCGGGTTAATGCCCTGTGCAAGGAGCGCTGCAGCATCGGAATCGTAGCACTCTTTCTGATGATCGCGGAAAATATTGGTTGCCTCAACGGCAAGCGGACTGTCCACGTAAACCGGGAATTCGCCGTGGCCGTGAACCAGATGTTCTGCCTTAATTTCACGAATAAAGTACAGCATCTCCTGCGTTCTTCCAACAGCAAACGACGGGATCACGAGGTTGCCGCCGCGGTCGAGCGTTTCCTGAATGATTTTTGCCAGCTCCGGTACATAATCCGGTTTCGGACCGTGGCTCCGGTCACCGTAGGTGGATTCCATAATCACGTAATCAGCGCTCTCTGGGTACTCCGGGTCGTTGATCAGCGGCTGATGGATATTTCCGATATCACCGGAGAAGAGCAGTTTTTTCGTCACACCGTCCTCTGTCAGCCACAGCTCAATGGATGCGGAGCCGAGCAGATGACCGGCATCGAGGAAACGGATCTGAATGCCGTCCGATAGTGTCACACGCTGATGATACGGAATGCCCTCCAGTAAGCGGATCACGCCGAGGGCATCCTCCATTGTGTATGGTGTGACGTAATCTTCTTTTCCCGCCCGGCGGTTTTTGCGGTTCCGCCACTCGGCCTCGGCGAGCTGAATGTGTGCGCTATCGCGGAGCATGATGTCCGAAAGCGCTACCGTCGCCGGGGTCATATAGATTGGACCGCGGAAGCCGTGTGCATACAGCAGCGGCAGATTTCCGGTGTGATCGATGTGCGCGTGCGTGATCAATACGAAATCCAGCTGGGATGCTGGAACCGGAATCGGCTTGTTTTCATAAATATTCGGTCCCTGCTCCATACCGCAGTCCACTAAAAACTTCTTCCCGGCAGCCTCCAGATAATAACAACTGCCCGTCACTTCATGTGTTGCTCCAAGAAATGTAAGACGCATAAGATGCCTCCTGTTCTCCCGTTTTGTTCGGGGACAAAATGTTGTCACTGCGGGTCAAATCACGCGTTATGCGTTTGGCCCGTTATCGCGGCAGTCGTCAAGTTCTCATGCCAGCATGGTCTTTGACGCGTTGTCCGCGAAAATAATCTGAAATTCCTTTTGTATTTTATGCTTATTCTCTCTTTTTTGATTATTATAGCATAATATCTGGCAGATTCCAACGGAATTTTAAGGCAGATTGCACAACAATCTTGATATTTTTGTTCAATTATGGGCATCGGCCGCCGGAAGTGCATAGAAAAGAGGCACCGGTATTCCTGCAGTAATACCGATGCCTCACTTATCGGGGCCAGCCGATGTTCCGTATGATCACTCACACGCTGAACATAGTAACACATGATGACTCAGATCTGTGTTGTGGTTGGAAAAAGGAATTTCGACGCGTTGAAAATCCTGAAAGATCTGCGTTTTCGTCTTAATATATTCATTGTTATAAGGTTTCTATAGGGGACTGGCCCCGTGGGGTTTTAAAGGGATGAGGGAGTTACAAATTACTGGTTTAAAAATTGATTTTATTTGTTTGCAGTTCTCTCTTGTGCTCATAAAACAATGATTTGTTTGTTTTGTTTAATTTTTAGATATTTCGTTATCCAATATAAATACCGTTGGTTCTACTACCTCCGTTTTCAGTGACTCCATTCTTTGTGCAGGAATGATATCCTCTTAAACGATAATAATAGCCTTTTTCTACTTTTACTTCTTTACTGAAATACAGAGAATTTGTATTATAGTCTACATTTTCCCATTTTTTGTAACTATAAAAATCCTCACTTCCACTAGAGCGTTCTAAATATACATTTAATTTTACTGTGTTGCAACTTACATTGCATTCTGTTCCACCAAATATTCCTACATAACCATTTCCATTGTTAGTAATTCTTACAGTTCCCTGATGTAAATACGTACTTCTAGCTACGCTAAGATATTCTCCTGATGACTCCTCTTCATTTGTTAAAATGGATCCATCTATTGTATTTCCTAAATAATCCAATGTTCCTGCTTGCACATTGATGGTATTTAATGTTAAAGACAAAACAAACATTACACAAAAGAGTAAGTTCTTCAAGTTCATAACCTTTTTCATACTTCCTCTTTCCCCTCGTCCTCATCTACATTTTATATACGTGTAAATCATATAATTATTACAAGTTATACTGCATTTCATTCAATATTTTTAATAACTCTTCTTTCGCAATTTGCCCACTCAATTCATAATAAACATCTTTATAACGCCACTTTACATAATAGTTCTTTTCATCATTTTCAGATATTGTTCCCATTTCAATATCCAATATGTTATCAAACGTTTCTACCTCAACATTTTCACTATCTTGCCAATCACTTTGTGACAAATCATTCTCATTTGCTGATAATCGAAAATAAATTTCTTTTTCACCATATTTGTATTGGATTATAGCCAGCTTAGTTTCTTTAGATATGTATGTTCTGTTATACTCCATGCCCTTTGGAATGTAATAAAATTCTGGAACTTCTATGTGCAAATTCTCCCTTATTTCCTTCTGTGCTTCATCTAAACTTCCCGTCGAATATTTTCTCGTCTCACCATTGTCTGTTCCTGTTGAACTCCCTGCATTCCAAACTCCATGTACACTCTCCACCAGTCGAATCCGATTCGCCTCGCTCGTCATACTAGCTCCAAAAACGCAAGCCCCCACAACCAACACAACACCAGCCGCTTTCGCCGTCCGTACCCAGTGTTTTGTTGTTTTCGCTCTCTTCGCAATCTTCTTCTGTCTCTCCGCCTGCTTTTCGCGTTCTGCCTTTCTCTCCACGATCTGGCGGCGGATCTCCAGTGTTTTTTCTGTCGGATTCCCTTCCGCGTCCGCGAGTCCTTCCTTCTGGAGGCGCTGCTGGAAGCGCTCGTACATTGCGTTCAGTTCTTCCTCTGAAAGCGCAGGCGCAGCCTCCTGTTCTGTTGCTGTGTTTCCTTCCTCTGCCTTTACAACTGCCGATTCCCCTTCCACCGTTTTCGAATCCGCAGCCATTTTTTCTTCCATCGTCTGCTCCAGTTTCTTTTTCAGCTGTTCTTCTTTTTCTATCTTTTTCATCTTCTTCCGTTCCTCGGCATTTTCCATGTTGTAACCGCTCTTGACTTTTTTTCTTCTTGAGGGGATAATAAAAGCCAAATGATATTATCAAATTCCAGGGAGGAATTCTCATGAAGCATATTGTTCTGACAGGCGGAGGTACCGCCGGCCATGTTACCCCGAATATTGCCCTGATTCCAAAATTAAAGGAAGCAGGTTATAAAATCTCTTATATCGGTTCCTACGACGGTATGGAGCGCAAGCTGATCGAAGATCTCGGCATTCCGTATTACGGAATTTCATCCGGAAAGCTGCGCCGCTACTTCGATCCGAAAAACTTTTCCGATCCATTCCGCGTCGTAAAAGGCTACTTTGAAGCAAAAAAACTGCTCAAAAAGCTGAAACCAAACGTTGTCTTCTCCAAAGGCGGCTTCGTTTCGGTACCGGTTGTCCTTGCCGCCAAAGCATGTAAAGTCCCGGCGCTCATCCATGAATCGGATATGACGCCTGGCCTGGCAAATAAGCTGTGTATTCCGTCCGCTGCAAAGGTCTGCTGTAATTTCCCGGAAACCGTTAAATGTCTCCCGGAAAACAAAGCCGTTCTGACCGGAACGCCAATCCGCCAGGAACTGCTGTCCGGCGATGCACGGGAAGGCCTGAAGTTCTGCGGATTCAATGCCGCAAAACCGGTTATTCTCGTCATCGGAGGAAGCCTCGGTTCCGTCGCTGTCAATAATGCGGTCCGTTCTATTTTACCAGAACTTCTGAAAGATTTCCAGGTGATTCATCTCTGCGGTAAAGATAAACTGGATGCATCCTTAAATGGTACCGAAGGTTACGTTCAGTTCGAGTACATCAAAGATGAGCTCCCGGATCTCTTCGCCGCAGCAGATCTGATCATCTCCCGCGCCGGCGCAAATGCGATCTGCGAAATCAGTGCTCTGGCAAAACCAAACATTCTGATTCCGCTTTCTGCCAATGCCAGCCGCGGAGACCAGATTTTAAATGCGCGTTCCTTTGAGCGTCAGGGTTACAGTAAAGTTCTGGAAGAAGAATCCGTGAATGCGCAGACTCTTCAGTCCGCAATCCGTGAGGTTTACGAAAACCGTCAGACCTACATCAATGCGATGAAGAAGAGCAGCCACACCGATTCCATCGGCCGCATCCTTTCCCTGATCCAGGAATGCGAACGCAAATAGTAACTACAGAAATCCCCTTTCTCTGGCTTTGTCAGCAAAGTGCTGGCAAAGCCATTTTTTCGTCCGGGTCATTTTCACCCGCAGATTTCCTATGGTGATACCCATTTCGGATGCTACTTCCTTTTCCGAACGCTCATGCACCTTGATTTCACGCGTAATATAATAACCCGATTCATCATGATCTTTCAGTGCATCCATCACTTCCCGAAAAAAATGATTTCTCTCCTGCTTTTCTTCCTCTGCAAGCGTCGGAAGTTCCATCTCTTCCGCCCGAAGATCCTCATCCAGCGCATCAATATTCAGGTACAGTTTCACCATCGTTTCCTGTGCGATATCATCCGCATCGGCTTCATTGTGTACCACCTGCATTGCGGCTGAATAGGCTGTCATTACATACTTTTTATATATTTCTGAAAAGTTATTTTTGTCCATTGTTCTCCGCCCCTGTTCGTCTGTCATTGATTCTTTTTCTGGCTGCTGACAGCCTTTTCTCAGGCCTTCAGCTCTGCCGTCACGCTCTCAATGATCTGCTCTTTTACCGCATCCTCGAGAGTTCCCTGCTTCCATGCAGCAATACCGGCATTGTCACCTTCATATCTTGGAATCAGATGCATATGGAAGTGGAATACCGTCTGTCCTGCTGCCTCACCATTGTTCTGTACCAGATTGAAGCCATCAGAATGAAGCGCTTTCGTCATGGCCGTCGCCATTTTTTTGCCGAGAATCATTGCTTTCGCTGCGGTTTCATCCGGAATTTCATAAATGTTTGCAAAATGCTGTTTTGGAAGAATCAGCGCATGTCCTTTCGTTGCCGGTCCCTGATCCAGAATGACACGGAACTCATCGTCCTCATACAATGTCGCGGTTGGAATTTCTCCGTTTGCTAATTTACAAAAAATACAATCCATGATCTTTTTCTCCTTTACTTTTTTTAATTCTTCTGTTGTTCCGAATCCCGTTCTGCACGGTTCCGAACAACTCTATTTTCTCACTATTTGTCGAAAAATGTCAAATAATGCAGAACGCTTTTTGTTGCGCGCTCCCCCTTTTCAATGCTAAACTTTTGCCTAATCAAAAATCATTACCTACGCATCATAAGGAGGATACGGCTATGTCAAAAGAACCAACAACCAATTCACAGGGCTTATCGGAAGAATGTCACGCTATGATTTCCCGGATTTCACATGAGGTTCGAAATCCTGTTGCGGTTATCCACAGCTTTCATCAGCTTCTTCTTTTAGCGCATCCGGAGCTTTCCAACGATCTCTATTTTCAGAAAATCCAGGAAAATATGGCTTTTCTGAACTCCCTGCTCGATGAGCTCTCCTGCTATAATCATTCATATCGGGCGGTACGCGCTTACGTGAATCCTTATCTTCTGCTCCAGAATCTCTGTGCCGATACCGGCGTTCTCCTCGAAAAACAACAGGTTTCCATTGAACTTGTCAAGGAATCTGCCATTCCGCGCTTTGCCCTTGATACCACGCAATTTCGTCAGCTTTTTCTGAACCTGATCCGAAATGCGGCGGAAGCAATGCCTTCCGGCGGAACGATCAAAATCTCTCTCTGTTTCGACGGTGACTTTCTGACCATCCGTGTGCAGGACACTGGCTGCGGAATCCCCGCCGAGGATCTGCCGACTCTCTTTGACCTTTTTGTCACACATAAGAAAAACGGAACCGGCCTTGGACTTGCCATCTGCAAGGAAATTGTAACCGCACACGACGGCACGATTTCCGTTTCTTCCGTTCCCGGGGAAGGAAGCACCTTTACGGTCGTTTTCCCCTTTTCCTGATCCTTGCCATTCCCGGATAGAGAACCGCCATCAGGACTGCACCTGCCAGAAAACCGCCGATGTGTGCGAAGTTGTCCACATTTGAAGACTGGAATCCGACCAGCAGCGAAAGGACAGCCATGACGGCCATCCTCCGGAAGGTGAGATCCTCCAGCCTTCCTTTCCGAAATGCCAGAAGAACAAGCATCGCTCCGACAGCAGAAAAAATCGCTCCCGAAGCGCCGGCGGAAACTGCCGGTGCTTCCCCTGTTTTCATCAGGGACAGTTCATGCAGATACGAGCACAGATTTCCGACGAGTCCGCCGCCCAGATAGATGACCAGATAACGGATCTTTCCAACTGCGCGTTCCAGGTAATCCCCAAGGAACAAAAGAAGCAGCATGTTGTTGATCAGATGCTGGATGCCAAAGTGAAGAAACATACTCGTAAACAGGCGATAGTATTCTCCGCTCTCAATCAGCGGCGCATACGCCGCACCGCAGTCCATCATATGTCTGGAGCTCTCTGTCCCTCCGGTCAGTGTGACTGCAAGGAATACCAGAATATTGCATACGACGATGACCAGATTGATGCTGTTTTTTGACCTCTTCCACATACGGTCCACGATATCTTCGTTCGGATCGTAACTGTTTTTCCTTTGTTCTTCCATTACATCATTTCCTTATCTGTGCTATTTTTTTATTATAATTTAATTCACTTGTAAATGCAAGAAATCGTCAAATTTTTTTCTTTTTTGATAAACGTTTTTCGACAATTATTGACGCTTCACGACGGCTTTCGACGTTTTATGACATTATTTTTTACATTATTTCTTTTTTTAATTTTATGCATAATTTTCTTTTCTATAATATTTTTGTTTCATTCGCATAACTTTTTTCTTCGATCATTCTGGCATATTAAAAATAACGCATCCAGCACTTTCTCCAAATCGAAAAAGTGTAATGCGTCATTTTTCTCTAATTTCTGTTTTTCTCTCCCGCCTTATACCGGTATTTCTTCCCGGCAAATGAGATATCGTCTCCATCCTCCAGCTTCTTTTTTGTCTCGCCCATCAATGGAACGCCATTCACCGTTGTTCCGTTCCGCGAATTCAGATCCAGCAGATAATCTCCCTCTTCTGTACTGACCAGCTTTGCGTGAAGGCGGCTTACCGTACGGTATGGCAGAATTACATCTGCCGCCGCTGACAGTTTTCCAATCAATGTGCTTCCGCGTTCAATCGGAATCAGCGGAAGATCAATCGGATCTATCGGAATCAGATATGCCCTTCCCTCATCCTCCGGGCTGGTCAGCAGTTCCGTTTTTCCAAACAGATCCTCTTCATGCCCCTCCAATTCCATCAGGCTGTGCATCTTTCTGTTTTCCTGTTCTTCATTCTTTTCCCATGTTTTCTCTTTTTCGACTGAGGAATCCCTTCTCCATCCCTGCTGTTCTGTATCGCTTTGCGGATTCCATGTTCCATCTTTCTGTTTTAAGCCCTTCCGATTCTGATATTCCGAAAATACATCTCCTGTTTCTCCTTGTTTCCGGATTCCTGCGGCCTTCCCATAGCTTCCTGTTTCTGTTCCCGACTGCCGCTTTTTCCATCGGCTGGCAAGTTCCAATGCCAGACTTACAATTCCCACAACAGCCGCCGCTCCTCCCAGCACCAGATACCAAACAGTTTCGGCCTGTGTCCACCGCAGTGCCAGCACACCTCCCAGAAATCCGATGCAGATCACTGCTTCCACAATATTTTTCCAGCGTCCCTCATCCTTTTCTTCCGCCGCTTCCACTTCTTGTTCTTCCCAAAGTGTTTCCTCCATCTGTACAGGCGGATTTTCTTCCCTGGGACGCTCTTTTCCCTCCTGCTCCGTCGTTTCTTTCTTCTCTTTCCCTGTCTGATATAAGAGTGCCTGAATCATCTCAACCGAAAAGATCTCCGCCGAAATCTCCCGATACAGTCCATACCCGAGTACCACCGCATCCTGCTCCTGGTGATCCAGCTTCGGCAGCAGATATTCCATCAGCTCCCGGATCTGCTTCTGAAAACAGCCTGTGTGTCCCTGCTTTCCCGGCAGATAACAGAAGGAAAAGTTCTCCAGATTTGCATCTGCAAAAACCAGCTCCGGCTGCAGAACGAGGCCGTCCGGTGCAAGCAGGTACTGCCCCAGTTCTTCGAGAAGATCCAGCAGCTGTTCAAACAGTTTCCGCAGCGCCTCCGCCCCAATCGAGCGCTGTTCAAACACACTCTGAAGTGACTGCCTTGATGTCACCTCATAGTAAAACAATGTTTTATCATCCATTTTCCCGATTTTGCAGTCCAAAAGCCCTGGGATTGCGTTTGTCAGCAGCATACGGATCTGATACGACGCCGTGTCCGGCTCTTTTTCCTCCTGTAAAATAACATACGTATGGTTCAAATCTCTTTTATAATCAATCTGCATTTCTCCGCTTCCGTCCTTACTTCTGGTTCCAGATCTGTTTTACTGCCCGTATCTTCCGGATCGTTTTCACCGGATTGTTTCTCCTGATTTCACTCAAAACCGAATATTCCCACGCGTTCCGGCTCCAGATTGGCAGAATGTTTCCTTCTGCTTTTATCTGAATCTCTTTTTCTCTGCACACCGTCTGTACGGTCACCGGTTCAGCCGGAAGCGGTATCTGGGAAATCCACCATTCCATCCGGCTTTGGGCGGCTGCCTCTCCTTTTTCCACAGACAGGCGGCCTTCACTGGCGGCAAGCATTGTGCTTTCATATGCCGCAAATGTATACCAGCTCCGTGCGTGCACAAAAAATGTCAGCGACAGCAGAAGAAAAATCACCATCAGAACAAGCGGCACGACCAGAACTGCCTCTACCGTAATACTTGCTTTTCTCATTTTCACTTTCAAAGCATTCCGCACCTCCCCACAAATCCAAGCAGCAGAAACGGCACCAGCGGTATAGAATCCTGTTTCCGTATTTTCTTCCGCATCAGAAGAACTCCGCAGAGTACCGAACAGAGAATGAGTCCCAGCGTCAGAACGCCGAACGTCTGCCCAAATCCCAGCCAGATTCCAACCGTCAGAAGCAGAAGGCCGTCCCCGTATCCCACCTGTTCCCGTGATATATAACTGAGCGTCAGAAATCCTGCTCCCGGCAGCAGGGACAGCAGCCATTCCAGCCACGATGTCTGTTCCACCAGAATCTGCCATCCAATGCCTGCAAGGAATAAAACACCGGTCAGGACAAGGCTGATCTGCCGTTTCCTCACATCCATCCCGGCAAGAATCCCAAGATACAGCAATATAATTGCACTCTTTACTTCTTCCTGATACACAGCCGCGGCCTGCCACTCAAAATGTGATTAAATATACTTATCACATCGAGATAATGTAAGTTCTCACGAATCTTACTTACTGCTTCAGTGTGTATACTTTTGATTGACCGAAATCATATCTACTCGTAGGTCCATGTACACTCCACAGTCGTTAATTCCCGAAATAGCCTTCGGTACATACTTACATTTGCTTCCTTATGCAATCTTGTAAGTTTTTACGTCCCTCAGATTCAGTGCCGCATTGAAATCCCTGTCTTCGACATAGCCACAATGACATCGAAATGTTCTATCGGAAAGTTTTAAATCTTTCTTGATCGTTCCACAACAATGGCAGATTTTTGATGATGGATACCATCTGTCTGCAACCCGAAGTTCAATGCCATTTTCTTTGCTTTTCGCCTTCAGTTTTATTCTGAATTCGTAAAACTTCTG
>NZ_JAQEGR010000018.1:70104-70433 GCF_027667425.1 Fusicatenibacter saccharivorans
TTTATTCTGAATTCGTAAAACTTCTGCGAAGCAACTGCTCTTGAAAGATGTTTGTTCTTCATCATCCCCGATACATTTAAGTCTTCAATCGTTATATAAGATGGTTTGGTTTTTACGATCTCTGCGATTGTCTTATTGATGTAATCCGTACGGATATTGTCTATTTTATGATGAAGTTTTTGTACCTTAAGTTTTTGTTTTTGTATATTCGCTCTTTGAGTGGACTCTCCTTTCTTTAGATTTTCATACTTTCGGGAGAGACATCTCTGTTCCCGAACGAGTCGTTTTTCTAATTTCTTTAATCTTGCTGATTTGTTGATATTCTTATA
>NZ_JAQEGR010000019.1:0-62944 GCF_027667425.1 Fusicatenibacter saccharivorans
TCTGTCTGTCTGTCTGTCAAATATATTTCTCTATACATCTCCTTGTCAACCTCCTGGTTTAATAAAATTGCACTACCGCATCAAATCCATTTGTCACTGTTCAGTGACCTGCGGTTCGGTCCCCCCCACCGGTCTTTATGCTTCTGAACTTGAAGACAGTTTTTCCTGCCTCAATCTTGCTCATATCCAGAACGTCATTGATAATTCCCAACAGATGCTGTGATGAAATATCTATTTTATCTGCATACTCTATAACTTTTGCTTTATTACCTGCTTCATGTCTGATCAAAGATGTGATACCAATGATTGCATTCATAGGTGTACGAGTATCATGCGACATTATTGTTACGTCTATGAAATAATACCGTAAAAAAGCACTGCCAGACAGACAGTGCACGTCATTTCATGCAACTGGCTGCCATTTTACAGGCCCTGTAGCTTTGCGTCCCAGACTTTCATCTGGTTTGCCGATTTCCTTATTATAGCTTTTAGACTTACGCAAAAAACTGATTTTATTATACTATAGTACTCTACTGTACACAAGAAAAACATTACCGTTTTAACGCCCAAAAACATATTGTCATTATACTGTCATTTTTTTAAAAACTTATTCCGTTTTTCAACTTCTATGATATAATGCTTTATTATAAAAACTCCAATGAATAAACTGAGGTGAACCAAGTGAAGAAAAAAACACTTGTGCCTCTTATTATTTTTTTACTGGGCATATGCCTTGTTGGTTTAATTGTATACAAAACAGACACCCATGAAAAAAATCAGAGACACATATTGGCACAATTAAACGCAACCACCTATGGTGAACGCATAAAGAATGAAATTGCAGATGGAATTGGAATTACAGATACTTTGGAACAGATCTTAATCAGTGAAAATGGCGAAATCCATCAGTTTGAGACGATTGCCGGGAATCTTATGTCTGATTCTATTGAAAGCGTGCAGCTCGCTCCTAATGGTGTTGTAACAGATATTTATCCGGCTGAAGGAAATGAGGCAGGTAAGATCGATCTGCTCCATGATAAAGACCGTAAAGAGATTTCCTGTTATGCAAGAGATAACCATGCAACCATTACGCAGGGGCCCTTCGAATTAAAACAGGGCGGTTATGGAATTGCAGTCCGCAATCCAGTCTACCTGAAAGATAAAAGCGGACAAGAGTATTTCTGGGGATTTACCATTGTTATCCTGCGTGTTCCGGATATTTTTTCAGATACAGTCAGTGCACTTTCAAATTTTGGATATGAATACAAAATTTTAAAAACAGACACTCCCTGGAGCGATACTTATAAAGTGGTTTATCAGTCAGATGGTCAAATAGATCATCCGATTTCTTACGCTTTTACAGTAGGGGATGGAACCTGGAAGCTTGAGGTAACTCCTAAAACCGGATGGAGAAATAACACACTACTGATAATTATCAGTGGTATGTTTCTTACTATAAGCCTTCTTCTGTCAGTACTTACCAGGGTATGGCTGGTAGCAAAAGAACACAAGAACAAATATAAAATACTGGCGCGCACAGATTCTCTTACAAATATTTATAATCGCTATGGATTTGATGAATTAGCAGAAAAAATAATTTCTAAAAATCCACAAACACATTTTGTGGCTGCGCTCCTTGATATTGATGACTTTAAGTTTATCAATGATATCTATGGCCATAGTTATGGAGACAAAGCATTAAAGAGTCTGGCAGACAGTATGAAAGCTTTTTTCCCATCCGATGCATTGCTTGGAAGAAATGGTGGTGACGAATTCTGCATTCTTTTACCAAATTGTACCTTTAAGGAAGCAGATAAACAGCTGCAGCAATTCACTAAGCTTCCAAAAACGTTTTCATATCACGGTAAAGAACTCGCATTTTATATATCTCTCGGATATGCAGAATATCCAACATTTGCAGCCAGCCCTTCACAGCTTATGCGCTGTGCAGATGCAGCTCTTTATGAAATAAAACTGCATGGAAAAAACGGATGTATGGCTTACAGAAAAGGTCTCCAGTCAGGAGTCCGCAAACAGCTTGGATTTGCACTGAAGGATATCTCTGAACACCTTCCAGGTGCATTTATCATATATAGAGCAGACAAAGAAGATGATGAGCTCTTTTATGCAAACCACGAATTTCTTCATATGACTGGTTATAAGAGCATGGATGAACTATTCAGGCTTACTCAAAAAAGGTTCCGCAATCTGATCCGACAAGATGAACAACAACAGATTGAAACAAGCATCTGGGAACAGATTGGCACAGGCAATGAAAATGACTATATTCACTTTCATCTTCGAAAAGCTGACGGAACTTATCTTTCCGTGCTTGATCATGGAAGAATCGTAGAAAGCCAACAATACGGAAAAGTATTTTATGTATTGTTCATGGATTGGGAAGATATGCATCTTCGTTACAGTGATAAATTTTCCGAATAAATAAAAAAAACTGCTAAAAAGTTGTGAACCGAACTTCTTAGCAGTTTTTTTACTAATCTACCAGATTGTTTTGTAACGTACTGATCAATTCCTCTATAACAATTGGCTTGGATAAGAAGCCATTCATACCACATTCCAGTGCTTTCTTTTTGTCTTCGTCAAAAGCATTGGCAGTCATGGCAAGGATGGTAATTCCCGCCAGCGCCGGATCCCTAAGGGCACGGATCTGCTTCGTGGCCTCATATCCGTTCATTACCGGCATCTGCACATCCATCAGCACCAGATCATAATTACATGGCTTCGAATTCTTAACTTTCTCCACTGCCTCTGCCCCATTTTCTGCAGTATCAACCATGAAGCCATATTCGTTAAGGATCTCCACCGCAATTTCACGGTTCAGTTCATTGTCTTCCACAAGCAGTATGCACCTGCCTCTGAAATCTGAGCTTGTCTCAGGAAGAACGGGATTCTCCTGCTCAGCCTGATTCTGGCCGATAGCAGCCATCAGGGTATCTCTGATATCTGACATAAAAAGAGGCTTCGCACAGAATGCAGTCACCCCTGCAGCCCTGGCTTCCACTTCGATGTCTGACCAGTCATAAGCAGTCAGGATAATGATCGGCGTATCATCACCAAGACTGCGGATCTGTCTGGTGACCTCAATGCCATTCATATCCGGCAGACGCCAGTCAATAATATAAGCATGGAATGCATCCCCAAGCTCCATAGACTGCCTTGCACGCAGAACAGCCTCCTTACCGGAAAGTGTCCATTCCGAACGCATTCCAACCTTCACAAGCATCTTTGTCACACTGTCACAGGTATTAAAATCGTCATCTACAACCAGAGCCTTAAGGCCCTCCAGCTCTGCAATCTTCTCTATACGGTGATTCTCAGGCTGAGTCCGAAATGGCAGACGGACAATAAATTCTGTGCCTTTCCCCTGCTCTGTCCGGACCTCAATGGTACCACCCATCATATCCACAATATTCTTGGTGATGGCCATGCCAAGTCCTGTGCCCTGGGTTCTGCTCACAGTGGAAGTCCGCTCCCGCTCAAAAGGAGAAAAGATCTTCTGTACAAATTCCTGACTCATGCCGATTCCATTATCCTTTACCCGGATCTCGTATAGTTCACTGCCTTTTACTGTCCCTGGATACTGTTTCAGCCGGACAGATACAGTTCCGCCTGCAGGAGTAAACTTGATTGCATTGGACAGCAGATTCAGCAGCACCTGATTCAAACGTGTCTTGTCGCAATAGACATCCTCATTGGTAACATCCATTGCATCCATATAAAGCTCCAGCTGTTTCGCATGGATCTGCCCGCTAATGATGGTCTTCAGATCATGAAGCACATCCGACAGACTGACCTCCGTTTCTTCCAGATGGATCTTTCCACTCTCAATCCGGCTCATATCCAGGATATCATTGATCAGTGAAAGCAGATGTTTACTGGAGGAAAGGATTTTGCTCAGATAATCTCTGACTTTTTTCTGATTATCAATATTACTTACAGCCAGTGTGGTAAAGCCGATGATCGCATTCATTGGTGTCCGGATATCGTGAGACATATTGGAAAGGAAAGTACTCTTAGCCCTGTTTGCTGTCTCCGCCGCACGGACTGCCTCAGAAAGTGCCTGATTCATTTTCCAGTCAGCAGTACGGTCTGACATAACCAGGATGTATTTCTTTTTCCCATTTACCTCACTGCCCATTGCAATATTATGGAACCCGCGTTTTTCCCCTGTTTTCTGATGAACATATTCAAAATCCCATTCTCTTTGTTCATTCACCTGGATTTCCTCAAAATAATTTTCCTCCGGATTTTCATGTTCCTCTGGATGCAGTTTTCCCAGAACACGAATATCTTTGCGAATCTGTTCTACCGTAATACCAAGCAGTTTTTCCGCATTTGGGCTTATATAGTCTGCCTGATATGTTTTTGCATCCAGCATCAGAAAAACGTCATCCACATTCATTGACAGCTTTTGAAAAAGCTCGTCTCTGTACCGGATCTGTGTGTCCTTTCTTCTAAGGCTTATCCTGTTTTTTTGAATAATAAGGCCGATAAAAAAGGCGGCAATACAGAACAAAACCGCAGCCACAAGAAGCATTGTACTACGCTGCAGACTGTTCATACTGGCATTGACAATATCCGCCTGTACAAGTCCCAGAAATACCCAGTCCTGAATATCTGATTTTTCATAGACCAGATAATAGTTTCTTTCATCCAGATTTACCAGCATCGCATCGGTGCGTCCCGCTTTAAACTTCTCCGAAAGCTCATTGATCTCTTTTTCAGACATATTGGAATGCTCTCTCAGAACACCAAAGAAATTGTACACATTCCCCCATGACTCAGAAGAATGATCGACCACAACACGGCCATCCGGATGAACAACAAAGCTCTGGGCATTTCCATTGAAAGCAGAAATGTCCAGCACATCTACGATATCAGAGTTTTCATAGGCAATGGCAATTGCATCATATTCAAATCCCTGATAAATTCCATGGGCCCTGGGAGTAGCAAAAACAAGCAGCTGAGACTTTCCGGGAACTGCTGCATTCGCTATCACATCATTTCCCTGCCGGATCTCCTCTTCAATGTTTTCCTGTAATCCAAGGTACCCGGTTTCCCCTGTCGCCATCTTGTAATCCCCGTCAGCTGACAGAAAAAAGAAATCTAAGAATCCGGCATCTTCCTGCGCTTTCTTTATATAATTACGAATTTCGTCTTCGCTGGAGGTATTCTGCAGATTCTCACCCCACATATGAAGATAGGTCAGATTCTTATCTGTCAGTTCTCTCAGCATGTTATCAGACTGATGAAAAACTTCCGTCAGATGAGAAACACTTTCCTCATAAACAGTTTTCGATACAAATCCAAAATATCGGAAAACCATCAGAACAATTCCCAGTAAAACAGCTGTAAAGACAGCTATCTGGAATGGTTTTCCCATGACAGGTTTCTTTCTGCCTTTATTATGATTCTTAATATCCATTCTTCTCACCTCAGAGTCATGTAGTCTTCAGGCTCTGCAAGAATGGCATCACCATCTGAAACATATCCTGTCCAGGTGTCTTTCACAAAGGTATCTTCTCCATCAAACACAATATTCTCATCTGCCGGATAAGCTTCCATGTGTTTAGATATCGCAAGGCAGGTTACCGTGAAAGTATCCTCGTCCTGAACTTTTTTTCCATCTTTTGTAACTTTGCTCAATATGTAACCATCATCTGTTTCTTTGACTTCCACGGAAATGCCGCTGACCACAGGCAGAGAGCCTCGGTTAAACGGAATAAATCCGCCCTCATAGCCTTCTACAAAATTTTTGACTGTCTCTTTCAGTTCTGCTCCGCTCATCTTGCTGCTGTAAGCCGAAAGACTATTTGGCATGATCATGTCTCCCGCCATTTTTTCTGTATAGCCGGCTTTCAGCACGTTTCCCGTAAAGCTGTTTCCGGTTGCAATCAGCACATCTGTTCCATAAATGCCACGCAGAGTGTTTGCCATAACAGAATATGCTTCATTACCTCCACTGCTGTGGAAACGACTGGAATAAGCCTTCTGTGAATCCAATACTATTTTCTCAGAAGTGGATTTCTCCTCAAGGAGCTGGGCATTAAATGACTGATAAGCCTGCCCTGCATCATATTCTCCTGAAATCATCTTAGACACCACATCCTTGGACACAGAGAAAAAGTCATTTGACGCAATACGGATATACATATGGTTTTCCTCTATCACAGGTTTCACATCTTTCATATATTGTGTAAGATGGAGTTCCACATCCTGACTGTAGCTTAACAGATCCTGTCCATCACTAATGATCCGGTTCTGCGCATCCTCCGAAAGCATTGTGTCCAACACCTTCATTGCTTTCTTTCGACGTGTCTCATCCTGTGTCAGATCTCGTTTTAAAGCCACCTGGAAATATGGCGTAGTCATAATCCACTTTTCACCGTTCTCCTGAAAGAATGGAAGAAACGTTGTGTTGATGCCCTGATCCTGAAACATTTTTACACCGGCAGAGCTGCCAAAGTACATGGCAAGCTTGCCACTTTGATACATTTCAACTATGTCATCATAATTCATATCCAGATCATCCTGACTCAGACCGGTATCCTGGATAAACTGTTCCATACGTTCAAAAGCCTGCGGCCAGACGGTACTATCCAGACCTTCTCGATTTGTATTATCCGGGTCACTGTAGGTGGTGCGCCACTTGCGTCCGTCTACAGAAGACAGCTCTGAAGCAGACAATCCCTGCAGTGTTTCCATACAGGTGTAATCATAATAATAGTCTGCAGTAAACCCACGGATTCCCACTTTGTCAAATGCCTGGCAGGCAGAGACAAAGCTTTCATAGTCTGTTGGCAACGGGATATCATATTTTTCAAAAAGATCCTTGTTCACTACAAAGCCATGGGCATCTGCACACACCGGAAGCCAGTTTACGCTTCCATCCTCGTTCATAAAATTGCTAAGGTATGTATCATAGACAGCGCCTGACGCATTGGTTGTGGAAAGATCCATCAGGCTGTCTTTCAAGGAACTTGCATCATGAAGTGAAAAGCGACAGCAGGTTATAATATCCGGCAATCCACCATTTTCATTCAGAAATCTGTAGAAATCAAGATCGTTGTTGCCTACAACAAATTCAACATTGATATCCGGGAGCTGTTTCTGGATGTATGGTGCATATTTTTCATACAGGCTTGTGCTCCATAAGTACACCGTGATTGTGTCTGCATCTTCTTTCTCTGCACTTTTACTGCCACATGCTGACAGTAGTGATACGGCTGTCACCATTGCCAAAAGTACAGCCAAAACTCTGTTCCATTTTATTTTTTTCATTACAAGTTCTCCTTCATTTGCCCTGTCAATATATCCAGCAATTCCTAATTTTTCATCACCCCACCAATTTATGAATTACTTTTATCAGTAATTCCACATCAACAGGCTTAGCAACATGTTCATCCATTCCTGCTTCTTTTGCTCTTATTCTGTCCTCCGTGAAGGCATTTGCTGTCATTGCAATGATCGGTACCTCCTTTGCTTCCTCTCTGTCCAGAGACCTGATCATCTTTGTGGCTTCATAACCATTCATTACCGGCATCATAATGTCCATAAGAATGACATCAAATTCACCGGGTTCACTTTTTCTGAACAGCTCAACCGCTTCCTGCCCATTCCATGCTTTGGTCACGTCCGCGCCCTCATTCTGAAGCATAAATTCAGCGATTTCCATATTCAGCTCATTATCTTCCGCCAGAAGAATATGCAATCCCTTTATAGATTTTTCGGATACATCCTTCTGTTCTTCACGTTTATCCGCATCCGGATCTATTTTAAATGGAACCCGGATCACAAATGTCGTCCCTACGCCTTTTTCACTTTCAAAAGTAATGGTTCCACCCATTTTCTCGACCAGCTTCCTTGCAATGGCCATTCCCAGTCCGGTTCCGACAAACTTTGTGCGGCTTCCCGTATATTCCTGTGCAAATGGTTCAAAAATATGTTTCTGGAACTCCTCAGTCATTCCGATTCCTGTATCCCGGCAGATAAATTCCATTGTCGTCATTCCTGGCTGTTCGGATGGGATTTCCATGCAGCTAAGATAAATATATCCATTTTCTCTGTTATATTTCACTGCATTGGACAGGATATTCATCATCACACGTTTTACATACCCCGGACTTCCAATAAGATCACGGTGTATGATTTCTTTTTTCTCCCATACAATCCGGATATTCTGTTCTGCAGCAATCTGTTCAATTACAACAAGCACTTCCTCAGAGATTTTGCTCAGATTAAATGGACTCTCTTCCAGAACAACTTCACCCGACTCCAGCTTACTCATGTCCAGAACATCATTTACCAGTTCCAGCAACAGATTGGATGCCGCTTTAACCTTTGTTCTGTATTCCTTCTGCTTCTCCATATCATCTGCATAATGGTCTGCCATATTGATCAAACCGTAGATTCCATTAATCGGAGTCCTGATATCGTGGCTCATACGATGAAGGAATTCTGTTTTTGCCTCATTGGCGGCTTCTGCCTTTTTTGCTGCTGTCAGAAGTTCTGCTTTATATTTTTCATCTTTTTCAAATTCTTGTTTCCGGTACGCCAGATTGGTTCTGTATGTCCAGAACCAGAATATGCCGGACATCAGAAAATAAAGAAAAATAACACCTATAACACTTAATGGAAGATTACAAAACACTTCCGTATCCGGAAGATATGCGTAGATATAATAATCACGCTGTTTCAGCATGATTCCATAACATCCAATTCCTTCCTTCCTAAAATGATAGATATGCTGACTGTCTGTATGCTTTTTCATTGCCTGAACAACTTCGTTGTCGGCTGTATTCTGTCCCAACAGGCTCTCATTATTGCTGGCAACAACGATTCCGTCGTCTGCAACGATAATCGTTCCATCTTTCTGGATACTATAACCATTTAAAAGCCCCTGTATCGTCAGCGTATAGTTTCTGGCAAATTCAGGAGATGTGTAATAATAGATTGCAACGATACCCGGTGCATCTTTTCTGGCGCAGGCTGCAATGTCAATAAAGGATCCATCTTCCCTGGTAAACCGTTCCGAATAGCTTCTTTCTTCATATCCGGCAAAATCCATGATAATTTCTTTTTGCAGATACTCCGTAATCTCATTAGCCAGAGACTCATCCATGCTGTATTCACAGTCCGTCTTTCCTTCTGCATCCAGTACAATGATACCATCCACCCATAGAGTCTGCAGGTTTTCCTTCAGGAAATCCCGGCTTAGCTGACCGCCGTTTTCTATTTCCATATCGATATTCGTACTCATCTGTCTGGCACTTTCAATGGCACGGAGAAGACTTTTGGATTCCGAAGATTCATTATAATGGGTGTAGGTGGAACACTGCACTTTGACATAATTTACAATCTCTACCATTCTTTTCTCTGCTTCCGCTTTCTCCGCATGAAAGAAATAAAACAGAGAGACTGCTGCCACACAGATTCCAATCAGACCACCGATCAGCTGGATTCGTTTTTCTCTTTTCATTCTCTTAATATCCAAGATCATCCACCTCCAGATACTTCTGGGGATCATCCAGATATTTTTCAATAATTTTCAGGGATGTGCCATCCTGCCGCATTTCTTCCAGAGTCTGGCTCATCTGCTCACAGATTCCTCTGTCATCATCTTTTGCAAAAGCAACACCTATCCCGGTGATCATCAAAGGTTCTTCCAGGATTCGAAAGCTTACGTCATAATCCTTCATATACTGGACAACAGATTCCTCATGCGCAGCGACTGCATCTACATATCCTTTTCCCAGAAATGTATAGATCAGCTCCCTGTGTCCCAGGCTGATCAGATTGCCCAGCTTTGGGATTCTCTCATCCGTCCGGTTCAGAAAGATACCTTCCGGTTTGGTCGTGGACTGAACAGCCAGGTTCTTTCCCTCCAGGTCACTCAGTTTATAGATATCACTATTCTCATTTACAGCGACCACCTGCCGGCTTGCTATATATGGTCCCGCCCAGCGGTAATCGTCAAGGCGTCCTTCCATGGAAAAGCAGCCCATGATACAGTCAATCTCTCCGCTCTCCACCAGTTCTTTTTTCTTCTCCCAGTTGATCTGGACAACCTCCACCTGATATCCCATTCTTTTGAAAGCTTCCGCAGCCAGTTCTACATCGATTCCCGTCGGTACACCATCCTCATTCAGATAATTGTATGGTGGATAGCTGTCGCTGCCGAGGGTAATAACAGGCTTTTCGGTTTTTTCTTTCGTGTTATCTGTGTTTTTACACCCCGCCAGGGTGACTGCTAAAATCCCTGCAAGCAGAATGCCTGCAATCACTCTTTTTCCTTTCATTTTCTATCTATCCCTAACTATCCTTTTCGATTCTTTTATGTCCGGTTACTTTCCATTTGTCACTGTTCCGTGACCTGCGGTTCGGTACCCCCCCCGCCGGATTTTATGCTTCTAATCGTCTTTTCCAGTACCTTCATCTCAACCGGTTTTGAAACATGTGCATTCATACCGGCTGCCAGAGAATGCTGAATGTCCTCTGAGAATGCATTGGCAGTCATGGCAATGATCGGTATCGTCTTTGCCAGTTCATGGGAACTTCTGCGGATTGCCCTCGTCGCCTCATAGCCATTCATAACAGGCATCTGCACATCCATCAGGATCATGTCATAATCACCTGGAGCAGACTGCTCAAATGCCTTCAAAATCTCTTCACCATTTTCACAGATGGTACATTCCGCACCTGCTATCTTTAACAGTTCCGTCAGGATCTCTGCGTTCAACTCATTATCCTCTGCACACAGGAATTTCATTCCCTGCAGGATATTACCATCCTGCTCATCTGTTTCTTCTTGTGTCACCAGAGCAACTGTTCTATCCTCTGCAATTTTCAGATCCATGAGAACCTCAAAACAGCTTCCCTGTCCCAATTCACTCTCCACATCAATGGTACCTCCCATTGCCTCAACCAGATTCTTAGTAATCGCCATTCCAAGTCCGGTTCCCTGTATTTTATTTGTAAGGGAACTTTCCGCACGGGTAAACGCATCAAAAATTGTATCCTTGAAATCTGCCGACATTCCCATACCATTATCGCTAACTAAGAAACGGTACTTTGCATAGACAGATGACTTTGTCTCACATTCTTCTACAAAGAACTGAATTTCCCCACCTTCCTGGGTATACTTCACTGCATTGGAAAGCAGGTTGCTGAAAATCTGTATCAGGTGAACCTGATCCCCATTCACCCACTCATGTTGAATATTTTCTTTTATGATTGTAAGGGTCTGCTGCTTTTCATATATTTGAGTATGAAATATAGTGTCAAGTTCCTGTACAAGATCCAGAATAGAAAAGTCAGAATACTTGAATACTGTTTTTCCCGCCTCAATCTTGCTCATATCCAGAACGTCATTGATAATTCCCAACAGATGCTGTGATGAAATATCTATTTTATCTGCATACTCTATAACTTTTGCTTTATTACCTGCTTCATGTCTGATCAAAGATGTGATACCAATGATTGCATTCATAGGTGTGCGAATATCATGTGACATATTAGACAGGAAATCCGTTTTCGCCTTATTTGCATTTTCAGCTGTCTGTAAAGCCTCTGTTGCAACGTTCTTTGCCTTTTTCAGTTTTTGATTGACTACTTCCATTTCCTTCATTGTTTGTAAATGAAGTTCATTATTTCTTTTTTCATATTCTGCTTTTTGATCTGCAAGACTAAGTCTGGAAATACTGTAGAATAATCCGGCAAAAAGTAAAAGTATAAAACCTGCCATGAGTATTGTTGTAAACAACACCGTTTTCTGGTAATCCATCAGCACATTGTCCACAACTCCCTTGGCCACAATGCACACCAAAATGGTGTTGTTGCTTTCTATCGGGCAATACCCCAGATAATAGTGGTTCTGTTTTCCCAAAAGTGCAACTCCGGATTCTCTGTTATCAAACTTCTTTTTGAACAAATCAGCCTCTTCTTCTGTAATAGCCTGTTCCCCTTTTAAATGTTTTAACAAAGAATAATTACGCAGGTATTTATCTCCACTCTGGTTCGTATACGTAATATTTCCGTCATGATCCAGCATGAACAAATATGCTTTTCCATGATAACCTTTCAATTTTAACATGGAATCCAGTTTCGAATGATCATACACAGTTCCAATTGCCGTATAAGTTTCTCCATTGATCGTGTATTCCTGACATGGAATCGCAACCAGATAACCGTCTTTTTTCTTCTGATCATAATCAAGACGCACCAGTTTTCCAATATTGTATCCGTTCTTTAAGTCCAGCAGAAGTTTACTTGGCATATCAATCCGCATTTTTGTTCCACCTGCTGATATTGCCTGACCATTTTCCTGAAGGAATATAAGAGTACTTTCCGATTCTTTTTCCCATGCTTCAAAGAAATTTTTGTTCGTATCCGTTTCAAGAGACAGTTCCCTCTCATGAAGTAAGAATTCCTCAACCAACTGCAGCTGGCTGTAGTATCCACTCACCTGAAGATCATAGGTCTGCTGTATCTGTTCAACAACAGCTCCCATACTGCTTTTTCCATTTTCGCTGATATACTTATTAGACTTACTTATAAGATACTTGATACAAACTAAGCTTAAAAGAATCATAAGTAGTATAAGCAACAGCCTTGTTATTTTTTTTCTTTTGTTTACCTTTTGTTCTATCTCCACTTTTACTGTTCAACCTCTATATAGTCTTCCGGTGCTGACGGCTGCTGTCCATTTGACATTGCTTCGGTCCATGCACTTGATAATGTTGTATCTTTAAGCTGCTCAATCTCACATTTCAGATTTATTTTTTTCAAAACAGACATTGTGGTGTCTGTAAGAAGAATCGAGTATTCCTTTTCTTTGTCTATTTTCTTATCATTAACTGTTAAGTCCTTTAACGAAAATCCACTTTCCTCTTGATTGACGATCATTTTCATACCGGATGCAATTGGTAATTCGTATTTATTGGTTACGTAAAAATTCTCATCAGCATCAGCAAGATAATTTTCCACGAGTTCATAAACCTGTTTACCATTGATTTTTGCAACATATAATGGTGTATCTGAACTCTTCGCTGTCATCATGCCAACCCGGCTGCTGGTGCATTCTCCTTTGTACATAGAAGAAGTGAAATAATAATATGGTGCCAGAGCCAGCTGTGCATCATTTTCTTCTCTGATCGTAGTTAAAATGGAAGATGCTGCATCACGGCCATTTCTATCGTTCAGTGAAATGGAATATTCATTTTCAAAATTCACCGTTGCTTTTTCTTCTGGATCTTTACGATTCATTACACTGCGAAAAGTATCATAAGCCTGTATTTCATCCATTTCCCCTGACAGTAATCCGTGAACAGCCTCAAGACTTGCATCAAATGATTTTTGGGCGGAATATCGGATATAAACAGCATTATTATTAATTTCCTCTTCCAGTCCAGGCACATCCTGCATCATGGTTGGAACATCTGTATTCAATGAAATAACACCGCTTCCATCCGCAATCAGCTTTTGCCCCTCTTCTGAAATCATACAATCCAGCACATCCAGCGCAGTATCCAGTTTCTCCCGGTCTTTTTCCAGGTTTTTGTTAAATGCAATGTTTAAGGACGGAGTCATGTACACATAGGATTCATCCGATGTCTGTGAAAAGTAAGGAATACGGATCAGCTCCGCATCCATCTGTTTCTGCAGCTGCTGCATAACCGTCGGATGTCCATGAAACATTGCTGATTTTCCTTCGACAAACATCTGGGTTCCTGTATTGATATCAATATTGATATCTTCTTTACCAAAATGCGAGTCCTTAAGAAACTGACTGGTTTCTGAAAAAATACGTTTCCATAATACATCATCAAACTTTACTTCATCCGCTGCAGTCTCTGCACCGTTTCGCCATTCAATACCATCCAGGCTTGTAAACTCACCGATTGCTGCAGCCTGGATGATTTCATTATTAGACCAGTCTTCACCAAGATCCATGGAATACGGTTTTATGCCATTATCATAAAACTGCTGACATGCCTGTACATATTCCTCATAATTTTCTGGAATCTTTACGCCATACTGATCAAACAGTGTTTTGTTGGCAATGATCGTCTGCGGAATACCACAGATTGGCAGCCACTGGATTTCATCCTCCGCATTCTTATAATATTGCACCGCATAAGAATAATACTTGGAAACAACATCATAAGAAGCAAAATCCATAAGATAAGGCTGTAAGTCCTGTGCATCTGTTCCAGAAAATCGACGTACTGTTATAATATCCGGTAATTCATCATGTTCTTTAAAATAACTGTATAAATCGGTATCATTGTTACCTATAATAAATTCAATATCCTGATCTGGAAACTGTTCATGGATATAGGGTGCAATATTTTTCATCAAACGATTTTCCCACAGATAAACGGTAAGATGATCATCATTTATAGATACTTCTTTCTTTGACTGTCCACATCCAGACAAGACAGCAGATGCTACAAGTACACCTGACACCACTGCTATCAGACAACGTTTTGCCTTTTTCATACTTTTATTTTCCTCATTCTTTCCTGATAAAATCATTATTGTTACGTCTATGAAATAACACCGTAAAAAAGCACCGTCAGACAGACAGTGCACCTCATTTTATGCAACTGGCTGCCATTTTAAAGGCCCTGTAGCTTTGCGTCCCAGACTTTCATCTGGTTTGCCAATTTCCTTATTATAGCTTTAATCTTATGTAAAAAACTGATTTTATTATACTTTAGTGTTCTACTATACACAAGAAAAAAATTAACATTTTAACGTTCAAAAACAAAAAAAGAACAGCCGATACATATACTCGAACTGTTCTCTTACTTCCGAAGTCCACGCAGCATTGACATTACTGTTTCCTGCTCATTTGTACTCAGATCATTCCATATCCCTAGAACTTCTTTCTGTTTTTCTGTCAGATTCTCTGAATTATCTTCTCGAAAAAACTGCGATAATGTCACGCCCAAAGCTACACATATTTTTTCAAGTGTGATCAGCGACGGCAGGTTTTCCTGCTCTGGTTCATATGGTACTTACAATTCCACGTTGTATGTGATAAACTATTATTGTCCATTTAGACTACCTTTACAATCCTTTTTACAGCAAGTATACTTATTATATCGAAAAAATAATATGAAAATATCTGCAGAAATTATTAAGATATTGCCAAAACATAGAAAACAAATCACGGAGATAACAGAAACCACACTTCCCATCAGACAGATCGTCCTGCAGACCGGCTTCAGCCAGCAGTCCTATTTCGGAAAATGTTTCCGTGAAAAAATGAACTGCTCCCCACGGGAATACCGCAAGAACAGAACCGAATGCCGCTTTGTATAAAATGGCATCCGGTTCTGTTCTTTTTATTTCGCTGCGGCACTTGCCCAAAACGCTCTATTTCTTCCCGCAACCCATTTATTTTCTTTCACACAGTAGCTTCCTCTTAAACGAATATCTTCTGAAGAACTTCCGACCTCTACTGCATATCGTCCTTTTTCCACTTTCCAGTGCATATCAATGTCCAGAAAAGCCATTTGATCCGTTTTCACCTCAAAGCATACCGTTTTCTTTTCGCCCTTTCGCAGGTGAATGCGCTTAAAACCTGCCAGTTCTTTTACTGGTCTTGTCAGGCTGGCATATTCATCTCGTAAATAAAGCTGGACAACCTCATCTCCTTCACAGCTTCCCGTGTTCTCAACAGCGCAGGAGATCTGAACCGTATCTGCTGCCTTTTCATTTCCCATCGAGATATGTAAATCCGAATATGTAAATGTTGTATACGACAGTCCGTATCCAAAATAATATCTCGGTCTGTGCGGCATATTCACATAATTGGCAAAACCGATACTGCCGCTCTGATCCCAGGAGGAACCATATGGATGATTGTAATAAACCGGAAGCTGTCCCACTCCATAAGCAACGGTAACCGGAAGTTTTCCTCCCGGATTATATATTCCGGTTAAAATATCAACTACTGCTTCTGCTCCTGTTTCTGATGGACTCCATGCTTCCAGAATAGCATCTAAATATTCCTCTGCAGCATCACTGGAAATCGGTCTTCCATCAAAGTGAACGCCAACCAATGGTTTTCCAAGCTGCGCAGCCTTGCGAATAAATGCATCCTGACATTTTGGAAGGTTAATATCAGTACTGTCAATTCCTTCTCCCATTGATGCCATGGAACACGTTCCGTGCTTACCGCCAAGCGTCAGTATCACAATGTCTGCCTGCTTTGCTGCCTGCAGCGCTTCTTCAAAATGACTTTCGTCGTTTCCTGCAATCGGATAGCCATATGCATATAAAATCTCACTTTCCGGAAAGCGGATTTGGAATTCTTCATACAGATTTCTGCATTGCGGTTTCTGTCTTTTCAGGATCTGATCAAACTGCTCTGTCTCATCAGACTGAATATTGGTTCCCGGAACCGTAATAATCTCATCTGCATCTGCCTGTACAACTCCGCTTACACCTGCAATAGAATTGGCAATCGCATAGGTAGACTCCATCATACACATATGTGTGTATCCACCAAACATTTTTCTGGCATACCCGGCATGCGGTCCGATCACCGCGATTTTTTTCCCTTTTGCCGCAATCGGCAATACGCCGTCATTTTTCAGCAATACCATGGATTCTCTGGCCGACCGCAGGGAAGTGTTCCTGTCTGCTTCCTGCATTACAAGAGCATGAAGCTCTTTTCCTTCCAGCGCATAGGGATTTTCAAATAAGCCCATTCTGAATTTTCCCTCCAGAACCCGCAAAACCGCTGTATCCAAAATATGGATATCCAGTTTTCCACTTGAAAACATCTCTTTTAATTTCTCATTATAGCCAGTACAGGACGGCATCTCGATATCCATTCCCGCATGAAGACACATCGCACCGGCTTCTTCAAATGTTTCTCCAATATGATGTACACTATGCGCATTTCCCACTGCACCGTAATCGCTGATGCACATGCCGTCAAATCCCATTTTTTCCCGAAGCAGTTTCGTAAGCATGTTATGAGAAGCAGATACATCTTCTCCATTCACAGCGCAATAACAAGGCATAATACCTTTCAGATCTGACTCTGTGATTGCTGCCTGGAAAGGTTTTGCAAACACTTCTTCTAAAAGTCGCGTCGGCGTTTCGCTGTGTGTTCCATGAATTCCACCCTGCGAATTATGAAAAGCCACAAAATGTTTTGCCACACTTTCTGCTTTTCTTGAAGCAACTGTATTCTTTTGTATTCCTTTCGTATACGCTGCCCCCATCGCACTTACAAGGGAAGCATCTTCTCCATAACTTTCTCCAAAACGGCCCATACGCGGATCTCTTGCCACATCCAGAACCGGTGCCAGTATATGGGTAATACCACAGGCCGTTTCCTGTCTGCTCACAATTTCTGCAATCTGTTCTTCCAGCTTGGGATCAAAGCTTGCTCCCCTGCCAATCCCAGACGGAAAACTGGTGGAGTCCTGAATGAAGGCCCCGCACAATCCTTCCATATGAAAGATTGCCGGTATTCGATGGGCACTGTTTTCCATCACAATCTTCTGCACTTTTCTCTGCCATGCAGCCACTTCATCAAGTGTCTCCATCCTGCGCATTTCCAGCGTGCTTACTTCTCCCATTCCGTATTTTGTCTCCTGCTGAATTTTTTCAAAGTTATAGGCATCCTGATCAAAAGGAAAAACACAGTTAATCTGTGCCATCTTTTCATCAAGGCTCATTTCTTTGAGCAGAAGAGAGGCTCTTTCTTTGGCACCCAGTGTATGATCCCTATATGATTTCATTTAAATACGCTCCCCTTTCTCAAATAACTTCAGAACATGTAACAATCTTGCAACACTCCTTTCCAGATCTTTTCTGGTAATCCGTCTCTCCTGATAGGCCTGCAAAATCTGCCGGATCACCGGCGGGCCACCCGGCATCACAATATCATTTCCCGCTGCCACAGCATCGCCGCCATCTGCGACAATATCCATATCGCCCCAGTCAGTAACGACAACACCATCAAAGTTCCATTCTTCCCGTAAAATATGCGTACACAAATCTCGATTTCCAGCTGCAAGAACCCCATTAATTTTATTAAACGATGTCATAATAAAGGATACTCCGGCATCTCGAACCAACATTTCAAAAGGTTTCAGATAAAGTTCCCGCAATGCACGTTCCGTAAGGATGGAATCTACCGCATCGTACCGCTTCTTCGCACTTCCTCTTCGATACGTTTCCTGTTCATTCACGGCAAAATGTTTGGGGCAGACGCGGACAGGATGATTTTCCTGAACGCCCTTTGTAATCTGGACCGCACAGATTCCGGTCAGATAAGGATCCTCCGAAAAATATTCAAAATTTCGCCCGCAAAGCGGATTCCGGTGCAGATTGACTGCTGGTGCCAGCCATACGTCAACCGCTTTCTTTTCGCACTCTGCGCCAACCGCATTTCCAAACGCTTCCCACAGTTCTTTATTGAATGCGCAGGAAATCAGCATAGCCGTTGGCCAGGCCCCCGTTCCCACACCTGCCGGTCCATCTTTATAAAAAATGGAATGAATACCTTTTTCTGGCATAGCCGGGGAGACATATCCTTTTGCTCCGACTGGATGATCGTTTTTGGTCAGTGGATTTCCCTGACCATCCAATATAGTTTCCGGCTGTTCCTGTTTGCTGAACGCTGCAAATGGAATTCCAGGTCCATACCCCACACACAATGCAGCCAGCTGTTCGATACTGAAATTTTTTACTTGTTCCATTTCATCCCGTAAAAGATCATATCTTTCCTGCTCTTTTAAACCATCGGTCTCTTCTTTTTTCTTTTCATGCATTCGGACCTTTTTTCGTCCTTCTCTTGCAGATAGTACCTGCAAATGCTCTACATTGCAGTTTTGCACGCAAAGACGATTCACACATTTTTTAATTACGTAATCTTCTCTTATCTGGATTTCTCCTGCAAAAATTGTCTCACGGGATGAATTTCCGATAAAAAACTGATATTTTCCCTTTTCCAGGATATATGATGCAGATGTCTCAACATATCCTGCCAGATCCTGCATGGATATTCGGATCGAAATATTCTGTTTCTCCCCCGGAGCAAGAAGTCTCGTTTTTGCAAAGCCTTTTAATTCTTTTTCCGGTTTTTCCGACTCTGTACCAGAGCAGGACAAATAAAGCTGTATCGTTTCTTTTCCTGCATAATTTCCGGAATTTGTTACCTCCGTAATAAATTCCACCTCTTCTTTTTCCTGTTTCATCTCTTTCGGAAGAATCGTAAACGATGTGTAAGACATTCCATATCCAAAGGGGTACAATACCTGTTTCCGAAAAGTATCAAAATAGCGATACCCCAGATAAATGTCTTCCTGATACACCGTTACCGGGCTTTTCGTATATCCTGTACTTCCATTTGCCTTTGCATCCAGTCC
Organism: Fusicatenibacter saccharivorans; assembly: GCF_027667425.1. Taxonomy (NCBI): domain Bacteria; kingdom Bacillati; phylum Bacillota; class Clostridia; order Lachnospirales; family Lachnospiraceae; genus Fusicatenibacter; species Fusicatenibacter saccharivorans. Next base: position 19,419 of record NZ_JAQEGR010000019.1, read on the forward strand.
ATAATTTTCGTAAGTTAAAATTTCATCTTCCTGTTCTTTATTCCAGGTGAAATTTTCTGCTGTCGGGTAGTCTTTGAAAGACTCTGCCATGGAAAAACTTAATTTGCCAGATGGATTCACAGCCCCCGTCAGAATATCAGCTAATGCTCCGCAGCCTTCTTCGCCCGGAATTCCCAGAAACACCACGGCCTTAATTGCGGAATAGGCGTTCACCCACTGCATATCGATCATTCCATTAATATTCAGTACAACGATCACATGTGGAAAAACACAGCACACCTGTTCCAGCAGTTCTTTTTCGGATTCGGTAAGTTCATAATCACCTTTGATGTGCCTGTCACATTCTTCCCCACCGGAATTCCTTCCCAGCACAAAAACAGCGGTATCGGTAAACTCCCTGGCTTTCTGCATCAGCTGCTCCGGAATGTGATACTCTGTCCACATCGGCTGATATTTTCCAAAGATCTCATACATAAAACCACAGTTCATATTTTCTACATTTGTGATATCAATACCGTCAATCACAAACTTTTCCGATTCGTTTTTTTGATGGCTGGTGTAAAATTGTTTTAACCCTGCTTCTGCACAGATTCCTCTTTTTTCACATTCACATAAGAGATTCTTGTTTGCAAGGGATTTGGATGCTCCCGAACCGTTTCCCGAAAAAATGGTTTCTATCTGTGCCCGTCCCAAAAAAGCCACCTTTTTTTCTTTTAATGGCAAGATCTGCTCTTCATTTTTCAAAAGAACAATTGATTCTTCCACAAGTTCCTGAAAAATACTTTTTTTCATCTCTTTTCCTTTCTTTCTGCTGATGTCTTCCTAAACAAGCCTCTTTTGTCTATTTACGCAATATAACATGGACTTCATGCATTTTTCCATCCTTGAAATCAGGCAGCACAAACCCATCTGCTTTGTCGGACATATCGCAAACTGCTCCATCTGTCTTAATTTCAAGCACTCCTTTTTCCAGATGATCTGGATTTTCGATGATTACATGATAATCAGCACCTCGAAAATGTCTGGTCACTTCTGCCTTTTCCCATTCTTTCGGCAGACACGGATCGATCCGCAGTCCATCGTAATCCCGTTTGATTCCGAGGATTCCTTCGTACACCCCCATCATGCACCACGCAGAAGTTCCCGTTGTCCAGGACTGGTAGGATTTTCCATAATATCCGGGATTGGTAGAATAACAGTTTGTAAAAACATATGGTTCTGCTCCGGATTGCATGGATGGATTTTTATCACTGTCCGGCATAATTTTTTTCAGTGTTTCGAATGCTTTGCTTCCTCTCCCCACCTTGCAGTCCATCAGAATTTTAAACCCTGTAGCATGACAGTATACACCACCATTTTCAAACAATCCTGGCAGCATGCCGGACATTCTCCCTACATTTGGCGAATACTTCTGATACGGCGGAAGATTTAACGGAAATCCAAAATCATGCTCCATGGAATCCACTGCTTTTAATATCTTTGGTAATTTCTCTGCATCTGCAACATCTCCTAAAACAGCCCATGTCTGCGCGTTCAGATAAATTTTGCTTCCTTCGCTGTTTTTGGAACCAATATTCTCCACATCACTTAACGCCCGCATGTACCACGCTCCATCCCATGCATATGCATTAATGCTGTTTCGTAAGATACGATATTCCTCTGCTATTTTTCCGGCATATACCTGATCGCCTTTTTTCTTCAGTAATGCTTCTAATTCCTTCAGTGCCAGGCAGAACTGATGGGAAAGCATTACGGATTCCGCATATTCATCCGTTGTAACATTGAGTGCATCATTCCAGTCCGCAAAATAAATCCGTACCAGTCCATGCTTTCCTTTATCCTGCAGCAATCGATTCACAGCCGCTTTCACATGATCCAGAACAGCCGCCTTCCCTCCATCCTGCCATTCAATCTCCAGATCCAGGATAGAAAAGTCTCCCGTTTCTTTTATCAGCTGGCAGACAGCCCATATGATCCAGAACGGCTGATCGGAATACCGGGTATCATCATAAGGATACCACGTAAGAACTCCATGACCATCCCGAAACTGATGGCGAAGACATTCCAGAATCTCTTTTTTTGCTGTTTCCTGCCGATAGTTTAACAGGCCAACTGCAATCTGAAGATTATCGCGGACTCCTTTTTTCCCGACAATGCAAAAATCTACCTGTTTTTTCACCCAGTTATTCATCATGTGATTGATTTTTTCATCCGGCGTTTCCACGGTCAGCGAACGATATTTTTCCAGATAATGCGTTTCTGCTTTTTCAAGTTCCTTTTCCACAGCTGCAGAATTGGAAAACTTTTCCGATACCGCCCTTGCCTCTTCAAGTGATTCACTGATTCCAAATACAAACTGTAATTCTTTTTCTTCTCCTGGCTGTAGCACAATTTTATGCTGCAGCACACCGCCAAGAATAAAAAGGGCCGCTTTGGAATTTGTACAGTCTTTTCCCTTTACGACAATGTCCGGTCTCTGGAAAAGCGCGCTTGCTGATGCATCCAGCCTTGTTATGGTACTGGTTGTCCCGCAAAATGCTTCCAGATTTCCATCATATGCGTATGCCGGCTCTGATGCTGCCAGAAATGCGTTGTATCTTTTGTGCGGTGCGAAAGGATGTGCGGATCTGCAATATACACCCTTTAACTTTTCATCATAATCTGTTTCCATACAACGATACATTTCATAATATCGCGGATAAGAAAAGCCCTCCAGATAAAAGCTGACTGCTGAAAATATGCTGAGATGGCGCTGTCTTTCCCCTGTATTTTTTATTTTCAAAGTCCACACTTCCTGGTATCCTTCTTCCGGTACAAACAGCCGCCAGGAACTTGCAATATTCTGATAAGAAGACTGGATTCTGGAAGATCCAATGCTGTGTACGCACTGATAATTTTCTACTTCCGTATTTAATGGACCTTCGCCGATATTCCAGCATTCTTTGCTTTTCTCGTCTCTTAGATAGATATATCTTGCATCGTCCTGATTCATCATACACATATCTGCTTTTTCACTGAGGTAATAGCTGCGCCCATGTCCTGTCTGGGAAATCTGCGCACAGTAATGATTTTCATTCCACAGATAATTATACCAGTATCTTGGTGTTCTGGTTTCTGTTATAATGCAGGAATTTCCATCTTCTGAAAATGTATAAGGTTTCTTTTTTTCATTGCATAATGTATCGCTCATTTTCAATTCTCCTTATTTTTAACCTACAGAGCCTGCCACTGGCAGTTTCTGTAAATTGAATGACAACTGCAAAGTCGGTACAGTCTTTCCTGTACCGACCTTGTAGTTTCTCCGTTTATTTTTTCTCTTTTCTCGCAAGTACTTCTTCCCGCATCTTTGGTAATTTTTCTTCCAGATCAAATCTGGTAAAAATCAGGAACATAGCCAGGTTTACAACCAGCGGAAGATAGTTGGAAAATCCATAAATCGAATATCGCATGGAAGCAGTTGCACTTTCCAGCGATGCCTGATATCCGCCAATGGCAAGAAATGCGGATAAGATAACAGATCCAAGGCCGCTTCCCACTTTACTTCCAAATCCTATAGCTCCGCCCGACATTGCAACTAATTTCTTTCCATATTTCCATTCGTTATAATCTACCGTCATTGCTGTTAATACGCCGTACAGACACATCAGTGGAATCTGGATAAAGCTCGCCACAAGGCTGGTTGCTGCATAAACCATAAAGTTTTCCGGAATAAAGCAGCGGATCAGGGATGGAATGGCAGCTCCCATTAACCCAAGCTGAATTGTTTTTGTAACACCCAGCTTCGAAATGATCGGCTTGGAAACCACAAATCCGATTACCGTTGCCAGCATACCTGCCGCTCCTATGACTGCAACAAGATTATCGTTGCCAAAAATCCATTTTGCATAGTATGTACCCGAGGCTGCTGCCACTGCAGCGGTAATATTGGTAATCAAATTGAACAGAAGAACGATCACCCAGTATTTATTCTGCAATAACATTTTTATAGCATCTTTAAATGGAACTGCTTCCTCTTCTTCTGTTTCTGTCGGTGCTGTTTCTGATGCGTTTTCCGATTCGCTTTCAAAATCCGAAGCAAATTTTGCTTTTCTTCCATTGTTGTAGCAGATCAGGAAAAGTAATAAAACGCCAAGTGCAAGCGCAACACCATATTTGATCCATGCACTCTGTGTACCACCCAGCATATTGGTTACCGGAATTGTGATAATAGCAATGATTGTTCCGGCACCGTAGTTTCCGACTGCACGGAACAGCCCCATATTGCTTCGCTCACTCTGGCTGTGAGTACGCACAATCATAACCGCTGAAAACGGTGTGGCAATCATAGTATAAATAACTGCTGTTAAAAGAAGATTGGTAACCAGTACATAAATCAATGCCGCTGTCTGTCCTGCCTGAATCGGGACCGTAAACATCATAATGATGATGACTGCTGCAGGAATCGCCATTTTCAGCATCCAGGAGTAATATTTCTTATTCCCACCTTTGGAGTGGTCAATCATATTTCCCACCAGAACATCCGTCAGTGCATCTATAATCTTAGCGATCATCATCGCAATTCCGACTCCGCCTACCGCCATGCCGACTTTATCTGTATAAAAGTAAGTAAGCTGGCCAACCAGATTGGCCATCACGCCTAACGCTAACTGACCTCCCATATCAGCCATATAATCTCTTTTTCTCATAACTCTTCTTGCCCCGTCTGCATCATAGAGGACTTTTTGTTTCTTTTTTCCCATATCTTTTTCTCCCATCGTTTTTTACAGCCGCTGTTTTATACTTGTATTCTATCAAGTATTTTGTTTCTTTTATTACATATAGCAATTTAATATTATATATTTGGGCATTCTTTTTTTATTTTTAAATTATATTGAACACTTGGAAGATTGCCTGACAGAAGAAAACATACTCCTTTTTCTGTCTCTTTTCCTTCTATTCTTCCAATTTCATTTCCCATTGGATCTAATGCTGTAAGAACGGCCTCCTTAGCTTTTACGTAGATTCTTCCTTCCAGCGTTTCGGCATATAATTTTCCCTGAAAGTGTACTGCAGTAAACGGAAAGCCCATCATCTGTGCACCTTCCTGATACGTTGTCTTGTCCATTCCCGTTGTTCCCATCGCAGTGATCACAAATTCCTCTGCCTGCTCCAGTTTTTCCTTTCCCACTGGAAGAAGTGCCAGCGTAATCCGCTCATTTTCTGACTGGATCTCAATTTTTTCAGACAGCCGCAGACTTTCTGCTGGGCTTCCACTGAAATATCCGCAATACGGTGTATGAATTACGAACCGGGCATGTGCCGGATCAAACACCAGCTCTTTTGTATCAGAAATCAGTTTTCCATCTACCAGACCACATTCCTCCGAAAGTATCTTCCATTCTTTCATTGCCCGGTCAAGAATTGCAGCAAATTCACGATAATCTCCTGTGCCTGCGATTTTCTGAATTTCATCAAAGACAAGTGCCTGTGCTCCCAGATACACGCCTTCTCGTATCTCTTCTGCATTCTTCGCTGCCTGTTTCAGCCTGTTGTGGTCTTTATATTTCCGCCATGCGTCACGATACGGTGACCATGCATAATACACACCGTGTTCTGCCTCCGAGAGATCTGCCCCATTCAAAAATCCTGCGTTCACTGCAACAGCCGCGTCTCCCTGATAGGTATCCCCTCCGTCCAGGAATACATTTCGCATACATGTGATGTAAGGTAAAAAAGTAGTTGGCATTGCGTGCATTTTCGGCAGTGTTTTCAAATCGTTCTGTGTATATACGACATCTACACGGTTTTTAGCCGCCGATACCAGCCCTTTGAGAAATACAGATGCCATAAATCCCCACTGACAGATAACCGCCGGATCATTATATACATCAAAAACACTCCAGATTTCATCGTCCGGCTGATCGTCCGCCTTTTCTGACGTATGATAATTGTATAAAATCAGTCCGTCCCAGTCGTTCAAGCATGCATAGGCAACCGTGTGCACATATGCTGTCGAATGGAAAGGATGTTCCCCATATTCGTTCCACTCACTGAGCATGAAAGGCTTTCCTTTTACAATGGCAACGGAAGCAAGATTTAAAAGTGTTGTTGCCATAGAACCAACTCCTGTCTGCATGGTCAGCGGGTTCGTTGACACATATTCGGCCGGCCCTGCAACCAGATAGGTATTTGCCTCCTGGATCGGAAGCAGCGGGTGATTAAAATAGCTGTTATTTTCCATAAAATCCCCGTCGGTATGGCCATATACATCCGCTGCACCGGCAACCAGATTGCTTGTCACGATCGGAACTTTTACTCCAAGGGAATGAAGATAATCTTTCATATCCTGATAAAAATTACGATTCATCGTAATGCCAAATTCCATAAAATCAGCATAGCGGGCCGGACTTTCATTTTCTTCCCATTTTCCCAAAGGGTCGCATTCCGGCTGATAGAAATTACCTGCGGCTCCCTGCACAGTTCCTTTCTCCGGATCTTCTTCCTCGCCAAGCGCACATTTTCCTTCAAACGTCCATGCTTCTTTCAGACGCTCTCTTGTTCCATATTTCATCAAGAGGAAGCTGTTAAAACGATTTTGTACCTCATCCCGATATGGCTGCATCTCTTCCCGCTGATCCGTTTCCATCGTTCCTTTAATCGCAGAATCTTCATTATTGATCTGAACCGTGATCACCGCCGGATCGTCAATCAGTGCAAGACCTGTATAAGGATTCACATGACAGAGAATCTTTCTGGCATATTCTTTTTGCAGCTCTATCATCCGTTTATTGTACATGGGAAAACGTTTGATGCAGCTTCCCGCATTTCCTGGGTAGTCCAGTCCATCTCCTTCTACAAAATCTCTTGCAACGATAAGATCAATGTGAAGGTAAATACCCCGCTCTTTCAATTTTGCGACAAAATAGTCAAATCGATCCAGACCTTCCGGATGAAATTCTCTCCCGTTTCCTTTTTCATAATCTAAAAGTGGAGCTTCTTTACAGCTGGACCAGCTACGTGGTTCTTCGCTGATTGGGGCATCTGCTGCATGGAGCCGAATCACATTCACGCCCAGGCTCGCAAAACGTTCCGCCAGTTTCTCTGCGGTTTCATGATCCGGGGTATTTGATCTTGCAGCCACATTAAACCCAAGAAATTTTGCCCTTACACCATCTTCAAAATAAAAATGGCCATTCCTTGTCGTTACAAATCCATGTTTTCCAGCTGGTGCATCCAAAAGATAAGAATAATCGAGAACACCTTTATTTGGATTCGTTTTATTAATTTTAATCGGTTGTCTCATGCGTATGATCCGCCTTTCCTTTTTTCTAATCGCACTTTATCAAAAATGAAAGGAAAGATATTACATAAAAACATACAAAATTATATGTTTTCGTATTGTTATTTTTCTTTTTCCATTTTATACTTTAAATTTGGAAGTGAAGGAATCGTGAATTGCTTTGCAGAAACTTTCAAACGAAAATTTGATCCACTGCATCCCACAGATACCAGGAGAATATCATATGAATTATGTTACTTTTTGTAAAAATTACTATGCCGTTACAGGAATTCCTACGAATCTAATTACTGAAGCAGGAGCTATTTACTCTGCTTTATCAGAACAGCTCCACATCTCAACAGAGAGTCCTTATCCGCTTTATCCATCCGATTATAATCCCGAATTTCGTTTTGCATCTCCCGACATTGTATATGGCTCTGTCCAAATTGAAGCTACTGGTGAATATATCATCTTAGGCCCGGTTTTTTCCGTTCCTGTGACAGATGAGCTCGTCCGCAGTTATATGCATGACTCTGCCACGCCTCTGAAGTACAAGGAAGTAATCGCTGAGGCTCTCGCCTCCATTCCCCGGTTATCACATATCCAATTTTGTCAGCATCTTGTTTTCCTGCATCAATGTGTGAACCACAAGGAAATCAGTGTGTTGAAATTATTGGGACAGCGTGCACCCCAGCAATTGCGGCAGAGCCAGCAGCATTTGAAATCCATTACAGAAAATATGGAAAATAAAAAGATGCATAACACTTACCAGTTTGAATGCGAACTTTTTCAGTTTGTTCAAAACGGAAATGTAAATGCTTTGCAGAATTTTTTGAAGAATAATACATTACAATTAGAAGAAGGCAGACTTGCAAAAACCCCGATTCGCCATGCCAAAAATCTTTTTATCGTGACAGCAATCAAAACCGCTGTTCTTGGCGCCATTCCGGGAGGAGTAGATATTGAAAAAACATATCAGCTTCTGGATCTTTATATTCAGGAATGCGAGGCACTGCAGTCACTGGAAAAAATCCAGGCACTGCAATACTCCATGATTCTGGATTTTTGTCAGCAGGCAGGTGAAACCAAAATCCCTGCTGGAATCTCAAGAGAAGTTTATACCTGTATGAATTTTATCCGTACACATACAAACGAATCCATCTCCGTGAATGATGTCGCGGATTCCATTCAGAAAAGTACTTCCTACACGATGAAAAAATTCAAAACTGAGCTCGGCTTTACCATAGGTGCTTTCATTACAAGATGTAAATTAGAAGAAGCTAAAATGCTTTTAACCTACAGTACAAAAAGTCTGGCTGAAATCAGCAGTTATCTCTGCTTTTCCAGCCAACCTCATTTTCAGAGTTTATTCAAAAAACAGTATCATATGACTCCTTTAGAATACCGGAAAAAATCCGGTGTAATGGATACTATACGGCTTTAGTTTATCCTTTCCAGAGGCCCATTACAAAAACCTCACCTGCCGTTTTATCTTTTGTATGAAAACAGCCGATGAGGTTTTTGCTAAGAATGAACATCAGTGCAGATGATAAACCAGTTTCACAAACGCCGGATCATCATGGTTTACAATTTCACTGTGTCCGAGATGTTTGTAAAACAGAACATAAAAAAAGCTTTCAATCCTTGTTTCAATCCCTCTGAGTTCATCATACAATCTGTCGTTTCACCCCTTATTTTCTGACATTTCTGTGGAAATATACTTTTTTCTTCCTCCTTCATTGCGAATCTTTCCGGGAAATGCTATAATAGCCAAAGTTGAAAGCGCGAAATCCGAAGCATTTGCAAGCTGCTTCGGAAAAAAAGACCATCCCCCGGACAAAAAGAGAGGGGATATGTCCATCCTACGGGACATAAGAAAGGAGTTATTCTATGCCTTATGATGACGTACAAAAATTTTCAGAGGCAGCCGTAAACAAAGCAAGGCTGCTGAAAGAACACCCGGGGAAATACTTTCTCCGTGCAGTCATGGCCGGTTTCTTTATCGTGGTTGCCATGATTTTCTCCAACGTGGTAGGCAATACGTTCCAGAGTACAGATCCTGCCTGGGGAAAACTGCTTGGCGGTATTGTGTTTGCCATTGCGGTTCTGCTGATCGTTTTTATCGGTGCAGAGCTTTTCACCGGAAACAATCTTGTTATGGCATTTGGGGCCTATGACAAAAAAGTCTCCTGGGCACAGGTTGGAAAAGTATGGCTGGTAAGCTACATCGGAAACTTTGTCGGATGCCTGATTCTCTCCGTAATTTTCGTACTGGCAGGTGCTTCCGGTACTGCCGATTATTACGCAGGATTTATTGGAAATAAACTTTCCATTCCTGCCGGAGAAATGTTTTTCCGTGCCATTCTCTGCAACTTCTTCGTCTGCCTTGCCGTTGCCTGCGGCATGAAATGCAAAAATGAAGTTGCGAAATTTTTCATGATCATACTTTGTATCTCCGGATTCGTTGTTGCCGGTTTCGAACACTGCATTGCCAATATGGCAACCTTCGTTACCGCCGCACTTCTCGTTCCGGGCGGCATCTCTCTTACCGCCGCGCTGAAAAGTATGGTAATTGTAACTATCGGAAATATGATCGGAGGCGGACTGCTCCTTGCCTGGCCGCTTCGAATGATGAGTGCAGATAAATGACAAAATCCTTATACATTGCGGAGAAACCGAGCGTCGCTCAGGAATTCGCAAAAGCATTAAAACAGAATATGCAGCGCAGGGACGGGTATCTGGAGTCGGAAACTTCCATCGTAACCTGGTGCGTCGGCCACCTGGTTACGATGAGCTACCCGGAAAAATACGATCCTGCGTTAAAAAGGTGGAGTCTTGAGACCCTGCCTTTTTTGCCTGAAAACTTTAAATATGAAGTAATCCCGGAAGTAAAAAAGCAGTTCAACATCGTGAGCGGCCTGCTCCACCGGGAAGATATCGAAACCATTTATGTCTGTACCGACTCCGGGCGCGAGGGAGAATATATCTACCGCCTCGTCGCACAGATGGCCGGTATCAAAGACAAGAAGCAGAAACGTGTCTGGATTGATTCACAGACAGAAGAAGAAATCCTGCGCGGCATCCGCGAAGCGAAGGATGAAAGCGAATACGACAATCTCTCAGCTTCCGCTTATCTCCGTGCCAAAGAAGATTACCTGATGGGCATTAACTTTTCCCGTCTTCTCTCGTTAAAATACGGAAACGCCGTCGCATCGTATCTCGGCACCAAATACCAGTCCATCTCTGTCGGCCGTGTCATGACATGCGTGCTCGGCATGGTCGTGCGCCGCGAACGCGAAATCCGCAGTTTCGTAAAAACACCGTTCTACCGTGTCATCGCCGGTCTTTCTTTTAACGGGCGGAATTTCGAAGGCGAATGGCGTGCCGTTAAAGGAAGCCGCTATTTTAACTCGCCGCTTCTCTATAAGGAGAATGGATTCCAGAAAAAAGAAGACGCACAGAAGCTGATTGACGAATTAAAAGCACAGAACCCTCTGATCCCGCGCGTTCTGAAAATGGAGCGGAAAAAAGAGAATAAAAATGCGCCGCTGCTCTACAACCTTGCGGAGCTGCAGAACGACTGTGCCCGCTTCTTCAAAATCAGCCCGGATGAAACGCTGAAAGTCGTCCAGGAGCTTTACGAGAAAAAGCTGGTTACCTATCCGCGTACCGACGCCCGTGTGCTTTCTTCTGCCGTTGCAAAGGAAATCAGCAAGAACCTGCGCGGCCTGCAGCAGTACAACATCTGCCGCGGTCTTGCGGATGAAATTTTACAGGGCGAGAGCTGGAAAAAGATCGGTTCCACCCGTTATACGAATGATAAACAGATCACTGACCACTACGCAATCATTCCGACCGGACAGGGCCTTGGCAATCTGCGGAATCTTTCGGAGCTTTCCGCCAAAGTATACGAAACGATTGTCCGCCGTTTTCTTAGCATCTTCTATCCATCGGCCGTCTATCAGAAGGTCGTGCTTGTGACGGAAATCGGCGGCGAACAGTTCTTTTCCAACTTCCGTGTCCTCGTGGAGGAGGGCTACTTAAAAGCAATGCACTACTCCTTCTTCCGTAAAAAGGATGAGGACGAGGACGGAAAAAAGGACGAGGAAACAACGTGCGATCCCGCATTTCTTGTCGCGCTGTCCCAGTTAAAGAAAGGCAGTGAACTGAACCTGCTCGGCCTTTCAATGAAAGAGGGCGAAACCTCCCCGCCGAAGCGCTATACTTCCGGTTCCATGATCCTTGCGATGGAGAATGCCGGACAGCTCATCGAAGATGAGGAGCTGCGTGAGCAGATCAAGGGAAGCGGCATCGGAACGAGTGCAACGCGTGCGGAGATCTTAAAAAAGCTTGTCTTTATCAAGTATCTCGCGCTGAACAAAAAGACACAGGTCATCACACCAACGCAGCTCGGTGAAATGATCTATGACGTCGTCCACCAGTCCATCCGCCCGCTTCTGAACCCGGAGCTGACAGCAAGCTGGGAAAAGGGACTCACCTATGTGGCGGAGGGATCCATTACCTCTGAGGAATATATGGGAAAACTGGAAAACTTTGTAACACGCCACACCGTGAATGTAAAGCAGATGCGGAACCAGTTCCAGTTAAAGAGCAGTTTTGATGCGTCCGCGCCGTACTATAAAAAAGCCTCTTCCACACGTTCCGGTGCCGGAAAAAGCACGTCTTCAAGAAGCTCTTCTGCAAAGTCTTCTTTGAACAGAAAAAAGACCGCACAGAACACTTGAAATGTGGTAAGATAAACAGGAACAGAAAAAAGAAAGGATGAATCACTCATGAAAGATGCAACCATTTCTGAACTTTATGATTTAACCCAGACCATTGCCGCAAAAATCTTTGAAGGCAAAACGTATCCATGGGAAGTGCTTCCGCTCATCAAGGACTTTATTCTTGAACTCGGCGAGACGCTTGATCCGGCAGAATACGAAAAACGCGGTGAAAATATCTGGATCGCAAAAGATGCCAGTATCGCACCGACCGCTTCCATCAACGGCCCATGCATCATCGGAAAAGGCGCGGAGATCCGCCAGTGTGCTTTTATCCGCGGAAATGCCATCGTCGGCGAGGGCGCTGTCGTTGGTAACTCCACCGAGCTGAAAAATGTCATTCTCTTTAATAAAGTACAGGTTCCGCACTACAATTACGTCGGTGACTCTGTTCTTGGCTACAAAGCGCACATGGGTGCCGGTTCCATTACTTCCAATGTAAAGTCCGACAAGAAGCTTGTCGTTGTCAAAAGCGCCGATGAGCAGATCGAAACCGGACTGAAAAAATTCGGTGCGATGCTCGGCGATGAAGTTGAGGTCGGCTGTAACAGCGTATTGAACCCGGGAACGGTTGTCGGAAGAAATTCCAACATTTATCCACTCTCCTGTGTTCGCGGCGTGATCCCGTCAGGTCATATTTTTAAGAATGCGAAAGAAATTGTCAAAAAATCTGATAATTAAAAAAAATCTCTTTTATCGAGAGAAAACCAAACCGATTGATTTAAAAGACCGCCGGAAATTTTATCGTTTTCCGGTGGTCTTTGCAATTTTTTATCAAAATATGCTGGACGAATGACCAATTTTGTGAGACAATAACCATAGGTCTGTGAACAGGCTGGAAACAGTCCGTTCGAAAGACAAAAGCTCAAATAAGTACATATTTGAAAGGAGTTTAACAATGACTTATTCACACGAAGTAGAAATGATGTGTCCGGTTGCCCAGGGCGTGCATCACGGTGCAGCTCCGATTCCGGAGGAAGCAAAATGGGTAAAAGCAAAAGAAATCAAAGACATTTCCGGATTCACTCACGGTATTGGCTGGTGCGCACCGCAGCAGGGTACCTGCAAGCTGACTCTGAACGTAAAAGAGGGCGTTATCCAGGAAGCTCTCGTTGAGACCATCGGATGTTCAGGAATGACTCATTCTGCAGCTATGGCATCTGAGATTCTGCCAGGACTTACCATCCTTGAGGCACTGAATACTGACCTTGTGTGTGATGCTATCAATACTGCTATGAGAGAGCTCTTCCTGCAGATCGTTTACGGAAGAAGCCAGAGTGCATTCTCCGAGGACGGACTGGTTGTAGGCGCAGGCCTGGAAGACCTTGGTAAAGGACTTCGTTCCCAGGTTGGTACCATGTACGGAACTCTTGCAAAAGGACCTCGTTACCTGGAGATGACCGACGGTTATGTAACAGGTATCGCTCTGGATGCAGATGATGAGATTATCGGTTACAAATTCATCAACTTCGGAAAGATGATGGACTTCATCAAAGCCGGCGATGATGCAAACACAGCTTTCGAAAAAGCAAGCGGACAGTACGGACGTGTTGCTGATGCTGTTAAGATCGTTGACCCGAGAAAAGAGTAATCAGATAATTTAGGAGGATAGGAAAATGGCTTTATTTGAATCATATGAAAGAAGAGAGAAACAGATTCTGGCTAAGCTTGCTGAGTACGGAATCAACTCCATCGAAGAAGCTGCAGAAGTTACAAAAGCTGCTGGCCTTGATGTATACAAAATGATCGAAGGCATTCAGCCAATCTGCTTCGAGAATGCAAAATGGGCTTACACTGTAGGCGCAGCAATCGCAATCAAAAAAGGATGCCGCAAAGCTTCTGAAGCTGCTGCAGCAATCGGTGAGGGACTTCAGTCCTTCTGTATCCCGGGTTCTGTAGCAGATCAGCGTAAAGTTGGTCTTGGCCATGGTAACCTTGGTAAAATGCTTCTGGAAGAGGACACCGAGTGCTTCGCATTCCTGGCTGGACATGAGTCCTTCGCAGCTGCTGAGGGTGCTATCGGTATCGCTGAAAAAGCAAACAAAGTACGTCAGAAACCTCTGCGTGTTATCCTGAACGGTCTTGGAAAAGACGCTGCTCAGATCATCGCTCGTATCAACGGCTTTACTTATGTAGAGACTGAGTATGACTACTACACCGGAGAACTGAAAGAAGTATTCAGAAAAGCATACTCCGATGGACCGCGTGCGAAAGTTAACTGCTACGGCGCTAACGACGTTCGCGAAGGCGTTGCTATCATGTGGAAAGAGAACGTTGACGTTTCCATCACCGGAAACTCCACCAACCCGACTCGTTTCCAGCATCCAGTTGCAGGTACCTACAAAAAAGAGCGTATCGAAGCTGGTAAAAAATACTTCTCCGTTGCTTCCGGCGGTGGTACAGGACGTACTCTTCACCCGGACAACATGGCAGCAGGTCCTGCTTCCTACGGTATGACCGATACTATGGGACGTATGCATTCTGACGCTCAGTTTGCAGGTTCTTCTTCTGTACCGGCTCACGTAGAAATGATGGGTCTGATCGGCGCAGGAAACAACCCAATGGTTGGTATGACTGTTGCTGTAGCTGTTGCTGTTGAAGAGGCAGCAAAAGCTGGCAAATTCTAAGATTAGCCAAACCTTGCGTAAATAAAATTATTTGAGCAAAAAAGAAGCGCCGCGGGAATTTTCCCGTATGGCGCTTCTTTTTTGCTGCTTTCGATATCCTGCAAAGTTGGGCGTGCAGATTGCAGGAACGATGTTTCAAACACATGCTATATTCTTTTGATCCATGCACAAAAAACGCCTCTGAACCCAAAACGTTTCAGAGGCGTTTTTTATATCATTCTAAGCATTATTTTGCAGCGATAAACTTCTTTGCAACCAGTGTCTCTGCACAAAGTACTGCTCCGCCTGCTGCGCCGCGGACCGTGTTGTGGGACAGACCTACGAATTTCCAGTCGTAGATGGAATCCTCTCTTAAACGGCCTACGTTGATTCCCATACCGTTCTCGTAGTTGACATCCAGTGTTACCTGCGGACGGTTATCTTCTGTCATGTAACGGATGAACTGTTTCGGTGCGCTTGGCAGATTCAGCTCCTGCGGAAGGCCTTTGAAGTTCTCCAGTTTTTCGATCAGCTGCTCTTTCGTCGGTTTCTTGCGGAATTTTACGAAAACAGCTGCGGTGTGTCCGTTTAATACCGGAACACGGATACACTGACAGGTGATCTTCGGCTCAGTTGCTTTTACGATCACGCCGTTTTCAATTTTACCCCAGATACGAAGCGGCTCCTGCTCGCTCTTCTCTTCTTCTCCGCCGATGAACGGGATGATGTTGCCTTCCATCTCCGGCCAGTCTTTGAAGGTTTTTCCTGCTCCGGAAATTGCCTGGTATGTGGTTGCAACCACTTCATATGGCTCGAACTCTTTCCATGCCGTTAATACCGGTGCATAGCTCTGGATTGAACAGTTCGGTTTTACAGCGATAAAGCCTCTCTTGGTTCCCAGACGTTTTTTCTGAAACTCGATAACATCGAAGTGCTCCGGGTTGATTTCCGGAACTACCATCGGAACATCCGGTGTCCAGCGGTGTGCGCTGTTGTTGGAAACAACCGGTGTCTCGGTCTTTGCATATGCTTCTTCAATCGCTTTGATCTCATCTTTCGACATATCAACAGCGGAAAATACAAAATCTACGGTAGATGCCACATGCTCTACATCATTTACATTCATCACAACGAGCTTTTTCACTGCTTCCGGCATTGGAGTATCCATTTTCCAGCGTCCGCCGACTGCTTCCTCATATGTTTTTCCGGCACTTCTCGGACTTGCTGCCAGGGTCACAACTTCAAACCACGGATGGTTCTCCAGCAGAGAAATAAATCTCTGTCCTACCATACCGGTTGCTCCTAAAATTCCTACTCTCAATTTCTGCTCCATTGGTTTCATCTCCTTGTTCTTCTGTGGCGTACATTTGTGCGTCTCATGTCATACTATACCAATTTTTTCAAAATTGCAACTGTTTTTTCAATTTTCCTGTAAATATTTTTTATTCTGCTCGATGACAGCCTGCATCGCATCTGCTCCCGGCGCACCGATCGTGTTGCGTCGTTCTACGCAGTTCTTCATGCTGATGGCATCATAAATATCATCCTCGAAGACCGGGCTGATCGCTTTGTACTCTTCGAGTTTCATATCATCAAGGGAGATTCCTTTGTCAATGCAGTACAGAACGAGACGGCCGACAATGCCATGTGCATCGCGGAACGGAACGCCTTTTCCAACAAGGTAATCAGCTGCGTCCGTTGCATTCGTGAAACCGTTCTTTGCACTGTTCTCCATGCGGTCTTTTTTGAAGTACATGGTAGAAAGCATGCCATTGAACAGAGCCAGGCATCCTTTTACGGTGTCGATGGCATCGAAGGTCAGCTCTTTATCCTCCTGCATATCTTTGTTGTACGCCAGCGGGATTCCCTTCATAGTGGTGAGCATTGACATCAGAGCTGCGTAAACGCGGCCTGTTTTTCCTCGAACAAGCTCTGCGATATCCGGATTCTTTTTCTGCGGCATGATACTGCTTCCGGTGCTGTATGCGTCGTCGATGTCCACAAACTGGTACTCATTGGTATTCCAGATGATAATCTCCTCGGAGAAGCGGGAAAGATGCATCATAATCGTAGAAAGAGCACTGAGGAGCTCAATGACATAGTCACGGTCGGATACGGAATCCATGCTGTTTAAGGTCGGGCCGTCAAAGCCGAGCAGCTCTGCTGTGTAAGCGCGGTCCAACGGATACGTCGTTCCAGCCAGCGCACCGGAACCGAGCGGACAGTAATTCATTCTCTTGTAGATGTCTGCAAGGCGGCCTCTGTCGCGGCGGAACATTTCAAAATATGCGCCCATGTGATGTGCCAGTGTGATCGGCTGTGCTTTCTGCAGATGGGTGAATCCCGGCATATAGGTGTGAATGTTCTCTTCCATGATTTTTTCAAGTGTTACCAGCACCTCTTTGACGAGTGCATCAATCTCGGTGATCTCATCGCGGACATAAAGTTTCATATCGAGGGCTACCTGGTCATTGCGGCTTCTTCCGGTGTGCAGCTTCTTTCCGGCGTCTCCGATGCGGTCGATCAGGTTTGCCTCCACGAAGCTGTGGATATCCTCATATTCGCTGGTGATTTCCAGTTTTCCGCTCTCCACATCGGCAAGAATCCCCTCCAGTCCTGCAAGAATCTGGTCTCTCTCCTCTTCTGTCAGGATGCCCTGTTTTGCCAGCATCTTTACATGTGCCATGCTGCCTTTGATGTCCTGTTTATAGAATTTCTGATCAAAGCTGATGGATGCATTAAAATTATACACTAACTTGTCGGTCTCTTTTGTGAACCGTCCGCCCCATAACTGTGCCATTTTCATTCCTCTTTTCCTGTAAGTTTTTTAAATTATCATGCATTATTATACAAGCATCCAACCTTCCTTTGCAAGTCAAATCACCTACTTTCCCGAATTTCGGCGTTTTGTGTAGTTTTTTTCCAGCCAGCCCAAGATGCCGTACAATCCTGCCGCAACGAGGCAGAGAATCAGGATGGACAGGATTACCCAGTCAAGTCTGAACAGATTTGCCCACCTTTTTGCGGCAGAGACGCTCGTCAGCCGCCCGATTTGCCGCTATCCAGAGCTCTTCAGAGACGATAGCAGGAATTTTCCCCGCATAGACGTACTGCCCGCCCGGCGGTGTAGGGAGCGTTTTTCCGGTGTTAAAATCGTAATGCTTCCTGTTCATGACTACGGTGCCTTTATTCATGGGATTCCGCACCATGCGGATAATGTCTGTTCCAGAGAATGGTTTTCCGGCGCGGCTGCGGACGCCCTCCGCTGCCAGAACCGCCGCAATTTTCCGTCCGCCGAGACCGTCTGCACAGAGTTCGTACATACGGCGCTTCACTGCGGCCTCCTCCGGGATGATCTCAATCGCTCCGTCTGCCGTCCGCCGGTAACCATAACTTTTTGAGGTCAGCACCGGCTTTCCATTATTCTGCTGCCGTTTCTGGTGCGCCAGATTCATCTTCTTGCTCAGCTCCCGGCTGTACTCCTCCGCCAGAATCGCCTTAATGCCGGTCAGAAGCGCGTCTTCCGGCGAATAGAATGTGTTCTCCAGATAAAAATACAGCCGCTTTCCGGCGCAGTTTAAGCGGTCTGCGAACAGATACCAGTCCCGCGTGTTCCGCATCAGGCGGTCCTGCGACTTGATTACGACGACATCAAACCTGTTCTGCTCGAGATCCTCGTACAGGCGGTTATATTCCCATCTGCCCTTCCGGCTCGTACCGGAGCGGCTCTCCACGTAGGCATCCACAAGCCTCCATCCTCTTGCCCGGATTGCCTCTTCCGCCTCCGCCGCCTGCCTTACCAGCGCATCCTTCTGATTTTCCTCCTCGGTGCTGCACCTTGCATAATAAACCGCACGCAGCTTCTCCTCTTCCATCTCCTGTCTCACTTTCCAGATGCTTCTCTTTACTATATAGAAAAAAGGACCGGAAAGTTCCGACCCTCTTTTTGTAATTTCTTTTACGGATTGCACCGTCCGCACGGCTCATAGCCTTCGGCGATCAGGTCCTCGCGCGGTCCCTGATATGTCGCCTTGTTTTCATCCTTAATCGAGCTGACGCTGGAGCATGACGGCAGGTGGAATTTCATGCTGGATGTGTTCATGACATATTCCTGCTGATCCGTCATCGTTCCGCTGCTTTCGCTTAACGTGCTGTCTCCCGTTGCATAATTAATTGAGATGCCCGGCTGATTGTTGTATGCGAAGATATGGAAGGAAATGCCCTCGCCGTCATCTTCCATGGAAAGTGCCTCCATCTCCACACCGTCCGCTACAAGGTTGTCCCCGATAAAAATTGGTGTAACGCGGTACAGCACATGGTTTCCGGTCTCTTTGACGTAGTCGGCAACCATGTTTTCAAACGGCAGCATGCCCTCGACATTCAGATAACGTGTTCCAGTGATCAGATTCTTCTCGTTTGCATTCTCACCGGTCAGCTGGTATCCGATCAGATGGCAGCGGTTGTACAGATATTTACCTTCCACCTGATCGTATTTTACCGTATGCCAGCCCGTCGGCTTTACCTGGCCGATCACGCCGCGCTTCTCCGTCGGCATCAGATCCTGGCCGATATTCGCCTCTGCCACGCCGCACCGTCCCAGGCTGTCCAGATTGCTGTAATGCTCGTACGACTCGGTCGTCTTTTCCTCATCGGTAAAATCCGGCTCATTTCCGTTTAAAACGACATACGGTTCACCGGAAAACTCCGAAACATCAAGAACTGAAACGGCCGTCGGTGCCTGATCGGTAATCTGGGATTCCGTCATCGTATAAGCGGCCGTAACCTCCGAACCGGAATCTGCTCTCTCCGTCGAGAGAAGATCCTGCGCCTCACAGCCGGTCAGTGTCAGAACAAGAAGCGCCGCCAGCAGCAGAAGCTGTTTTCTTGGTTTTTTCATTTCTCATATACCTCTTTCGTTATTTTCTCATGGGAATAGCCTGCAAACTCCTCCTCGGACACTTTATTCCATTTGGAAAGATCCAGGTCGAATTTCCGGTCAGACGGATAATGCCGGTTCCACCAGAAAACGATGATTTTCTCTATCTTCGCTTCCACAGCCTGCAGTCCCGTATTCTCCACAAAGCAGTATTCTCCTTCGCCTGCCTGCTCCAGAAAATCTGCCGCCGCCTGAAGTGTTACCTTCCCACTCTCCTTCTGCTCCGCGAACAGCTTTTCCGAAGCCGGATTCATCCAGAGCGTTTTCCCCTCACACAGTTCGCAGATTTTTTCCGTTACCACGCGGTCCCGCGAAACGCGTCGTCCGCCAAACTGCATTCCTCTTCGTTCTTCCAGACATACGATTCCAATCATCTGTCATCCTCCCTTCTCTTGCGTGTGCATATCTGAACACCTGACTGCCGTAGATAATCAGATAGCCAAGCCCCTCTCTTGCCCCGATAAACTCTCCGATTACAACACCGACGAGGCACAGGCCGATGTTGACCTTCCACACGGCGAGCAGCCCCGGAAGCGACCACGGCAGCACGACGCGGAACAGCATATCCTTCTTCGTTCCGCCGAGTGTTGCAATCAGGCGGAGCATATCCGGCTCCACACCCTGAAAGCTGCTGTAAATGCTGATCACCGAGCCGAATATCGCAACGGAAATGCCGGCCGTGATGATCGTTTTCACGTTTGCCCCCATCCACACAATGAGAAGCGGGGCGAGCGCCGATTTCGGCAGGCTGTTCAGGACTACCAGGTACGGCTCCATCACCGCAGAAAAGCGCGGAAAGAGCCACAAAAGCACAGCGAACGCCATGCCAAGTGCCGAGACGAGCAGAAAGCTGATTCCCGTCTCATACACCGTGATCCCGATATGGCGCAGAAGGTTCTGCTCCGTCAGCAGGGTCACGAACGTTTTTCCCACCCGCACAGGGCTGGAAAAGATAAACGGATCGATCCATCTCAGATCCGCCGCCACCTCCCATAATACCAGAAAACTGACGAGAAGCAAAGCCCGAAACACCCGCACCTGCTCCCGTTCTCTTTTTTTCTGCCGGAGATACGCCCTCTGAAAGCTGCTCTCCGGCGTTTTTGCCTGCTCACGCATTTTCATTCAGCTCCTTCCAGATGGCATTGAAATACGTTTTAAATTCCGGCGCACTGCGCGCTTTCATCGGCGTGCGCTCCTCCATCGCAAACCGGATCGGAATCTTTTTTTTCACATATGCCGGCCGTGCCGCCAGAACAATCACACGGTCCGCCATGCTGATGGCCTCCGAAATATCGTGTGTCACGAGAATTGCTGTCTTTCCCTCTTTTTTGATGATCTTTCCGATATCATCACAGACGTTCAGCCTCGTCTGGTAGTCGAGAGCGGAAAACGGCTCGTCAAGCAGCAGAAGATCCGGCTCCATCGCCAGTGTACGGATCAGTGCCGCCCTCTGCCGCATACCGCCGGAAAGTTCGGACGGACGGGCATTGGAAAAGGATTTCAGGCCGTATGTCTCCATCATCTCCCCAACTTTTTCTTTCCGCTCGGGTGTCAGCGTGCGCGAAATCTCAAGGCCCAGCAGAACGTTGCTGTAGATGGTCCGCCATTCAAACAGGTGGTCTCTCTGCAGCATGTAGCCGATATGGAGATCCGCCTCCGTGATCGGCCGTCCGCGGCTCAGCAGAGTTCCCGCCTCCGGCTTTAAAAGACCGGAAATCAAGTTCAGGATCGTGCTCTTTCCGCAGCCGCTCGGTCCGACAAGAGCAACAAATTCCCCCGGTTTTACCGAAAAGGTCAGATCGCACAGCGCCGGTGTTTCTCCTTTCATGGTGTGATAGGACAGTGATATATGCTCTAATGACAGGATTTGATCATCCATTTTTTTGCATCCTCCTCTATCTATAAGATATCATATGCAGCTTGCATCCCAGCCGCGCTGAGGCTATAATAGAAAGGATTGAAAGATACCAGGAGGTTTGAAGATACATTATGACCAATAAAAGAAATTACCAGAAGGAGCTGGATGCGAAGATTGCAGGACTTCACGGTGAAGTTCCGACCTTGCTGCTGCACAGCTGCTGTGCGCCGTGCAGCAGTTACGTGCTGGAATATCTGTCGCAGTATTTTTCCATTACGCTCTTTTACTATAATCCCAACATCTATCCACCGACGGAGTACGAGCACCGCGTGGAGGAACAGCAGCGTCTGATCCATTCTCTTCCCGCCGTGCATCCGATTTCCTTCTGCCCCGGACCGTACGATTCTGACCGGTTCTATGAGCTGACACGCGGGATGGAAAATGTGCCGGAGGGCGGCGAGCGCTGTTTTGTCTGCTATGAAATGCGGCTCCGCGAAGCGGCCGAAATGGCAAAGCAGCTCAAACTCGACTATTTTACAACAACCCTCTCCATCAGCCCGCTGAAAAACGCGGAAAAGCTGAATGAAATCGGAGAACGGCTTGCCGCCGAATACAGGATCCCATATCTCAATTCAGATTTCAAGAAACGGGGCGGCTACCAGCGTTCCATCGAACTTTCCCACGAATACGGCCTCTACCGCCAGGACTACTGCGGCTGCGTCTTTTCCCGCCGGGAACGCGACGCACGGGTGGCAGCACAGGAAAATGGCAACAGCTGATGTGCTCTTTGAAGTGTCCGGCCAAAAGCTCCGTCAGGATATGCTGTACGAACTGATTTTCCTGAAACTTGTAACAGCAAACGCCCTTTGCAGCAGATCTTTTTCCTGCAAAGGGCGTTCGTATTTCTGTCATATTTCTCATGATACCAGAAAACCCGCAGAACCTTACGTCCTGCGGGTTTCTAAAGAATAAGCCGAAAATCAGATTCGAACTGACGACCCCTTCATTACGAGTGAAGTGCTCTACCGGCTGAGCTATTTCGGCCTGTGAAATTCATTTTCTGAATGACACAATCATTATTATACCGTATTTTTTTGAAATTGCAAGCATTTTTTTGAAATTTATGAATCTTTTTCTAAAATTTGTTCCGCCCCACTGATTTCCTGCCGTTTTCATCCTTGTTGTTTTCACATCCCTGACGCAAATTTTATGCATAAACTTTGTCCTTGCTTTCAAAAATTAAGGAAAACCATCACTTTTCCTTATAAAAATTAATGTATTTTGAAAGAAAAGCATTGACAACCGCCAAAAAAGTAAGTATAGTTTTTAACTAAAGGAAGAAAGGGGCTGTTGTCATGACCATGCAATACGATAATCTGGAAGACAAGCTCAGTCAGCTTGTAGAGTATACGAAAGATTCCGGAAAGATTGATTTATCTTTATACACTGAGTACGATGTAAAACGGGGACTGCGTGATTCCACCGGTAAAGGTGTTCTCACCGGCCTGACCGAAATTTCCGATGTTATCGGCTTCGATATTGATGAGCGCACCGGCGAAAAAGTTCCGACCGATGGCCGTCTCTATTTTCAGGGCTATAACGTCGCAGATCTGATCAAAGGTATGGAAGGACGACGCTTCGGTTTTGAAGAGATTACCTATCTTCTTCTGTTCGGTTCTCTTCCGACAGAACCGCAGTTAAATGATTTCAACGAAATTTTAAGTATCTACCGCGAGCTGCCGGACACTTTTGTCCGCGACGTTGTCATGAAGGCAACCAGCAAAAACATGATGAATACTCTGCAGCGCTGTGTGCTGACCCTGTATTCCTACGACGAAAAGCCGGATGACATTTCCATTCCGAACGTCCTCCGCCAGGCTTTGAGTCTGATCGCCAAAATGCCGCTGATCGCCGTTTACGGCTACCATGCATACCGCCACTACCACGAAAACCAGAACCTGATCATCCGAAATCCGAAACCGGAGCTGTCGATGGCTGAAAACATTCTGCAGATGCTTCACCCGGATGGAGAATACACTGCTCTGGAGGCAAAGGTTCTCGATGTTGCGTTAATTCTTCACGCAGACCACGGCGGCGGAAATAACTCAACATTTACGACACACGTTGTCTCCTCCTCCGGAACCGATACCTACTCTGCTGTTGCGGCTTCTTTAAGTTCCTTAAAAGGACCGCGCCACGGCGGTGCCAACTTGAAGGTTATGGAGATGTTTGAAAATATTGAAGAGAATGT
This sequence comes from Fusicatenibacter saccharivorans, assembly GCF_027667425.1. Taxonomy (NCBI): domain Bacteria; kingdom Bacillati; phylum Bacillota; class Clostridia; order Lachnospirales; family Lachnospiraceae; genus Fusicatenibacter; species Fusicatenibacter saccharivorans. Next base: position 43,112 of record NZ_JAQEGR010000019.1, read on the forward strand.
TACAAACTGGGAAGACGAAAACGAACTGCGCACCTACCTGACCAAAATGCTTGATCGTGAAACATTCGATGGAACCGGTCTTATCTATGGTATGGGCCATGCTGTTTATACCCTGTCCGATCCACGTTGTGTGATTCTGAAAGAATATGCAAAGAAGCTTTCCGCTGAGAAGCACCGCGAGAAAGAATTTGCTCTCTATGAGTCTGTAGAACGCATTGCCGGCGAGTGTATCGCCAAAAAGCGCCGTCTGCTCAAACCAGTCTGTGCAAATGTTGATTTCTACAGCGGTTTCGTCTACGCAATGCTTGGCCTTCCAAAAGAGCTCTACACCCCGATCTTTGCTATCTCCCGTATCTCCGGCTGGTCCGCACACCGGATCGAAGAGCTTGTCAACGAAGGAAAGATCATCCGTCCGGCTTATAAATATGTCGGTCATCATCGTCCGTACGTTGCCATTGAAAGAAGAACCCCAAGAAAGACTTCCCACAGTTTTTCAAATAACTAAAAAATTATGCAAAAAGGACATCTGCCCGTACCGTTCTGGTATCGGGCAGGTGTCCTTTTATTGCCAAGTGATCTCTCGAAAAACCCGCGGAGCGTGCTTCTCATGGTTATAAACAAAACTCTGCGTTATACCCGGATCTTTGTTCCCTTGGTATCTCGTTTTGCCAGCTTAATCTTCGCTGTCAGAGAAATCTCTTTGTCGTGATACGTGATCGTGTAATCCATCCGGCTTGCCAGCAGATACGCATGCTCTACCGCGTCGTCCTCTGCCATACGGATACCACGCACACCAACGGCTGCTTTTTTCTTCTCCGGCACTTCACTCGTAAGGAAGCGCAGGAAGACACCGTTTTTCGTCTGCAGAACCACATACTCCTGCTCCTGGCAGACCTCGGCAAGAATCAGATGGTCCTCCTCGGATGAAAGCTTCGTCGCCGCGATCGTTCGTTTTACGACATCAAACTCGGATCCATCGACAAGTTTTACCATACCGGCCGCGCTGACGAACAGCAGCTTATTGTTCTTGATATTTTCCAGTGCATCGACGTAAATCATCTGCTCCTTCTGGCTGCTGTAATTTCCAAGGTTGTCGATCGGCGTTCCCTTGTCACGGAATCTTCCATACGGGATGTCCATTACTTTGATGCTGTGCATCATGCCAAGATCCGTAAAGACGCAGATCTTATCGGTGTTTTTGCACTGGAACACATATTTGTTCTCGTTGTGCACAGCCTCTTTGTTCCGCTCGTAAGCAGACGTATCGATCGTCTTCGCATAACCGAAGCGGTCCATCAGGAAGACAACATCCATCTCCTCGACCTTCAGCTCCTCAAGAACAATCGCCTCAGCATTCTCAATCGCCGTTTTCCGCTTGTGGCCGTACTCTTTTTTTATCTGCGTCAGATCTTCCATAATAACTTCCGACATCGAGTCGTAATGATTTAAGATATCCTCGTACTTTGTAATCTTCGCCACAGTCGCCTCATGATCTTTTAAGAGTGCTTCCACTTCCAGTCCGATCAGTTTCTGCAGACGCATCTCCAGAATCGCCGTTGCCTGGCGTTCCGTAAAGCAGAGCTGTGCTGCCATACGCTCACTTGACTTTGATTTGAAGCGGATACCATCGGTCACTCCCATAATCAGACACTCTTTGACCTGCTTCTGTGTCTTGCTTCCGCGCAGGATCTCAATGATCAGATCGATCACATCGCATGCCTTGATCAGACCTTCCTGCACCTCGCGGCGCTCCATCTCTTTGCGGAGAAGGTTCTGGTATTTGCGGGTTGCCACTTCAAACTGGAAATCAACGTGATGCTCGATCACCTGTTTAAGGCTTAACGTCTCCGGTCTTCCATCTGCCACGGCGAGCATGTTGACACCGAACGTATCTTCCAAACGTGTTTTCTTGTACAGCAGATTCGTGATCCGCTCCACATCCGCGCCTTTTTTCAGTTCGAGCACGATGCGTGTTCCTTCTTTCGAGGACTGGTTGGAAATGTCGACGATTTCCGGCGCTTTCTTGCTCTCCACAAGCCCCGCCACATCGTTCAGGAACTTTCCGATGTTCGCACCGATCATCGGGTACGGAATTTCGGTGATCACAAGATACTGCTTTCCGTTTCTGCCTTTCTCCACTTCCACTTTTCCGCGGATTTTAATCTTTCCGACACCTTTTTCGTAGATCGACAGCAGGTCATCCTGATTGACGACAATACCGCCGGTCGGGAAATCCGGTCCTTTGATGTATTTCATCAGACCTTTGACGGTGATGTCGTTGTTTTTCATGTAGGCCTTGACCGCATCCACAATCTCACACAGGTTGTGCGGCGGAATGCTTGTTGCCATACCGACAGCGATACCGTCTGCGCCATTCAACAGAAGGTTCGGCACGCGCACCGGCAGAACAGACGGCTCTTTTTCCGTCTCGTCGAAGTTCGGTACGAAATCGACAACGTCTTTGTCGAGATCCTTTAAATAGACCTCCTGTGTAATTTTCTGCAGTCTCGCCTCGGTATATCGCATTGCAGCGGCACCGTCACCCTCAATCGACCCGAAGTTTCCGTGACCGTCCACAAGCGGCTGCCCTTTTTTGAAATCCTGTGCCATTACGACAAGAGCATCGTAAATGGAACTGTCGCCGTGCGGATGGTATTTACCCATCGTATCGCCGACGATACGCGCGCACTTTCGGAACGGCTTGTCGTACTGGATGCCGAGCTCATACATGTCATACAGAGTACGGCGCTGTACCGGCTTTAAACCGTCCCGCACGTCCGGAAGCGCTCGGGAAATGATGACGCTCATCGCATAATCAATATAAGATTTCTGCATGACCTCAGAATATTCGGTCCGTATAATCTGATCTTCTGATTTTTCTTTCATCTTCCTTTGTCCTTCCTGTTAAATATCCAGCTCTGCATCGGTTGCATGCTCATAAATAAATGCTTTCCGCGGCGGAACCTCGGTTCCCATCAGTACTTCCGTCACATCGGAGGCCATACGGGCATCCTCGATCTCCACACGCTTCAAAAGTCTCGTCTCCGGATTCAGTGTCGTCTCCCAGAGCTGCTCCGGGTCCATCTCGCCAAGACCTTTGTAGCGCTGCAGCGTAAATTTTTCTTTGTGTGTCTTTCTGTATTTTTCCAGTGCTTTGTCGTCGTACAGATACTCTTCTTTTCCGCGGGACGGCATTGCCTTGTAAAGAGGCGGCATCGCGATATAGACATGTCCCTCGTAGATCAGCTCCGGCATGAAACGGTAGAACAGTGTCAGCAGCAGCGTTGAAATATGCGCACCGTCGACATCGGCATCTGCCATGATGATAATTTTATCGTAACGGAGCTTTGTGATATCGAAGTCGTTGCCGTAACCCTCGGAAAAGCCGCAGCCGAATGCATTGATCATGGATTTGATCTCGGCATTTGCCAGAACTTTATCAATAGAAGCCTTCTCTACGTTCAGAATCTTACCGCGGATCGGCAGAATTGCCTGGAAATTACGGTCACGCGCCGTCTTTGCGGAACCGCCCGCAGAATCTCCCTCGACGATAAAGATCTCGCACAGCGACGGGTCCTTTTTCTCGCAGTTTGCCAGTTTGCCGTTCGTATCAAACGAATATTTCTGCTTGGTCAGCATATTCGTCTTGGCTTTTTCTTCGCTTCTGCGGATTTTGGCAGATCGCTCAGCGCAGGCAAGAACATTTTTCAGCACTTCGAGATTGCGGTCGAAATACAGCGGAATCTCCTCGCCCGTTACTTTTCCGGCGGCCTTTGCCGCATCCGGGTTGTCCAGCTTCGTTTTTGTCTGACCCTCGAACCGCGGATCCGGGTGCTTGATCGAAATAACAGCGGTCATACCGTTTCGGATATCCGATCCCGTAAAGTTATTGTCTTTTTCTTTTAAGACACCGATCTCTCTGGCATAGCTGTTCATAATCGTCGTAAAGGTCGATTTGAAACCGGAAATATGGGTACCGCCCTCAGCGTTGTAGATATTATTACAGAAGCCGAGCACGTTTTCCTGGAATTCGTTGATATACTGGAACGCACATTCTACGGTAATGCCCTCAGATTCCCCTTTGAAATAAATCGGATCGTGGATTGCCTCTTTATTCTTATTCAGATCGCGCACAAAACCAACAATGCCGTCCGGCTCGTGATACGTCAGGTGCTCCTCTTTTCCATCGCGCAGATCGGAAAAATAAATGGTAAGCGCCGGGTTCAGATATGCAGTCTCATGAAGACGGCTTTTGACCTCTGTTGCGGAAAAACGTGTTTTCTCAAAGATTTCCGGATCCGGCAGGAAGTTGATGCGGGTTCCGCTGTTCTTCGTTTTTCCGATCTTCGGCAGCAGCCCATCCTCATCGAGTTCCTGTACGGCAACACCTCGTTCGTAGCGGTCGTGATAAACCCAGCCGCCGAGGCTGACCTGTACGTCAAGATAGGTAGAAAGCGCATTGACAACCGAAGAACCGACACCGTGCAGACCGCCGCTTGTCTTGTACGCATTGTTGTCGAATTTACCGCCGGCGTGCAGGGTTGTAAAAACGAGACGCTCCGCCGGAACGCCTTTTTCATGCATGCCGACCGGGATTCCGCGGCCGTTGTCGGTCACGGTCGCCGAGCCGTCTGCTTCAAGTGTTACGTGAATGGTGTCGCAGTAGCCCGCAAGATGCTCGTCCACCGCATTGTCTACAATTTCATAAATCAGATGATTCAGGCCTTTCCGCGAGGTACTTCCGATATACATACCAGGGCGCTTACGCACTGCTTCGAGACCTTCCAGCACGGAAATACTGCTGGCATCATACGTTTCTTTTTTTGGCATAACTGTTCTATCCTCACTTATGTGTTACTGTCTTTTTCTCTTAAAAATACTTCTGTCTGTCCCATTTTGGGGGCACAGTATTTTATTATATCATTTTTCTTCCCGGAATAGCAAGATTTTCTTTAGAAGAAAGAATCTCCTCCGTTCATCAGCTCCTTAAAAGAAGTCACGTAGCGGTCTGCTTCCTGCTCCATCTTTGCGCGGTTTCCTTCCCCGCTTCTGTCATACACGCCCACAGCCGCAAATCCGCCCATTTTGGCGCCGCGGATTCCCGTTAGGATATCTTCATATACCACACACGTTTCCGGCGGAAGAGACAGCTTTTCAGCCGCTTTCTCGTAGATATCCGGAAAGCCCTTGCCGCGCTTTACTTCCGAGACGGTGACAAATGCTTTAAAATACTCATAAATCCCATTTCTCTTTAAGGCCGGCTCATACAGCTCCGGGCTCGATGAGGTAGCAACCGCCATGCGGATTCCTTTTTCTTTTAAATAGCGGAGATATTCTGCTGCCCCGTCTTTTAACTCCACTTCATACGTATAGGCGTCGACCGCCATCTGATGCCACTCCTGAATCAGTTCTTCCGGCGTTTCCGGAAAGCCGAACCGTCTGATCGTGTAGCGGGCAGCCTCCAGAAAGCCGAGCGGTGTAATCGCCTCCTGATAATCCGGCGGAACCTCAAGTCCTCTCTTCTTTAAAAATGCAATATCGATGTCATCCCAGACCCGCATCGAGTCGAGCAGTGTTCCGTCCAGATCAAAAATGGCTCCTTTGTACTGTTTCATTTGTCTTCTCCTTCTCTATTCTAATCTTTTTTCTTTCTTTTTAGAACGTATTTCTGTTTTTAGAACATTTGTTTGTTTTATCATACCATAACTGGTAAAAAATGCAAGTAAAATGCGAATTTCGCTACTTTTTGAAATTTTTTAAATTTTTTTCAAAAAACACTTGCATTTTCTCCAGACATCGTGTATTATAAGCGAGTACGGTTCGTTGGTCAAGAGGCTAAGACGTCGCCCTCTCACGGCGAAAACAGGGGTTCGATTCCCCTACGAACTGTTGAAGGTTTCACAGAGTTCCTTCTCTTTTAAAAATTCTGTTCTATATCATATGGTTCGTTGGTCAAGAGGCTAAGACGTCGCCCTCTCACGGCGAAAACAGGGGTTCGATTCCCCTACGAACTGTTGAAGGTTTCACAGAGTTCCTTCTCTTTTAAAAATTCTGTTCTATATCATATGGTTCGTTGGTCAAGAGGCTAAGACGTCGCCCTCTCACGGCGAAAACAGGGGTTCGATTCCCCTACGAACTGCTTTTAAACGGAGCCTGCATGGCTCCGTTTTTTGCTGTGCTGATTTTTTTCTTCCTATCATAAACGCCAGTAAAAAAGCCCGGCAGTTTTCTGCCGGACTTTTCCTTTTTTCTGACAACTCTTTTATTCTGCGTAGATCTTAACCAGTTCTTTCAGCATTGCCATCGTCTTTTCCATCCCCTCAACGGTAATGTGCTCATACGGTCCATGGCATGCATATCCGCCGGTTCCGATGTTCGGGCACGGCAGACCCATGAAGCTTAAGCGTGCGCCGTCTGTGCCGCCGCGGATCGGAAGAACAATCGGCTCCATGCCGGCTCTTCTGGCTGCCTCTTCGGCATTCTCAATCAGATGGTAGCAAGGACGGATCTTCTCAGCCATGTTGCGGTACTGCTCTTTGATCTCCAGTTTTACCGTTCCCTCGCCGTATTTTTCATTCATTGCTTTTTCAATCCGGCGCAGATTCTCTTCTTTTGCTGCAAATTTCTCTGCATCGTGATCACGGATGATGTACTCGGACTCGGCATGTGCCACATCGCCGGACATACTGGTCAGATGATAGAAGCCTTCATATCCTTCGGTATTTCTCGGGGACTCTGCTTCCGGCAGAAGAGACTGGATCTCGCTTGCAACAGCGATTGCATTGATCATCGTGTCTTTTGCTCCGCCTGGGTGGATGTTAAATCCGGTCACCGTGAATTTCGCTCCGGCTGCATTGAAGTTTTCGAATTCGATTTCTCCCTCTGTGCCGCCGTCCACGGTATAGGCAAACTCCGCGTCAAAGCCTGGAACATCAAAAAAGTCAGGGCCTTCACCGATCTCCTCATCCGGTGTAAATCCGATGGAAATCGGACCGTGCGGGATTTCTCCGGCAAGAAGGGCTTCTGCCAGTGTCATAATCTCTGCCACGCCCGCCTTGTCGTCTGCACCGAGCACCGTTGTTCCATCGCTTGTGATCAGCGTTCTGCCGGCCAGGGATGGAAGATGCGGGAATACCGAAACCTCCAGTGTTCTTCCGCTGTCAGCCAGCTTCAGATCCTTTCCGTCATAATTTTCATGTACGATCGGATTTACCGCATGATCTGCAAAATCAGATACCGTATCCATGTGTGCGATAAATCCCAGTTTTGTCTTTCCTTCGTATCCTTTTGTTGCCGGAATTTTTCCATAGACGTAGCATTTATCCTCTACACGGACATCCGATACACCGAGCGCTTTCATTTCTTCTGCAAGCTGGTCTGCCAGGACTCTCTGACACTCGGAAGACGGATGGGTTCCGCTCTTCTCATTGCTCGGTGTCGGCACTTTAACATAATTCAGTAATCTTTCATATGCTTTCATTTTCTTCTTCTCCTTCTTATTTCATCAGCTTCTGGATGGTTTTACAGAGCTCATCCACGGCGCCTTCTTTTCCCTGCCGGATATCCTCCACAACGCAGGATTTGATGTGGCTGGAAAGCAGTACCTTGTTGAAGCTGTTTAATGCAGACTGGATCGCGGATACCTGGGTCAGGATATCGACGCAGTAGCGGTCGCTCTCCACCATTTCCCGTATTCCGCGCACCTGGCCTTCAATTCTCGAAAGACGGTGGATCAGATCTTTGTATTCTTTTTCGTCCCGCACTTTTTTCCGGTCGCATTCACTGCAGTGTGTACAACATTCACCCATGAGGTTTCCTCCTTGTGTTCCGTCACTCTATATACCCCGTCTGGGTATGAATTTATGATACTCTTTTGCCCAGACTTTGTCAATCTTCGATTTTTGCCGCAAGCGCGCCGTACAGCTTCTGGTTTACCAGACTTGCCGCGCTGCACTCCGCCTCCGGCGCGTTCGCCGACGGCTCTCCGCAGAGATCGACCGCGAGCACCTTTCTCCCCGCAAGACAGTCCTTTGCAAGGGACAGCAGCTCATCCACACGCACATTTCCCTGATCCCAGTTCGTATCAAGCTCCTCCTTTGACAGAATGTCCTTATCGACCGACAGATATACCGGAAATGTTCCCGCATGGGATGCAAAAATCTCTTTGATCTTCGCCGCTCCGCTTCCGTCGTCGAGCTCTTCCTGTGTCACAAACCAGACATGCTCCATCGCTTCTGTCTCCCGCACCGACGCCTCCGGCGGGCCGATCACACAGATTCCTTTGATGTTTTGATACGCCCCGGCAGCATCCCGGATCCAGGAACCGCAGGAGAGCACCGGAAGAAGCGCCGGCGGCTGCATATCGGTATGGTGGTCGAATACGGCTAAAAACAAATCTTCTTTTTCAAGTCCCAGCAGCAATTTGCTCATATAGTGATAATTGCCGGAATCCAGAAGGCGGATCCGCGGCAGCTCTTTCGTTTCTTTTTTTCGGCCAAGTTCCGCTTCCAGAAACTGCTCCGTCTCTGGATCGAGATAACCGTCAGTTCCCCGGAGCTCTCTTAGATCCCAGATCTTTCCCGCCTGCTCCCAGGCATATCCTTCGGACTCATAAATTCCGGAAAGGCTAAAACAAAATGGTTTCATCTTCTCTTTTACTCCTGTTATTTATTTAATGGATTCAGCTTTCTTCCCGCCGTCACAAGAAGAACGGCTGATATCAGAAGCTGCAGAACGGCACTCGCCTCCGGCAGATAATGGATCAGCGGATTCTGTCCGTAATTTCCAAGCAGATAGCAGAGCTGTTCCATCTCTCTTCCATTCCCAAGCTGGCGGCTGATGATCCCCGCAAACGAGGTAAACGGATTGAAAAGAAGAAGGTAAATTACACCTCCTACATCAATCTGCTGATAAGCTGCCGTCATCTCCTGCTGCAGCAGTCCTGCGTAGTAGGCAAGCCCCGTGCAGGCGCATATTCCTACGACCAGAAAAACGACAATGACATAGGAAAGAACGGTCGCCAGTGTGGTCCGCTTAAAAACAACCGAACAGAAAATGCCGATACTGCCGACAAAAATCCCGGTCAGAAGAAGGCCTCCCGCCATCAGAAGCAGTCCGCCAAGGCCGATACCGCCGAACACCACAACAAGGGACAGCACCGGCAGTGCCGAAACCGTCAGTATCAGAACAACGCCAAGCGATGCCTCCAGCTTTCCCGTAATGATTCTCCACGGGTTCAGGTTCGTCGTCAGCAGCACATCCAGCGTTTTTTTCTCACGCTCCAGCGAAATGCTTCCTCCCGCAACCGCCGGAACCGAAAGGACAACGAGAATAAACAGAAGATACGTCATCAGAATATAGCAGTTCATCGGAACGCTGTAGCTGACCGGTGCCAGATAGCCAAGCTGGCTGCTCTCCCCGAAATAGCAGACAAACGCAACCACGGCAAGCAGCAGATTGCAGACAAAAATAATCCAGGAAATCCGCGATGACCGCGAGTTCCGCTTCATTTCTTTTTCAAATACAGGATTTAACCGCACGTTTCGTTCCCTCCTTATCCGATCGTGTTTCCGAACGTTTCTGTGTTTCGGCTCTTCTGTTCCGTTTCCCCGGTCAGATGAAAGAACAGGGACTCCAGGCTGTTGTGTTCCCGTGCAAATGAAACCACAAGGATTCCGGCATCCACCAGTTTCTGCAGCAGATACGCCTCCTCCTCCCGGCTTCCCGAAAACCAGGCCGCAATCTTGTTTTCATCCACAGAAAGGCGGCTGACCTGCGGATCCTGCCGCAATAGTTCCAGCGCCTTTGGCACCTGGTTCAGCACAGTGATGCGCAGCGGATTGGAGCTGTCGACCGCAAGCATAATGTTTTCCAGCTTTCCCTGCTGTACCATGACACCTCCGTTGATGACACCGATGCTGGTGCACAGATCTGCTAATTCCGAAAGAATATGGGAGCTGATCAGAATCGTATAATCCTCCCGCGCCAATCGCTGCAGGAGAAGCTGAAAATCCTTTCTCGAACGCGGATCCAGACCGGAATTCGGTTCGTCCAGCACCAGAAGCTTCGGTTTATGGATCATCGCGCGCGCCAGACAGAGCCGCTGCTGTATGCCCCTTGAGAGCGAATCCACCATCTGCTCCTCTTTTCCCGATAGTTCGACCATCTCCAGCACTTCCCGCGCACGGACGGTTCCTGCCCGCCCGTAAATTCCATACGATGCGGCAAAAAATTCCAGATACTCTATCACGTTTAAGTTTTCATAAACGCCAAAGAAATCAGGCACAAAGCCGATCAGGCTTTTCTGCTTCAGAATATTTTTTGTCGTCCGCACGCCGTCCAGCCACAGATCGCCGCCGTCGCTCTTTAAAAGCCCTGAAATAATGCGCAGCGTCGTTGTTTTTCCCGCACCGTTCGGTCCGACAAAGCCGTAAATATCGCCTTTTTTTACTTCCATATCAAGACCGTTCAGGGCATATGTTTTTCCGTATTTTTTGGTCAGTTTCTCAATTTTCAGTATCGGCATTTGGCTCCTCCGCTAACAGGTTCTCCAGATATTGCTCCGGTGGGATCTCTTTCGCCTTTACGATCAGATTCGGTGCCTCATAGTATCCATAATTTTCATGATACTCTTCTCCCTTTTCCTCTTCGGAAAGACGGTACCGCACACGGATCTGGTTGTCCGCATTCACATACTGCGCCTCCAGCGCCGGATCACTCGCAAAATCGATCTCCCAGTCGGAAATTTCATCATACGTTCCCGTCTGAAAATTGTACAGCTCAATGATTCCATTGAAATTCCGGATCTTGGTCCCATCCTCCGTGCGGGCTTTCTCGAAAGCAAGCGAAAGAATGGTTCCCCGTTTTCCTCCCCCGCCGGTTTCTGCCGCCTGGATCTTATCTTCTAACGCCGTCATCGCATACGGCCAGAATGCAGGATCATAGATTCCCTCGGAATCCGGCTGCATCACGCCTTTAGCATACATTCCATACAGACACCAGATGTTGTTGTTTTCAAAGACACCGTTCAGATAATACGTTACTTCTGTTTCCTCTTCCGAGATTCCGCCGGAATTCGGTCCCATTTCAAAGCTTACCGTGTTTCCGCCGTCCCATCCGCTGTACTCCTGCGCATACGGACAGTACACAACGCCGGCCTCTTTCATGTCCACAAACACTTCCTGATAGTAATACGAGATTCCATACGCTTCGTATCCGCTGTCAAGCTGGAACGTATCGTCATTGCCTGCCAGCTTTCCAAAGAAAAGGCAGTTGTCACTCCGGTTCGGCATGTGATTATAGATGACGCCGTCCAGATAATTTTTCTCTATCTCCGGCAGATCTTCTGCCGCACTCCAATTTCCGAAATCCCGCACGCTGTCCGCTTCTATTCCATCCAGCGTGATCGTCTCCCCGTTTTTGATGTCTCCAATGAGGGCACAGTAACCTGGAACGGCGATCACACAGCTCTCCAGATCATAGCCTGTCTTATTTTCCACGGTTCCGCTGATCTTCTGATCCCAGAAATGAAACGTGCCTTTCAGTCCTTCGCCTTCGTCCAGCGTTTCCATCCGCTGCATGCCGAACTCATTCAGGGCAAATGCAGCCTGATTGGAAATTTCTGCCCTGTTTTTCTGTTCTCCGAAACTGATCTCCGTCTTTTCATATTCCGCATCCTCCGTTTCCGGCTGTGCCGTGCTGTTGGACATATAGTCCATACGGTTGTACGTCACCAGATCGTAGGACGGATCCAGATACAGCTCATAGGAAGCATTGTACGGCGCCTGTGCACAGAAATTAATGTAATCTTTCTGGTATGTATCGTACTGCCAGATTTCTCTTACATACGTCAGCACCGGGGCCTTGAGCCTCGTGCTCTGGCCAAACAGACTGATCAGCATAACAAAGACGGCCGAGCAGGCACAGATCGCCCCCCAGAGATACTGACGTTTTCCTGTTTTTTTCAAAAAGAAATACAATCCCGGCCCTGCCAGAACCAGATAGACCAGAATCAGGCCGCCGTACAGCACCGTATTCGGACGGTTCCGGATCCTAGTGTTTTCCAGAAGATCGGAAATCGTATAGTATTTCTGATAATTCGTATTTCGTTTTGCCAGAAGGCGGCTGGTGGTCTCTTCGTCCAGAATATTTTTCAGAAAATCTACCGGCGCTTCTTTAAACGCACTGCGCTGGCTTTCCGCAAATGTCTCGTTTCCCGAAAAGGTAATCAGAAGACCTCCCTCTGCCTGCCAGAGATCAATTTCTTTCTGGATTGTCTCATCCAGTTCTTCTTTTGACTGCTCCAGAAGGATCAGCACATCCGGCGAATACGACTCCGCAAGCCCGACAAGCTCCTCTGCCCGGACAGATGCAGCTTCCACCTCATAAATCCCGTCGTTCAGCGTAACTCCATTCAGCTGCTGCCCGTAATTAGTTTCTTCTTCCACAACGCAGACTTCCACCTTGGACTGGAAGAAGCCTTCACTCGAAATCGTTTCTTCCCGACTGTACACCGTGTCCCTCTGGCTGTTCTCCAGGCACAGGACACAAAAAGACGTATTTTCCACCAGAAGCCCTGCCGAAAAAGTCTTTGTAACGGTTCCGTTCGCCGGAATATAGATTGGAAAACGGTACGTAAAAAGGCTGTTTCTTCCATCGCCCGACCGCTTGACCCCCAAAAACAGTTTTGAGAGAATGCCTTCTCCACTGTTTCTGCGGTAAATCGATTCCGCGGCGTTTTTTATCTGAAAAACAAAGTATCCTTCAAATTCAACAGCGCTCTCATTTGTGATTGTCACACGAATCGGTACGTGATTCCCATCCTGATAGTTTCCTTCGAATCCATAAGAAAAATCAATCTGGTATTCCCCTGCGTAGCTGTTGGCAAGAAGCTGCTTTTCTTTCCCGTCGCTTCTTCCGCCATCCGACGGCGTGTTCTGATAAAGTTCTGTCCGCGTTGTCATCGCAGACACCCTCTGAACTCCCGCCAGAAGCAGAATCAGCAGCAAAATACCGGACAGACAGCAGATTTTGCTTCTTCTTTTCCTGTTCATCGCTTTTCGTCCTCTTTCTTCCCCTTTGGCATTCCGACCGGCAGTTCCACCTCAAAGACGGTTCCCTGCAGATCACTTTTTACCCGCACCTGTCCGTGATGCAGTTCCGCAATCTGCTGTACAATCGCAAGTCCAAGTCCCGTCCCGCCGGTATCGCGGCTCCTCGACTGCTCTGTCCGGTAAAATTTCTGGAAAATATGATCCAGTTCCTGTTTTGGAATGATCCGTCCGTAGTTAATGACACGCGTGACCACATATTCGCCCTCTTTTTCCATTGAGACGCGGATCTGTTTTCCCTCTTTTCCGTATTTGACAGCATTGTTCAGCAGATTTCCAAAGAGCCGTGCCAGCAGCTCACCGTCCGCCTCGAGAAAAATCGCATGTTCCGCATGCAGAAATTCCACCTGAAGCTCATTTTTCACAAAAGACGGCGTCATCTCGTCGAGCATCTGCTCCATCAGCTGCACCAGATCAAGTTTTCCGAGATGCAGCTGCATCTCTTTGTGCTCCAGCTTGACGAATCCAAACAGTTCGTTCGTGAGCTGCTCCAGACGGAGTGCTTTCTGATAGGCAATATCGATATAATGATTTCTCGTCTCCTCATCCAGATCCGTCCGCGTGCGCACCCAGCCGAGATAGCCGATAATCGAAGTCAGCGGCGTACGGAGGTCATGTGCCACGGATGAGACGAGATCGTTTTTCGTATGCTCCGCGATCCGTTCCCGTTCCATAATTTCCTTGATATTCTGCTGCATCGTATTTAAGTTCTCCGCCATCACAGAAAACTCGTCATTTCCCTTTACCTCGATCGGATGATCAAAATCCCCTGCTGATATCTCCTTTACCTTTTCCAGAATCTTCCCAATGTATCGGATGGTTTCGCGCATCAGGAAATAAAAGGTCAGGCAGAACGAAAGCAGCGCAGCCGCCGTCAGAATCATCGTCCGCACCGATGGGCGGAGGCCTCCCGGTCCGATCCAGGCGCTCCGGTAACCGATGTTCATCAGTCCATTGCCGAAAAAGGTCAGAATCCCGTCGGTAAGCGTCACTACAAGCACCGTGACAAGTGCACTTACAATCAGATCAAAGACCATCCTCTGGCTGAAGTTTTTTATAAAATCAGGCTTCAATTTTGTATCCCACTCCCCAGACTGTTGTAATAATCTTATCTTCTCTTGTGTCGTCTTTCATTTTTCCGCGCAGACGGCGGATATGTACCATAACCGTGTTGTTCGCCTCATAGAATTTTTCATGCCAGACGCGCTCGAAAATTTCGTCTGTACCGAACACGCGGCCCGGGTTGGAGGCCAGCAGATACAGAATATCAAATTCGATCGGTGTCAGCTTGATGCTTTCTCCGTAGCAGACAACCTGATGGGTTACCTTGTTGATTTCCAGATGCTTTAAGGAAATCACTTCCTGGCGCTCGTGCGGCTTCGACGGATTCAGTTCGCGGTAGCGGCGGAGCTGGGATTTTACACGCGCCATCAGCTCCAGCGGATTGAACGGTTTTGCCACGTAATCGTCTGCTCCCGTTGACAGACCGACGATCTTGTCGATATCCTGCGTTTTGGCACTTACCATGATGATCGGAATGTTGTTCGTCTCCCGGATGCGGCGGCACATCGCAATACCGTCCATATCCGGCATCATCACATCGAGCAGCACCAGGTCGATTTTTTTCTCCTCCAGAATGCGGAGTCCCTCTTTTGCACTGTACGCTTTTAATACCTGAAATCCATCGCTGATCAGATAAATTTCCAGCAGATCCGCGATTTCTTTTTCATCATCCACAACTAAAATATTTGTTTCTTCCACATCGTTTCCATCCTCTCTGTTTTTAACTACCGTAATGGTACCATGAATATTCAAAAAAATCTTTACTTAATTCTTACGTCTGTATTATCTATTATAAAAAGAAAAGCCGCCTTCCACAAGAGGCCGCTTTTCTTTTCTTCTTATATTTTTTATCTTCGTACTGCGCGGCGGTATACCACAAGAGAAACCGCTGCGGAAATGACCTCTGTGATCCAGAAGGCGTGCCATACGAAAACGCCGCCTCCCAGATGGGACAGCAGGTAAGCTGCCGGGAGAATGACAATGACATTTCGGCAGAGGGAAATGATCAGGGAAGATCCACCTTTTCCGAGTCCCTCCAGCGCACCGGAGGATGTGATGGAAACTGCCGAAATCAAAAAGCCCGCGCTGATGCGTGTCAGTGCCTGTCCGCCAAGACGGATGGTCTCCGGATTGCTGCTGAACAGTCCGATCAGCTGTTCCGGAATGGCAAGGCAGATGCCGGTTCCAATAAGCATGATCACCGCACACATAATCAGGGTGATCTCATAAATCTTCCGCACACGCTTATGCTCGCCTGCGCCGTAGTTGAAGCCGATAATCGGGCGCATGCCCTGTACAATGCCGTTTGCTGTCAGATAGATGAACGTCTGCAGCTTGTAGTAAATGCCGAGCACGACAACGTAGCTCTGGGAATACACGGCCAGGATTCCATTCAGTGCGGAAATCAGAAGAGACGGCAGCGCCAGGTTCAGGATCGCCGGGACGCCGATCGCATACAGTCTTCCGACCAGATTTTTTCCTTCTTTTAAATATTCCGGATGGATTTTGACCGAAATCGGGCGGATCTTGTAAATGATCCAGTAAATCACGACCGGTGTCACCTGACCGATGCCGGTTGCAAGCGCCGCACCCTCAATTCCAAGACGCGGGAACGGTCCGATTCCGAAAATAATGAGCGGATCCAGAATGATGTTGACAATACAGCCGACCATCATACCGGTCATCGTCACTTTCATCCGGCCGACTGCCTGAAAAACCTTTTCAAAGTAAAGGTTTGCCATGATTGCTATGGTAAACAGAAAGATAATCCGTGAATACCGGACACCAAGATCGATGACAGTTTCGGAAGAAGAAAACATCCGCAGGAAACGCTCGATGACCAGAAGGCTTCCGATCGTTAAAATAACCGCATGCAGCATGGTAAGGGCAAGGCCCTGTGTTGCAGCACAGCCGGCTGCCTTTTTGTCACCCGCTCCCAGATAATACGAAATCACCGCATTCAGTCCGATTCCAAAACCGATGGCAACGGCATTTACAAAATTCTGTACCGGATAAACCAGGGAGAGCGCCGTCATGGCATCTTCGCTGATCTGTGCGACAAAGAAGCTGTCCACAATGTTATATAAGGAATTGACCAGCATCGAGATTACCATTGGAAGCGCCATCGAAACCAGCAGTGGAAATACTGGCTTTTCTTTCATAAAGTTTTCGTTCATTATTACCTCCATTTGTGATCTTTTCTGTTGGTGGGCTTACGTGCAGGCACGGACTTTGCTCCATTGCCACAAAAAAAGCCACGCAATTATCTGCTTTCGATAATTGCGTGGCGAAAAGAACTTTATTACAAGTTGAAAAATCCACACCAAGTTTGAGAGCAATATACCACACTTTGCCCGGGCTTGTCAAGATTTCTCCTGTAACTTTTTTTATTCTACATTTTTCAGTGCCTCGTCCATCGGAATCTTTTGGATGTGGCGGAACTGCAGCACAGCGATAACAGCATACGCCGCAAGGCCCATCAGATACATTTTTCCGTAAATTGCCGGATCAATATAGTATGTCAGCCAGCCGCTGTACTCGGAAAGCATAATGACATAAATCTGGCGGATCAGCGCGGAGGCAATGATCAGGCTGACACCGATTGAGACGATCACAACCCAGGTTGTCGCCGTCAAATACAGACTCAAAATTTCCCTGTTCTCGTAGCCGAGAATCTTTACCATCGAAATCGAAGTCGTATTCTTCTCGATGATCAGCTTCGTCAGCAGATAAATCAGCAGCATGAACAGTACAATCGAGAAAACATTGATCAGCTGGAACATTTCTCCCATCGACACATTGAGCTGCCGTGAAATCTTTGTCATATCATCTTCCGTAATTTTCGTCGCGATATACGATTCCTCCAGGTCCGTGATCGGCTCGTTAGAGAAATAGCCGTTAAAGTAGTCCTCTGGATGATCGAATTCCTCGCAGAAGACATCCATCTGCAGAAATACCGCAAGGGCTCCCGGGTAGGCATAAATGCTTTTTACTTCAAAGCTGTACGTTTTGTCCTCATATGGCTCTTTCAGTTCCAGTGTATCGCCGACTTTCATTCCATATTTTTCGGCATAACCGTCGGAAATCGTCACGCCGTCCTCAAACAGTTCAGCGGAAACATATTTGCTGTCTTTCTGAATTCCATATACCGAAATGCTCTCGCCCTCCCGGTTTTTCGGAATATTTTTCAGCGATGTAAGAGCAAACGTTTCCACGCCTTCCGTATTTGTCTTCAGCGATGGCGTCAGAAGTTTCTGCACAATTCCCATCAGCGTGTACTCATCATCCTCATCGATCGGATCCGGAACATTTAAAATATACTGGTAATCTGCCAGCATATTTTCCACCGCCTCCGTCTGGTAATGTGACAGCAGCGGTTTCATCATCATACCGAACAGCAACAGAATATTGGCAAATACGATACCGAGAAACAGGGTAAAGTAACTCGATTTGTTCTGCAGCAGGATCCGCAGACGAAACCGCGAGAAGAACCGGAAGTTCGGAAGACGCACCGCATGGCTTTTTCCTTTCTTTGCAAAATCGTGGCGCAGAAAACGCAGCGGTGACAGACGCAGACGGCCGGAAATCAGCACCGCGTTGATCACAAACATCAGAATTGCCGGAATTACGGTCGTGAGCAGAAATGCATTGGCATTCCACCGCGTCTGATATGTCGGCAGACTGTAGCTTCCATAATACATACCGGCGCAGATATCTTTAAACACGGTGTATCCCAGAATATTTCCAATCACCGCCGACAAAATCGTAATCAGTACCGGCAGGGACAGATAATGCAGCAGAAGTTCCCGTCTCGTATAGCCGGATGCGCGCAGCGTTCCGATCACCGACGCTTCTTTTACAATCGTATTGTTTGTCGTAACTGCAAAAATGAACGCCATGATGGCAATCAGGATGTACAGCAGTACCTCCACCATCACCTTGTCACCGCCCATATCGTCGCCGGTAAATTTGATTGCCTGATTGCCGTAGCGCGGCAGATAACCCGTCAGCGAGGAATGAGCCGCCAGAACCTCGACGAAATCATCGGACCATTCTTTTTCCTCGTTTTCATCTTTCGGTTCCGTATCATATTTCCAGGAATAGCAGTATTTGATATGGTCATCGGTAATGGCATCATACCCTTCTTCGGTCATGATTCCCACACCGAATTTAACCGCATCGAACATCATGTCACTCGAATTGCTGAACAGCGCACTGTAATCCGAAAGTGCCACAAGACCGGTAACCGTCAGTTCTTTTTTATCAACCGAGATCACATCACCGACCTGCAGGTCATTATTGTCCGCATACATACGGTCAATTGCAATTTCATCCTTCTGCTGCGGCATTTCGCCTTTCATCAGGCAGACCAGATTGACCTCTGTTCTGTTTTTAAAAAGACGGATCGTGCTCTCTGGTTCCGAATCCAGATCCGTGTCGGCATCTTCGTCTTTATAGAAATTCTCGTAAATCGTTACCTTCTCTTTTTCCAGCCGTGTTCTCTGGTTGTCGGTGAGCTTCTGTTCTGTTGTAAAATTTCCGTTTTCCACGTTGTATTTTTCAAAGCTTTCATCGTAAGCATACAGCATGCTCTCATCCGCAACGAGAAAACCGGACACAAAGCCAATCGTCGCCGTCATAAACAGAAAAATAACGAGATATTTTCCAATATCGTTCTTCAGTTCCCGCAGCAGGCGTTTTCGTAATGGATTTTTCATACTTCCACCCCGCTTTACCAGTCCAGATCGCCGGCGGCGATTTTGGTCTCATTGACGTAGTTTTTACGGATCTGGCCGTCGCGCAGACGAATCACGCGGTCCGCCATGTTTTTGATCGCATCATTGTGTGTTACCATGATGACGGTGTTGCCGTACTTCTGATTGACGTCCTCGATCAGCTTCAAAATTTCTTTTGAAGTATGGTAATCGAGTGCACCTGTCGGCTCATCACAGAGCAGAATGCTTGGATTTTTGATGATAGCTCTTCCGATTGAAGTACGCTGCTGCTGACCGCCAGAGAGCTGGTTCGGCAGCTTGTCGCGGTGGTCATAGAGCCCCAGTGTCTTTAACAGATCGTTGATGTCGAGCGGATGATCGCTTAAGTATGCGCCAACTTCCATATTTTCTTTCACCGTCAGGTTTGGAATCAGATTGTACATCTGGAAAACGTATCCTAAATGTTTTCGTCTATACCGTGTCAGCGTTTTTTCATTCATATCCTCAATTTTTTCGCCTTCAATCACGATCGAACCGCTGTCCGCCTCGTCGATTCCGCCGATAATATTCAACAGTGTCGATTTACCGGAACCGGATGGACCGAGGAGAACACAGATTTCACCTTTTTCCACAGAAAACTGAATTTCCTTTAAGACCTCCACACGGCTTTCACCGGTTCCAAAACTCTTCTTCAGGTTATTAATCTCAAGAAACATAACTTTCCTCCCTGCATCTTTTTTCCTGAGTGTGTAAGAGTCTGTTTTGTGTTAGACTCTTCTAACCCCATAATACTGCTTTTTCTGTGAAATGAAAAGCGCTGTTAATGAGTATTTTTTCTCATTAGCAGCGCTCTTTCTTTTATTTTTTAACAGTAAAAAACCATCGGATCTCTCCGATGGTTTTTCCGATATACCTTCAAAACCGCATACACTACACATCTATCATTC
>NZ_JAQEGR010000002.1:0-303220 GCF_027667425.1 Fusicatenibacter saccharivorans
GAATATTTAAGAAAACACTGGTCGGGCAAAAAAGCTTCGGCGCCAACGTTGGAGAAAAAGCACGACAAATATTTCCTGCGTTTTACGTATGCGGAAGAGGTATCTTTAAACCGGACACCTGTCAAAGAACAAACGATCTGCAGTGTGGATCTCGGCATCAATACGGATGCAGTCTGTACCATCATGCGTCCAGACGGAACTATCCTGGGAAGAAAGTTTATTAACTTTTCCAGTGACAAAGACCGGATGTACCGTGCGCTGGGACGGATCCGAAGATTTCAGCGGGAACATGGATCGCGTCAGGCGCAGGGAAGATGGGCATATGCAAAACGTCTGAATACAGAGCTTGGCAGAAAAATTGCAAAGGAAATCGTTTTTTATGCATCAGAAAAGAAGGCAGATGTGATTGTTTTCGAATATCTGGAAATGAAAGGAAAACTTTCCGGGAAGAAAAAGCAGAAACTGCAGATGTGGAGAAAACGTGATATCCAGAAACGGTGCGGACAGCAGGCACACAGAAAGGGAATCCGAATTTCCCGAATCTGTGCCTGGAACACGAGCAGGCTTGCCTTTGATGGATCAGGAGAGATTGCCCGTGATACACGGGATCATCGTCTGTGTACGTTTCAGACTGGAAAAAGATACAACTGTGATTTGTCGGCATCGTATAATATCGGAGCAAGATATTTTATCCGTGAAATTTTAAAACCCTTGCCGGAAACGGAAAGGTCTTTGCTGGAGGCAAAAGTTCCTGCAGTAAAGCGTAGAACCTCATGTGTTTATGCAGATCTGAGAGAACTGATTTCAGAAATGGAACTGCGTAAAGCAGCATAAACACAGGCAGATATGCAGTGGATTACCTGTTATGTGGAAACCCGCCGTATCCGGCATGGAAGAAGCACATATCTGTGCAAAATCTAAGTAACAGGCGTATCCGCCGATATTTGGTCTGCCGCTTAAAGCGGCCGGAAGCACGTGACTTTAGTCATGTGAGGTTCACGATTGAGTAAACAGAAATATTATCTGATTTGATATAACCAATTGCAAAGAAGGGAAAATCTTCATGAGAAGTCATTGGACAGAAATAGAAAAATATTTAGAAGACCAGAAGGTAGCGCAGGAACTGATTGGAGAACTGAGAGATTTTCACATGCGTTATGAGGTAGAGGATCAGGTAAAGGAACGAGTAGAAAAACCGGATATCCTATTTTATGGGAAAAAGATTCTGGAAATGTCAACAGCAGCGCTTCTTCAGGGAGATAATCTGTTACTTTCCGGTGCAAAAGCTACAGGAAAAATGTACTATGTGAGACATTGGCATGGATATTCGGAAGACCGGAATACGATATTTCTTTTCATGTAAATACAGACAGTGCCGATCTGATTGGAACGGACACCTTTATAAATAATGAGGTTCGCCTTCGGAAAGGCTCCATCTACCAATGCGCGGAATTTGGAGGATTTGGAATCCTGGACGAAATCAATATGGCAAAAAATGATGCGGTTTCTGTACTGCATGCCACACTGGATCATCGGCGCAGAATCAATATTCCAGGATATAACAGGATTTTACTTCATCCGGCAACACGATTTATCGGCACGATGAATTATGGTTACGCAGGTACCAGAGAGCTAAATGAAGCATTGGTTTCAAGGTTTATGGTAATCGATATGCCTGAAATGGATGAGGATAGTGTTCTTTTTGTATTAAGGCAACATTTTCCAGATGGGGAAAAAAGTGCACTGAAAGCTTTTGCAGGACTGTTTCTGGATTTGCAGATCAAAGCTTACCATGGAGAAATCTCAACAAAATCTCTTGACCTGAGAGGATTGGTTTCTGCTGTAAAAGCAACAAGAAGCGGACTTTCTCCAATTGATGCAATCCAGATGGGAATCATAAATAAAAGTTTTGATGTATTTGAAAAAGAGATCGTAGAAGATGTGGTTTCTACCAGAATCCCATCTTCCTGGACCGGAAAAGACATATGGGGGTAAACTTGTATGGAGGATGTCAGATGGCCGGCGGAACAACTGGAAGAACATCATCTGGAGATCAGCAATCGTATCAGAAATCTTTTTTGGACAGTCAGTGGTGATTATGATACGGAATTTGAACCGGATACAGAAAAATATGTTTATTCAAAACAAACGGTTCTGTATGAGGCAGTGAAGCAGGGTGCCTTTGCACGATATTTTGATCAGAAGAAACTTGGCATGTATTTGATGAAAAAATTACATTTTTCTGCTGGAGAAGATATGCTTTTGCCTCTTCAGAGATTTCGGAATTATGAAGAACCAAGGGAAACAAATGAAAGAATCTTTCAATTTCGTGCATATGCCAATAACAGAGATGGGCTTGCACTGAAAACAGTCGGTTCCTCTCTCATGGAGCGACCGGAAAAAAATAAGATTTTAATCGTATTAAGTGATGGAAAACCCTGTGATATGAGCATACAACGACCAGGAACCCGCCAGCCCAAGATCTATGACGGAGAAAAAGCTGTGAAAGATACTGCATATGAGGTACGTCGGGCCAGAAATCAGGGAATTTTCGTAATTGGTATTTTTGTAGGGAATGAAGAAGAGCTCTCCGTGGAAAAGAGAATCTATGGAAAAGACTTTGCCTATATTCGTAATATCAGCAATTTTTCCCGTATAGTAGGAACTTTTTTGCGAAGACAAATTGATATGGAATGAAAATGGAGGAATCACTATGGGTAAAATTGAATTTGCCAATTGCCAGGATGTAAGAAATCAGAAAAAGATACAGGAATTAGATTGTCCACACTGTCATGAACCGGGAGGCATTGAAGCCTTTGTGAAAGACGGGATACTTGCAGAGGATGGAGTATGTGATAACTGCGGATATATTCTTCCAGAAGGAACAGAACTGGAGGAAGTGGAGTAAAACAGTTTGAAGTAATCCCGAATCTCACCTATAAATCCGGTGAACAGATGGAGCAACTTGGCAAGTATGGTTTTCTTCGCAGAGATTATCTGAAAAACCATCGAAATTCAACCTATCAGGTGATGCTTCTGCAGGATACGATAGGAGAGCATCTTCTGGAAGTGGACAAGGCAGCCAGGGAACGGGAAGAAGTGATTCTGAAACAGTTGGAAGAAAAAGAACCACTGCCGGATAAGGAGAAAGATCAGATGGCATGGGTAAGAGCTGCCAATCAGCACAGAGCGATTGCAGAAGAGATTATCCTGAAAGAATTGATTTATGTATAAGGATTGCCAGTAACTAATCTGGCAGGTAACTGATAAAAATAGAATATTGTGAGCGAAGTAAGGCGTGAGTCATAAGATATGGCTTGCGTCTTTTCCTTTTGAACTGGAAAGAAGGATGGGAGCATGGCACAGATTTTTCGTGTAGAGAGAACTAAGAATTTTACGGTAATGAGTAATCATCATTTCAAGAATAAGAATCTGACATTGAAAGCGAAAGGTCTATTATCGCTGATGTTAAGTTTAAAGTATCAGGCGGAACAGAATAGAAAGACAGCTGAGAACGAAGTGCAAAAATTGAAAAAAAGGATAAGATTGCAATCAGAGAAAATAAACGAGATAAAATTTTTCTGTGGAATCGGATATATAGTGGCACTTGTACTTTCAGCTTGTCTTATTAAGATGTGTTTCTTGTGATTTTAAATGCGATATTTCAGAATTGAATTACGATTTTTGGTAGATTAGATTGTTTGAAACGCATTTTTATGATATGATGATAAATACCATGTGAACAGATATTTCAAGCAAATAAGATTGAGGTGAAAAAATGGCAGTTAGTTACAAGAAATTGTGGAAATTGTTAATTGATAAAGAAATGATGAAGAAAGATTTGCGTGCAATGACAGGAGTTAGTACAACAACGATGTCTCGATTATCAAAAGATGAAAATGTAAGTACAGAGATTCTGTCAAAGATATGTTCTGCTTTGAATTGTGATGTGGGAGATATCATGGAATTTGTTCCTGATAAAAAAGAGGAGCAGTAAGGAGGTACGGGAACATGGATCATTCTTATCCTTATATTGCGTCTTTGACCAGAGAGCCGTTCCTTTTCTACGAAATGCGTTCTACCGCAAAGCTAATGGCAGAAGGAAATTCCGATGATGCAATTGTTAAAGAAATTGTAGAGCAGAATCTTTTTCAGTATCCAACGGAAAAATCTATTACACGCATGGCGAAAGCCTGCATCAAACGGCTTCAGGCACTGGAAGATGATTCTCTGGTTTCTGCGATTGCTTCACAGCCGACGGATGTGGCAAAACAGATTTGTTTGTATGCGTTGATGAAGCAGAGCCGACTGGTCTGGGAATTTATGCTGACCGTCATTGGCGAGAAGTACAGATTAAGGGACACGTCTTTTGGTAAGATAGATTTGAATACATTTTTTATGCGCTTGCAGGAGCAGAATGATACCGTGGCTTCCTGGAGCGATACTACAATAACAAAGTTAAAACAGATAATTGCCAGAGTGCTTGTTGAAACAGAATATCTCGACAACCGGGGGGCAGATCATTTGAATCCAGTATGGCTGCATCCTGTTTTGGAGAATGCCATCAGAAGCAATGGTGATATGGCGATACTGCCGGCGTTTAATTGCTTTTCTTAGGAGGTAGCCAATGAGTGACATAAAAGAACGCCTGGACAAAGTTCGGGCATTGATTCAGGAACCGGAGTTCCTGGAAGGCAAAGGACTCAGCAATGAGGTGAATATCAGAATCTTCTGTTATGAACCGGAGAATGAAATGGTTGTCCGTCATTTTGTGAATCAGCTGGAAACTGATCAGTCCTTAGATTGCCATTTGATCGTTTGTAATTTATATAAAACATTTCTCTCTATCTGCGATGATATGGACATCACAGATGCAATTCCCGATATGGAAGAAGCTGACGGAAGTGCTTATCTTCTGGAGCAGCTTAACTCCGCAATCGGCAATGGAGAGTTCATTGATAAAATCCAGTATGAGCCACACGAACCGGGTGATGTGCTGATGCTGACAGGTGTGGGCGAGGTGTTCCCGTTTATGAGAATCCATACGTTATTGGAAGCCTTGCAACCGTATTTTTCGGATGTTCCGATTTTGGTTATGTATCCGGGTGAGTTTGATGGTCGTCATGTAAAACTGTTTAATCGTCTGACACCAAATGATTATTACCGGGCATTCAATGTCATAGATTAAGGGGGATAAAGCCATGATGATTCGAGATATGTTTGCGGATGACATTAACCGCAAAATCAATGGTGTAATTAAAGTAGATCAGGCTGCTGATGATGTAATCGAGCAGGAGTTAAATGAATATGTCATTACCAGAGAATTGAAGAAACATTTCATTACGTTCTTCAATTATTACGGTGATGCTTTTGACCAGCCGACAGCCGATATGGGTGTTTGGATTTCCGGTTTCTTTGGAAGTGGTAAATCTCACTTCCTGAAAATGCTTTCCTACCTTTTGGAAAATAAAGAGGTAAAAGGCATTCGCAGTGTGGAGCGTTTCCGTAAAAAGTTTGAGGACGACCCGGCAACCTTTATGCTGATTGATCGTGCCACAAAGGGACAGACCGAGACAATTCTGTTCAATATTGATATTGAGGGATTCAGCAATAAAGATAAGACTGCGGTTCTTCGTGTATTTGCCAAAATGTTCTACAACCATCTGGGATTTTACGGTGAGAATCTGAAAGTTGCCATGATGGAGCGTTATATTGACCAGCAGGGAAAAACTGAGGAGTTTCGCAGAGTTTTTGAAGAAAAGAAAGGCAAGTCCTGGATGGAAATGCGCCGTGCCTTTGCATTCAATGGAAAGTTTATTATTCCGACTTTAATGGAAGTTCTGGATATGAGTGAGGACGATGCCAAGGCATGGTTCAATGATAAAACGGCAACAGAAATATCTATTGCTCAGCTTGTGGAAGATATGAAAGCCTATGTGGATACTAAACCAGCGAACTTCCGTCTGCTGTTTATGATCGACGAAGTTGGTCAGTATGTCGGCACAGACACCGATATGCTTTTGAACCTCCAGTCTTTGACAGAAAAAATCGGAAGTGAGTGTGAAGGAAAGATTTGGGTGATCTGCACCGGACAGGAAGCCATTGATGAAATCATCAAAGTTCGTGCCGATGAGTTCTCCCGTATCCAGGCTCGTTTCAAAACAAGACTGAGCTTATCTTCTTCCTCCGTGGATGAAGTCATCCAGAAGCGTATTCTGAAAAAGAAACCGGAAGCAACAATGGATTTGGAAACCGTTTATGAGCAGAATGATTCTGTCCTGCGTAACCTGTTCAGCTTCAATGGCTCTATTCTGGATATTAAAGGCTATTCCGGTCCGAGGGAATTTACTGAGAACTTCCCGTTCGTGCCGTATCAGTTTATTATTATGCAGAAGGTATTTGCTGAAATCCGCAAGCACGGAAATTCCGGCAAGCACCTTTCCGGTGGTGAGCGTTCCATGCTGTCCGGTTTCCAGGAAGCTGCACAGAAAATTCAGGAGAAGGATGAGTATGCACTTGTTCCGTTCTTCCGTTTTTATGATACCGTACATACTTTTCTGGATGGTTCAATTCGTCGTGTAATTGAACGTTGCCAAAAAGCTGCCGACAACGGTGATGGCATCGAACAGCAGGATGTAGATGTACTGAAACTCCTGTATCTGATTCGGTATATTGATGATATTCCTTCCAATCTGGACAATATCGTTATCCTTATGGCAGATGATATTCGTGTGGATAAGATTATCATGCGTGAAGCTGTCCGTGGATGCCTTGACCGTCTGATGAGCCAGAACTATATCGGCAGAACCGGAGACACTTATAACTTCCTGACGGATGAAGAACAGGATATTCAGCGTGAAATCCGGGATACCAATGTAGATACCGCTTCTATCGTAGAGCGTATCGCTCAGATGATTTACGGTGATATTTTCACAACCAAGAAGTTCCGTTATGGAAAATATGACTTTGCTTTCGATCAGATGGTGGACGGCATTACAGTTGGAGTGGCAACAGGTGGTATGCGTCTGCGTTTCCTGACCGTTGCTACCGATGCTATTGAAAAAACAGATTACCGTCTGATGGCGGAGTCCAAAGGTAATGAAGCAATCGTGGTTCTGGCTGATACGCCTTACTATGAATCTCTGGAATCTGCTATGAAGATTCGTAAGTACGTAAAGCAGAGAAATGTAAGCCAGCTTCCAAAAACTGTGCAGAAAATTATCAGTGACCAGCAAGACGAAGCCGGAAAATATGAGCTGAGTGCCATGAGCGAATTGCAAAATGCTATTGAAGGGGCGCAGTTCTATGTAGACGGTGAGCATCTGGAAATCAGAGCTGGAAATGCTAAGAGCAAGATTGACCAGTCGCTTGAATATCTGGTTGCCCATGTATATAGCAAGCTCGACCTGATTACAGATAATGCAGGCAGTGATGTAGATATTATTGCGATTCTGACAGGTGCGGTAACGGCACTTCCGGGCATGGAACCGAACCGTGATGCTGCTTCTGCTATGGAAGAATATCTGGAAATGCAGGATGTGAAAAAGTTGCCGACTTCTATGGCAGATGTGCAAAGCAAATACAGTGCGATTCCGTATGGATGGAAAGAAATCGATATTGCTGCGGTTGCGGCACAACTGATTTATTCCCAGAAAGTAACCATCAAGTATGCAGGCAATACCATTCAGCCGGATGACCCGAAGTTGCCGGATATGCTCCGCAAAAAGAGTGAGATCGGCAAGACTTCCATCAGCAAGCGTAAAAACATTTCTGCTACGATGATGCGTGATGTAAAAGCGATGCTCCGAGAGTATTTCGACATTATGGATGTGCCGGATGATGAAGATGGTCTGATTCGCTTTGTGACGGAGAAGTTTACCGAGCAGCGTGATTACTATGCTTCTTTGGATGCTTGTTATGACGGACATAAATACCCGGATCGTGCATTAGTGCAGGAAGCTATTCATCTGATGGATGATGTTCTTTCTCAGAAGAAAGACAATATTGCCCTGATTGAGCGTGTGCTGAAAAAAGAGGATGCTCTTTTCAACAATAAAGAAGCCATGAGCAACGGCATTGAAAACTTCTTCAAAACCCAGGTAACAGTATTCGACCAGGCAGTGCAGTTTGAAAAATCTCTGCATGATGACCTTGACCGGATTGCAGAAAATGAGGAAGCACATAAGGCACTGAATACTATTCGATTGATTACGATGGTTCAGACCGGAAGCAAGTTCAACTATAACCGGATTCGTGAACTGAATCCGTTGATGGATACGGTTCGCACCGCCCATGACAAGATGCTGGAAGAAAAACGTGCTGAGGTTCTGGAAACGGTTCGTCAGTGTATGGAAGCGACCCATACTGCTGCAAACGGCGATTCCAAGGCATCCCATCTGATTGAAAAATCGGATCGGTATTTCAGTCAGTGCAAGGAGAAAATCGCAGAATTAAAGAGCCTTGCCCTTCTGGATGCTATGTTCTTGCCGATGTGCCAGTACAAGGATGATACTATCAGCAATATCGAGTCAGTTCTGGCTCCGCCTGCACCGAAGCCGCAGGTACAGCCGACACAGCCAGGAAAAGAAACTGCTCCGGCAAAGAAAAAGGTTGTCCGTGCTTATAACCGACAGGTTGTATTCCAGGCAAAGACCTTACAAACGGATGAAGACATTGATGATTATGTAGAGAAGATTCGTTCTCAGCTGAAGCAACTCTTGAAAAATTGCGATGAGATCAAGCTGAACTAACGAGGAGAGACGAGTATGGATAAGAATGCGATTAAAAAATTTGCTGTCTGGGCAAGAACAGAGCTGATCGCCCGTGTTTCCCTAAAAGGCGTGGAATACGGTATCACAGAGGATAATATCGAGGCCGCCAATGCGGACAGCGTTGGCGGCAAAGTCCTCACTGCTGATGAAAAGAAACAACGTCAGGCTTTGATTGCCGAGATTAACGATAAAGGCTATAAGCAGGTCATGGAGGAGGTTGCCTACACTTGGTTCAACCGCTTCTCTGCTCTACGATTTATGGAAGTCAACGGTTACATTCCTTCCCATGTGCGTGTATTCACGGACGAGGAAAACAACTTTAAGCCGCAGATTATAACCGAAGCCATTCATCTGGATTTGGATGGATTGGATATGGAAAAGGTCTATGAACTGAAAGATGCCGAAAAGACCGAAGAACTGTATAAATATCTGCTGATCGTGCAGTGTAACGCCTTGAATAAGATTCTGCCGGGAATGTTCCAGAAGATTGCGGACTACACCGAGCTTCTTCTGCCGGACAATCTGCTCCGTGAAGGCAGTGTCATTCAGCAGATGATCGAGTTGATACCGGAGGATGACTGGAAGGATGCTGTCCAGATCATCGGCTGGCTGTATCAGTATTATAACAGTGAGAAAAAGGATGACGTTTTCGCAGCACTGAAAAAGAATGTGAAAATCACAAAAGAAAACATCCCCGCAGCAACTCAGCTTTTCACACCAGACTGGATTGTTCGCTACATGGTAGAGAACAGTCTTGGTCGTTTATGGCTGGAGGGACATCCGGATGTGAAAGAGCAGCTTCTTCCTACCGAGGAAGAACAGTCTGCCTATGCTGCCGGAAACCGTGATCCGGAAGATACCAAATGGCACTACTATCTGGAAGAAGCTGAGCAGGAGCCGGAAGTGCAGGCACAGCTTGCCGAGATTCGCAAGGAATACGCCGCGCTGACACCGGATCAGCTGAAAGTTATTGATCCATGTTCCGGTTCCGGTCATATTCTTGCGTATATGTTTGATGTGCTGATGAAGATATATGAATCTTACGGTTATACCACCCGTGAAGCAGTGGCAAGCATTGTAGAGAACAATATTTATGGTCTGGATATTGATGACCGTGCAACACAGCTGGCTTACTTTGCGGTAATGATGAAAGCCCGTCAGTATGACCGACGCTTCTTCAGCCGTGGCATTCAGCCCCATGTGTATGCTATTGTAGAGAGCAATCATGTAGATGAATTTGCCGTGGACTATTTCTGCAATGGGGATGCAAAGCTCACGACAGCTATGGATACCATCATTAAAGAATTGCATGATGCAAAAGAATACGGCTCGATTCTGACCGTAACACCGCAGGATTGGTCTACACTGTATGACCGTTTTGCAGAGATTACGGAAGATATAAATATGTCCCGTGAGACGGCACTGAGAGAATTGTTGCCGTTGGTGCAGGTGGCAGAAGCACTGGCGCAGAAGTATGATGTGGTAGTGACAAATCCGCCGTATATGGGTAGCTCTGGTATGAGTATAAAGCTCTCTGATTATGTTAAAAGTGATTACCCAGATAGTAAAAGTGATTTGTTTGCTGTGTTTATTGAACGTTGCGGACAAATGACAAAGAAAAATGGCTGTCAGGCAATGATTACACAACACGCTTGGATGTTCCTTGCAAGTTATGAGAATATTAGAAAGAAAATTTCTAAAAAAGCTATTATAAATATGGCGCATTTGGGAGCTCGTGCCTTTGAAGAAATTGGTGGAGAAATTGTACAAACAACCAGCTTTGTAATAGGAAACACATTTTTGAACAATTATCTTGGTACATATTGCAGACTTGTTGATCCGACGACACAAACTGGAAAAGAGGAACTCTTCATTAAAGGAAAAGAACGGTATATATCTAATCAACTACGATTTCAAAAGATACCAGGTGAACCGATAGCTTATTGGATTAGTGAACAGTTTGCTAATTGTTATGATAATGAGTTATTGGAGAAAGTTGCATTTTCTGATGGACAAATTTTAACTGGTAATAATGACAAGTATTTGAAATTGTTGTGGGAAGTGAATGCTCATGATATTGAAGCAAGGAAGTGGGCGTTACACGCTAAAGGAGGTGAATTTAGGCGATGGTATGGCAATATTGATACCGTAGTAAAGTTTGATCCAATCACGATTCAGCATTATAAAAGAGATAAAATTGCACGATTCCCCAAAGATGAAATCCTTTTTAGGAGAGGAATCACATGGACCCTTGTTTCGATGAATCCTTTGTTTGGCGTAAGAGAACTTGGTAAAAATTTGACATTTAATAAAGCGGCAGCAACAATATTGTTTAATGATGAAACTATTATAGATTATGTGTTAGGATTTTTAAATTCCAAGGTGTCACAAGCACTTTTAAGAATTATAAACCCGACAATGAATAATAATATCAAAGATATACTCAATATGCCATTTATCAAAGATATGAATTTTTATCCGCAGGTTAAATCCTTAGTCCAATATAATATTAGTATTTCAAAGCAGGATTGGGATGCTTTTGAAACCTCATGGGATTTTCAAAAGCATCCACTGCTTCGCAAAGTTTCTACCATTGCGGAAGCCTTTGACCAGTGGCAGACTGAATGCAATGACCGTTTTAACCAGCTGAAAGCCAATGAGGAAAAATTGAACCGTATTTTCATCGACATTTACGGTTTACAGGATGAGCTGACACCAGAGGTTGAGGACAAGGACGTTACTGTCCGCAAAGCTGATCTTGGCAGAGATATTCGCTCGTTCATTTCCTATGCGGTTGGCTGTATGTTCGGTCGCCACTCTCTGGATGCGGATGGTCTTGTCTATGCAGGTGGAGAATGGGATAACAGCAAATATAGTTCTTTTGCTGCGGATAAGGATAACATTATCCCGATTTGCGACGATGAATATTTTGAGGATGATATTGTCGGTCTATTCGTGGAGTTCGTAAAAACTGTTTACGGTGTAGATACCTTAGACGAAAACCTGAAATTCATTGCCGATGCACTGGGGGGAAAAGG
This sequence comes from Fusicatenibacter saccharivorans, assembly GCF_027667425.1. Classification (NCBI taxonomy): domain Bacteria; kingdom Bacillati; phylum Bacillota; class Clostridia; order Lachnospirales; family Lachnospiraceae; genus Fusicatenibacter; species Fusicatenibacter saccharivorans. The sequence goes on from NZ_JAQEGR010000002.1 coordinate 11,810, forward strand.
TCAGCCGAAAGATGTGATTCGGAATTATTTTCTGAATGATTTTTATAAAGATCATTGTAAGATTTATCAGAAACGCCCGATTTACTGGCTATTTGACAGCGGCAAGAAGAATGGATTTAAGGCTCTGATTTATATGCACCGCTATCAGCCGGACACCATTGCCCGTATCCGTACCGATTATGTGCATGAACAGCAGGCTCGTTATCGTACTGCTATTGCGGATTTGGAACAGCGTATGGTCAATGCTTCCACTGGCGAGCGTGTGAAGCTGAACAAAAAGTTGAATACCTTGCAGGCGCAGGATACTGAAATCAGAATTTACGAGGAAAAGATTCATCACCTTGCCGACCAGATGATTTCCATTGATCTGGATGATGGTGTGAAGAAGAATTATGCAATATTTGATACAGTATTAAAAAAATTATAAATAGGAGACGAAGAATCATGAAAATTATGGTTACACTTACACAGCGTACAGGAGTTGCATATGCAACGGCAGAATATGATGGAAAGATAATTACTGTTCTGGCAGGTGGCAAAATAAGTCCGGATTTTGCAAATCATATCAGAGGTGGGAAAACCGCTAAAGCATATCGAGACAATCCAGAGTATGTGGATAAGAATGGTAATATTCTTAAAAACTGTGAGTTTACCAGCTCTTCAACAGCGGCTCAGTTTGTGACGGGGCGAAGTACAAATGGGTATAAGGCTTGGAAAGTTGAAAAGAAACTTAGTCTTGGTCAATATTTGAAGGATAAGGGCTTGCGTTAATGGGGGTGGTATTTTGATTGATGTTACTGTGAAAATTACAGCGATTATAATGTATTGCGATGAAAGTATACTTAATCTTGAATTGGGAAATGGTTATACTATCGAGAAGTGCTATTATGATGATTTCCCATTCAAATCAGAAATTGAAAATGGAAAAAATCAACTATGTATTGAGTATATAGGCTCACGTTTACATGATGAAAATGGTTCATACTTTATCTGCCTAAAAAAAGAAGATGTATTTTTGATAGATGGTCCTCAGATTGTTCCGGGTGCTGTAATCACGAATAAGACTTGCCAATGTGAAGATGAAATTGGAGCTTACCAAGAGCAAGAGGTACAATATTTGCATAAAATATTTTCGTTGTTGCGTTTATATAAAAACGGGAACATTGGATTATATCAAACATTTTTCAATTACAGATTTAAGGTGTTGGGTTTTATAAATAATACTCAGAACCATACGAGCAAGAATAGTACCAGAAATGCTTATGATGAACGAAAATATATACTTGCAACAGAAGATGTTGAACGCTGTAATCAGTTTTTAAGAGATTATAAATTACAAATTTATTCCATGATGAAACCTATTATTGATGAGTTTGTGTGGGGATTGGAGCAGACAGATGCTCCAACTGGATTTGAACAGTATACGACAGCATTAGAAATGGCACTTTTGCCGGTAAATCAACCAGGTAAAAAACAAATGTTATCCAATCGCATTGCAGTTTTGCTTGGAAAGAATGATGCAGAAGTTGTAGGAATACATGATAAGATGCTGGACTTTTATCGTTATCGCTCAGAATCCTTACATGAAGGTGATGGAAGCAATATCTCAAAGCAAGAACTCATTGAAATGGAAAATTATGTTCGTCAGACTATTACTGCAATTATGCAGAAATCTAAATGTCAGCTCGCTATCGACAATACGAAAACGTGGATTGATATTAAGAACGACTTGATGAATGAGCTGATTTCCAAAGTGGTAAATAAGAAAACTGCGGGTATTTTATAATATGAATGGTGGCAATAGCTGCCAAAGAGAGCGAGGTGTTACAATGACTATAGAAGAAATTCTTGCAGGAGAATCGAAGGATGTGGAGTTCAAAGAGAACCTGCCGGAGAAAAGCCTCAAATATATGAAATCTGTGGTTGCCTTTGCCAATGGAACCGGCGGAAAAATCATTTTCGGAATTGCCGATAAAACCAGAGAGGTTGTTGGCTTTGACAAGGAAGATGTGTTCAAGAAAATGGATGCCATTGCCAATGCCGTATCAGACAGCTGTGAACCGGCAATTATCCCAGATATCACTTTACAGACGGTTGATGGTAAGACTGTCATTGTGGTAGAGGTTTTTGAGGGCAGACAGCGCCCGTATTATATCAAAGCCCTTGGTAGAGATGGCGGTGTATATGTCCGTGTTGCCGGAACTACCCGCCTTGCCGATGAGTATATGGTAAAGGAGTTGTTGTTTGAGGGCAGTAACCGCTACTATGATCAGGCTTTATGTACTGGGTTAAATGTTACAGATGAAGATATTGATACCCTTTGCAAAGCTATGAAAGAGCAGGCTGTCAGAAATGCTCGGACAGAGGAACAGAAAGCATCGATTAAAGATGTAGGCAGACAGCAGTTGCGTTCCTGGGGAATTTTAATCGAGCGTGATGGAAAAGATTTTCCATCCAATGCGTTTGCAATTTTGACAGGCAACGGAGGCCTTCATGTTGCAACGCAATGTGGTGTGTTCAAAGGTACAACGAAAGCGGTATTTGTTGATCGTAGAGAATATACCGGACCGCTTTGGGAACAGATAGACGAAGCATTTCAGTTTGTCTTAAGAAATATTCATCTGGGTGCTACTATTGTGGGAATTTATCGCCAGGATGTTTATGAGATTCCACCGGATGCCATTCGTGAGTTGATTATCAATGCTATGGTACATCGTAGTTATCTGGATCATGGTACGATACAGGTAGCGGTATATGACAACCGATTGGAAATCACTTCTCCTGGGAAGCTGCCAATGGGACAAACGATGGAGCGTATGAAAGAAGGTTATTCCAAAATCAGAAATGAAGCCCTTGCCCATGCGTTTGCTTACATGAATCTGATCGAGCATTGGGGAAGCGGTATTCCGAGAATTATTGATAAAGTGAAAGCTGCCGGACTTCGGGAGCCGGAGTTTATTGGTGGCGAAGTGGATTTGCGTATCAATATTTATCGAGGTCAGGTTGACGGCACTGTTGACCTCAATGACCTCAATAACGCCATTAAAGTGCCGGATACTATTGATAAAATGCCAGATAGTGGCAATGAAGTGCCGGATAAAACAGAAACAGTGCCAGATACGACAAAGAAAATGCCGGATAGTGAACAGGAACAACAAATCTATAAATATGTATTGGAAAATGGCTCTATTACTACTGCTGAAACAGTAGAGATTTTAGATGTAAAACATCGTAGAGCCAGAGCTGTCTTGCTGAATATGGTTAAGGATGGTTATTTGAGAAAAGAGGGTGCGGCACGAAGCACTATTTATGTAAAAAATACGGAAGGGAGATAATGCAGCATGGATACAGACAAAATAATACAAGATTTAAATCGCAGGTTTGCTGCACCTCTTCCTGAGTTTTATCAGCGTCGTATCATTTTCTGGTACGATGAAGATAAGGAATTTGAGGATAAATTGGATGAAGTGGTTTTGGAAAATGCAAAGGTGATTGCGCTGACAGGAAATAATGCGTTTTCTGTAAAAAAACTGCTTTCAGTAGATGATTTGACCACAAATTATCTGGTTTACAGTCCGTGTGTCTATAACCGCCCAGATGATAACTGGCTTCTGGATGTGGAGCTTTACAGCGAAGAGTTTCGGGCGGATCTGATTTCTATTTGGATGGATGAGATGGGACTTATATCAAATCCGGCAATGAGGAAACAGGTTAAAAATTATCGTGCTTATTTCAATGCGAAAGATCGTCGTTTGAAAGTCAGCACACAGAATAAAGTTCCGGAAACACCGGCACAGTTACACATGGCTGTCATGGCGGCAATCTGTGGATTGAAAGATGCACAGCCTAATATGATTCTCCGTAGTGTGTTCCAGGCGGGACTGGATTTGAATAATAATACGGTTTATCAGGATTTTGTAAAATATCATGCAGACGCAGCATTTTGGGCGATGGTTCGTCAGGGATGCGGATTTGTGGAGGAGGAACCAGACCTTGAGCGGTTAGCAATTCATCTACTTTTAACCGCGGCGACCCGTACCATGCGGCAGGAATATCTTGCCGGACTAGACAGTTTTATTTCCATACCACATCAGGCATATTGCTATGATTTTATTTCTGAATGGCTTCATAGTGACAACATTCCGCAATTATATGATGTGGCACGTTATGTTGAGGATGAAGCTTGTCTGTATCAGCGTTTTGAAAAGCTGACAGTAGAAGATTTGGTAGGAACAGAGTGCTTTCCGTGTATTAATGAAGTGATTCTGACAAAGATAATGACAGAGATCAGTGACCATATTATTGATGTGGATACCATTACGAATACCGTTGAAAAACGGAGAACTTGTGTATGGTATGAGCCATTTGAGAATTTTTATGACGGTATCTTACAAGTGGCGAATATGCAAAGTTTCTTTAAGGAACATTCTGCCGGATTCCATACCGCAGAAGCGAAAAGTATCTGGAAAGAATATACTGAGAGCTACTATCAGATGGACACTTATTACCGTTTGTTCCATCTTAGTTTTCAAAAGAGTTTGGAGACTTCCAATATTCTGCTGGATGATTTGTTCAAGCATGTTGTCGATAAGGTGGAAGGACTTTATACACACTGGTTCTTAGGTGAGTTGGGCAACAACTGGTCGGATGTATGTGCGGATGAACTGGCAACTTACGGTAAAGTTCTGGAAGTACCGCAACAGGAGGATTTTTACCGTTCCCGTATCCAAACCTCAGATACGAAAGCATTTGTAATTATCTCAGATGCCATGCGTTATGAAGTGGCGGCTACGATGGCAGATCAGCTTCAGCGAGAAACGCAAAGTAAGGTTTCTATCAGCAGTATGCAGAGCATCTTTCCTTCTACTACAAAGTTTGGTATGGCAGCTTTGTTGCCGCACAAAGAACTGACAGTAGAGGTTCGGAACGATATTTTGACGGTTTTGGCAGATGGACAGTCTACGGCAAGTACTTATAGGGATAAGGTTCTGAAAACAGAAGATTCGGCAAGCGTGGCTTTAAAGTATAATGACATCATTGCTATGAAACGAGCGGAAAGAAGTGCTTTGGTGAAAGGGATGGATGTGGTCTATATTTACCACGATACCATAGATGAAGCCAGCCACACTTCGGATACTGCTGTTTTTGCTGCCTGTGACAAGGCGATTTCAGAATTGAAGAATCTTGTGCGTATTATCGTAAATGAATTTGGTGGAACGAATATTTTAATTACGGCAGATCATGGATTTCTTTATACATACAGTCCTTTGAAGGAAGAGGACAAAGTAGATAAAAGAGGATTTTTTGATGTGGATGTAACAAACTCTGACATTACAAAAAAAGAAAGTATCAAGCGATGTGTAGAATATGGCAGAAGATATGCAATTATGCAGAAAGGTGTGCAACCAGATTACTTGATGCCTGTAAAATTCCTGGGCGGAAATACGGAATTTGATGGATTTGCACCGAGAGAAAGTATTCGTATCAAAATGAATGGCGGCGGTATGAATTTTGTGCATGGTGGTATCAGTTTGCAGGAAATGGTTGTTCCAGTGATTGAGTATCATTATCTCCGCAACGATTCTATGGAATATAAGCGAAATAAGCAGAAATATGATACTAAGCCGGTAACGGTTAATTTACTGTCCGCAAACCGTAAGATCAGCAATATGATTTTTTCGTTGAACTTCTATCAAAAAGATGCGGTCAGTACAAATCGTGAAGCAGCAACCTATCAAGTTTATTTTACAGATGAGGACGGCAAACAGATTAGTGATATTCAGAAGATTATTGCAGATAAGACCAGCGATAACGGTGCAGAAAGAACTTTCCGTTGTCAGTTTAATCTAAAATCTTTAAAATACAGCAATACCGCTACTTATTATCTGGTAATTGCAGATGAACAGGGATTACAGCTGCCACAGCGGGAGCCATTCCAGATTGACATCGCCTTTGCGGTGGACGAGTTTGATTTTTTTAGTTAATGCCGCAGGAGGAGAGAAAGATGGAGCAATTTGCAGAGGGTGAAAGTACCCGTGAAGAAATAAAGAACAAGCTCCGTCAGAACTTTGACGGTAAGATTGTTCGGAAAGACCTGACAAAGAAAATTAAAGAAGGGGCGAATGTCCCAGTGTATGTTCTTGAGTTCTTGTTGGGACAGTATTGCAGTTCAGATGATGAGACGGTTATAGAGAAAGGCGTACAGAATGTGAAGCGTATTCTTGCTGACAACTTTGTACGCCCGGATGAATCACAGAAAATTCTGTCTCAGCTGCGTAAAAAAGGCAGTTACACAATCATTGATATGGTGACTGTTCGACTGGATATGAAAAAGGATTGCTTTTTTGCAGAGTTTTCTAATTTGGGCATTGGTAATGTACCGATTGCCGATGAATATCCAGAAAAATTTGATCGCCTGCTCTGCGGCGGTATCTGGTGTATTGTTCAGCTGGATTATGAGGTTGAAGGCGACAATAATTTTGGCATTGAGGATATTGATGGAAATCCACTTCGTTCCAAACAGAAAAAGCAGAAAGATATTTCACCAATCAGTATCCGTAAGCTGACACCGATCCAGATGCCGCACATTGATATTGATGAACTGAAGCAGGGACGAAAAGCTTTTACGAAAGATGAATGGTTGGATATCCTTCTTCGTTCTATCGGAATGGAACCGGATGAATTTACATACCGTGAGAAATGGTTGCTCTTGACCCGTATGATTCCATTAGTTGAGAATAACTTTAATCTTTGTGAGCTTGGACCGAGAAGCACCGGTAAATCTCATCTTTACAAAGAGATTTCACCAAACAGTATTTTGATTTCCGGTGGACAGACGACGGTTGCAAACCTGTTTTACAATATGGGACGCAAAACGGTCGGACTGGTCGGCTTATGGGACTGTGTAGCCTTTGATGAAGTGGCAGGTATCAAGTTTAAAGATAAAGATGGCATTCAGATTATGAAGGATTACATGGCATCCGGCTCTTTTGCCCGTGGCAAAGAAGAAAAAGCTGCTACTGCGTCCATGGTATTTGTGGGAAATATCAATCAGAGTGTGGACGTGCTGTTGAAAACATCCAGTCTGTTTGCACCTTTCCCGCAGGAAATGGGAACAGATACAGCATTTCTTGATCGTATGCACTGTTATCTTCCAGGATGGGAGATACCGAAGTTCAGACCGGAGCATTTTACTAATGATTATGGTTTTATCAGTGACTATTTGGCAGAGTTCATCCGAGAGCTTCGCAAGGAGCAGTATGGAGATGCACTTGATCACTACTTCCGTCTGGGGAGAAATCTGAATCAGCGTGATACAATTGCGGTTCGTCGTATGATAGACGGTTATCTGAAGTTGATGTACCCAAATGGTGAGTTTACCAAAGAAGAACTGGAAGAAATTATTCAGATTGCATTGGAAATGCGTCGCCGTGTCAAGGAGCAATTGAAGAAGCTGGGTGGTATGGAGTTTTATGATGTGAACTTCTCTTATATAGATCTAGAAGATATGTCAGAACATTATGTTTCCGTACCAGAACAGGGTGGTGGTAAGCTGATACCGGATGGAATGTGTAATCCGGGACAGGTTTATACCGTATCCAGAGGAAAAAGTGGCATGATTGGTGTATTCCGTTTGGAAAGTCAGATGCTTCCAGGCAATGGCAAAATTGAACGGACTGGCTTAGGCAGTGATTCTAAATGCAAGGAAGCGGTGAACACGGCATTTAATTATCTGAAAGCCAACGGCAATCGGATCAGTGGCTCTATCAGCACCTCGACCAAGGATTACATCATCAATTATCAGGATTTGCAGGGTATCGGTATGACAGACAAATTGGCACTTCCAACATTGATAGCACTTTGTTCGATTGCTCTTGGAAAGCCTGTTGTCAGCAACTTGGCAGTGTTGGGAGATATAACAATTAGTGGCACAATGATAAAGGTGGATGAACTTGCCAATACACTTCAGGTGTGTCTGGATAGCGGCGCAAAGAAGGTGCTGATTCCAAGTACATCGTTTGTTGATTTTGCAAGTGTTCCAGCTGATCTGATGAGTGCATTTCAGCTGATTCCGTATCAGAGTGCGGAAGATGCAGTGTTTAAGGCGTTAGGGGTAGAGTAAAATCGAAGATAGGAGGCTACGAATGGCTATTGAGAAGGTAATCATTCAAAATTTTAAGAAGTTTAAAAATCCGTTTGAAGTAAAATTTAATGAAAATATCAATCTTCTGGTTGGTGATAATGAATCTGGAAAATCTACTATTCTTGAAGCCATTCATGTGGCTTTAACGGGTATGTATGCTGGTCGAAATATTAGAAATCAGCTATCAACATATTTATTTAATAGAGAAGCAGTTGAGGAATACCTGGCATCAGTGGAAAATGGACAGCCGATTGCACCTCCAGAAATAATGATTGAGTTATATTTCAAAAGTGGAACATTGCCTGAATATGAAGGAAATGGTAATTCCGAAAAAAGTGATGGTATAGAGGGAATCAGATTCACAATTAGTTTTTCTGATAAATTTAATTCAGAATATGAAAGTTTGCTGAAAACAGAAAAAATTATAAGTTTGCCTATTGAATTTTATGAAGCTAAATGGTTTTCTTTTAGCCGAGATGAAAAAATGCCCAGATTCATACCAATAAAGTCTGTAATGATTGATTCGTCAAATTACAGATACCAAAATGGGTCTGATGTATATATTTCCAGAGTAGTAAAGGATTTCCTTGAACCAGAGGACATAACAGCAATAACACAAGCCCATAGAAATATGATAGATGAGTTTGCACAAAATGAAGCAATTCAGTCAATCAATGAGAAAATTAGTGCAGCGTCTACTGTTATGAATGGAAAATTATCATTGAGTGCCGATCAGGGAGTTCAAAATTCTTGGGAGTCAAGTTTGGTTACGCAGGTGGATGGAATCCCGTTTGCTCATGCTGGAAAAGGTGCACAATGTATCATAAAAACACAATTAGCTTTAAGTCATAAACAGGCAGAAAAAGCAAGTATTATTTTGATTGAAGAACCTGAAAGTCATTTGTCTTTTTCCCGATTAAGCGAACTAATGGGAGTTATTGAAAAGGCTGCATCTGGTAGACAAATTATAGCATCAACGCATAGTAGCTTTGTCGCTAATAAACTCGGACTGGAAAATTTAATTTTGCTTTCAGGCGATAATTGTTGCTCGATGCAATCGCTCAAAAAGGAAACTTTTGAATTTTTCAAAAAAGTGGCAGGTTATGATACACTGCGATTGATTCTTTGTAAAAAATCAATCTTAGTAGAGGGCGATTCAGATGAGCTGGTTGTTCAGCGGGCATATATGGATACTCATGAGGGGCGGCTTCCTATCCAAGATGGAATAGATGTAATGACCGTAGGTGGGGTGACATTTAAGCGGTATCTTGAAATTGCACAGACACTAAACAAAGAAACAGCTGTTGTTACGGATAATGATGGAAATATTGAAGCTGTTAAGAAAAAGTACAAAGAATATGAAGAAATACAATGTATTCATATATGTGTTGATGAGGTAGTGGATACAGGTGATTTGAAACTGTCAGATAAGGATTTTAATTATAATACCTTAGAGCCGAAAATATTAAAAGAAAATGGACGAGAAGCAATGAACAATATTTTTGGAACTAACTACGATACGGATGATGAGATGCACAAATATATGCACGCTCATAAGACGGATTGTGCCATAGCAATTTTTGAATCGGCTACGAAAATTAAATATCCTGAGTATATAATGAGGGCGATAAAAAATGAGTAGTCTAATTATTGCGGCGGCAGGGGCAGGAAAAACAACATTTCTTGTAAAAAAGGCATTGGAGATTTCTGAAAATGTTTTGATAACAACTTATACCGATGCTAATGAACAAAGCATTAGAGACAAATTTTACGAAATAAATGGTTGTATTCCATCTAATGTAACTATTATGCCGTGGTTTTTGCTGCTAATCAAGCATGGTATACGACCTTACCAAAGCTATCTTATAAATAATAGGGTATCCGGTGTGTTATTAGTGAATAAGGCAGATAAAAATTTGTTGAGACTAAAGGATACAAATGAGAAAAAATATGTCACGGCTTCCGGTAATGTATATTCAAATATGATTTCAAAATTGCCCTGTGTTTTGGACGAATTATCGAATGGATGTGTATTTCGCAGAATACGAAAAATTTTTTCTTATGTTTTTGTAGATGAAATACAAGATTTTGTTGGATATGATTTAGAAGTTATAAAAAAGTTGCATGAGGTTGGTTGCAACATGACTTTAGTAGGAGATCCTCGTCAGACGACGTATCGAACTCATTATGAAGCAAAATATAAAAAATATGCAGGTGGGAAAATAGTGATTTTTGTGCAGGATAATATTGCCGGAATGAATATTGATACCACAACATTATCGACATCTCATAGAAATAATCAGATTATATGTGATCTTGCAAATCAGATGTATCCTGATATGAAGCCATGCGATTCTGCCATGAATGAAAAAACGGGACATGATGGAATATTTTGGGTTCACGAGAATGATATTGATAAATATGTAGATATATATAATCCTGTTCAGTTGCGGTATGATAAAAGAACCAAGGTAAATCCCATCCCAAAAACGATGAATTTTGGATTGTCCAAGGGACTTACTTTTAATAGAGTCTTGATATACCCGACGAAACCAATGCTGGATTGGTTGTCAGGAAAGTCCAAAGACATGAAGGATGAAAGTCTTTCTAAGTTTTATGTTGCAGTGACGAGAGCACGGTATAGTGTGGCTTTTGTATACAAGACAAAACGACTTCCAACTAACGATATTGGAACAAGGTGGACACCTGATGTATTGGAATAAATAATAGATTGCACGACAAGAAGTAATTTAGTTGTTATAAGTAATAATACTGTGTATTGGGCATAATCTAAGTTTCACTTATGTAGGTGTCTGAGGAAAATTTAATAGGAAAAACATGAAAAAAGCACTGAAAACCGTTTGTCGGGAGATCCATGTAGGTGGACAGCTTGTATATTATGAAGGTGAAGAAGGATATTGTTTCCATGATTCAGAAACCAAAACGGATGCAGGAATCAGAGACATTCCTATGACACAGATGGTATATGATGCGTTCCGTAAACAGAGAGAGCTGAACCTGATGCTTGGTTTGCAGAGTAATGTAGAGATTGGTGGACGCAGTGGATTCATCTTCAATACAAAGTATGGACGTCCGATTATGCCAGCGGGAGTGAACAGCTTTCTGAAAAACATTGTTAATGCCTATAATAAGAAAGAAAGCAAACTGGCAGAAGGAGAGAAGCGAGAGCCGGAGCTGATGCCTCCTATTTCATCGCATACCCTTCGTCATACGGGATGTACCAGACTGGGTGAGAATAATGTCAATCCCAAAGTTATGCAGTATGTGATGGGGTGCTGGATGTCCGGGGGACATCCGTTTAGCACCGACCGTAGCGGAGCGAAGAACATTCAGATGCACAGATCACAATGAATGTCTACAATCATATTGCAGAGAAGTCTCATGTGGAGAACGAGATGTCTAAAATGAATCTGCCAGAAACCGTACCTGCTGTGGTATAAACCAGAAGTCGTTGTCGTAAAATGTGGTAAGAAAATCAGACGAATATATTTTTCCAAGAATTTGTGGTCAAAATGTGGTCAAATCAAGAAAATCGAGTGCGAAAGTAAGTGAAAAATCCCTGTGAAGCCCGTAAAATCAAGGCTTCACAAAATCTTCACAAAATAATTAGCACTCACCTCTTGACAGTGCTAATAATAAGTGTTATATTACAGCTAGAACAAAGGAAGAGGGATACAAAGAGAGGAAAAGAAGAAAACCTCCGGTATCCGGAAGCCTTTCCGTTCCAAAGAAACAGGTAAACAAAAAGATCCGGTGAAAAGAAAAACCGGAGAAAAAGCATGGATCAGGTTCCATGAGAAGAATAAGAAGGAGCGATGACTTATGTTAATGCCTAGTATTTTTGGAGAAAATTTATTTGATGACTTTTTCAACGATTTTCCGTTCTATGATTATGACAAAGAGATGAAGAATACAGAAAAGAAACTGTATGGCCGCAAAGCCAGCCATGTGATGAAAACAGATATCCGCGAGCTGGACAATGGCTACGAGGTAGTGGTTGACCTTCCGGGATTCACAAAAGATGAAGTTCAGGCCACACTGGAAAATGGTTATCTGACCATCAGTGCCGAGAAAGGTCTCGACAAAGACGAGAAAGAAAAAGAGAGCGGCCGTTACATCCGCAAAGAGCGTTACGCAGGTGCATGCAGCAGAAGCTTCTATGTAGGTGAGGATATTACCGAAGAGGACATCAAGGCTGAATTTAAACACGGTCTGCTGAAACTCTTCGTACCGAAGAAGGAAGCAAAACCGGCTGTGGAGCAGAAAAAGACAATCTCCATTGAAGGATAAAAGAAAAAAAGCAAAAGCGTTTGCCGCCCGGGAATGTTAAAATTCCCGGGCGGCAAAATTTTTATCTTTTCCGGTACATCCCGAGGGAAAGAATCCGGAATATGCGGGCGGATATACGTGATTTTCAGATTCGGAAAATAAATTGTATACAATAATGTACTTGCTATTTGGGAACAGGTCGGATACAATAGGCGTGACAATTACAAAATGAGAGAACTCGTATCAAAAGGAGAAATCATGAAGAAAAGAAGAAGCGTACTTGCGCTGCTTTTAGTTGCAGCTCTTACTGTTGTACTTGGCGGATGCCAGGATGGCAAGGATGGGAAAGCAGATTCTTCCGATACCACAAGTTCTCAGGTATCAATGGAATCAACCCCGACAGGGGAACCTGTTATGGGAGGTTCCATCACGGTAGGAATTCCTCAGGACATTGAGGATAGTCTTGACCCACACAAATCTGTTGCGGCAGGAACGAAAGAAATCCTATTCAATATTTATGAGGGCCTTGTAAAGCCCGATGAAGAAGGAAATCTGAACGATGCGGTGGCAGAGAGCCATTCGATCTCGGAGGATGGAAAGGTTTATACCTTCAAGCTCCGGAATGGTGTCAAGTTCCACGATGGAACGACCGTCACTGCAGAGGATGTAAAATATTCAATCGAACGCTGTGCGGGTATCAACGGAGACGGAACGCCTCTGGTAGAGGCATTTTCCAATGTAGACAAGGTTGAAATTCCGGACGAGAGCACGATCGACATCTATTTAAAAGAGCCAGACACCGAGTTTCTTGCCTATCTGACGGTGGCGATTGTACCTGAGCATGTGGAAGATCTGGAAGCAGATCCGGTCGGAACAGGCCCGTTCCACTATGTATCACGGTCCCCGCAGGAAAACATTGTCCTTGAAAAATTCAGCGATTACTGGGATACGGAAAATCAGGCGTATCTGGACAAGGTAACATTTCGAATTGTCAAGGACAGCAATGCAGTCGTAACAAACCTAAAATCCGGAACACTGGACATGTATGCACGTCTTAGTTCCACACAGACAGCGCAGCTTGCCGAAGATTCCGATTTTACGATTTATGACGGCGGTATGAACCTGGTACAGGCGCTGTATCTGAACAATGCCGTGGAACCGCTCAACAATGTGAAGGTGCGCCAGGCGCTCTGCTATGCGGCAAACCGTCAGGAAGTGCTGGATATGATTGCGGACGGAAAAGGAACGATCATCGGAAGCAGCATGTTCCCGGCATTTGGAAAATATTATGTGCCGGAACTGTCAGAGCGATATAATCAGGATATTGAGAAGGCAAAAGAACTGTTAAAAGAAGCCGGATACCCAGATGGATTTGAGCTTACGATTACAGTGCCGAACAATTATCAGCAGCATATCGATACAGCCCAGGTTCTTGTAGAGCAGCTTAAAGCGATCGGTGTTACTGCCAAAATTCAGCAGGTCGAGTGGGACAGCTGGCTGTCGGATGTATATGCAGACCGGAAGTTCCAGTCCACGGTTGTCGGCGTTGACGCGGCATATCTGAGCGGACGCGCGTTGCTGGAACGGTTTACCTCAACATCATCCAAGAACTTTATCAACTACAGCAACGAAGAGTATGATAAACTGTATCAGCAGGTTAAGACCAGCACGGATGAAGAGGAGCAGGTTGAGCTTTACAAAAAAATGGAAACACTGCTCTGTGACGATGCGGCAAACCTGTATATCGAGGATATGGCATGCGAGGTTGCACTTCGGAGCGATTTTGCGGGCTACCAGTTCTATCCGCTGTATGTACAGGATATGGCGAAAATTTATAAAGTAAAATAAAAATCAAATTATAGGGGACTCGAAAGGCAGAGGGAAAAGAAAAACTCTCATTCAATTGTCAAATGCTGCCGGAAGAGTCCCCTGTAATTATTAGTAGAAATCCCGAAAATATGTTAGGCTTGACTTTTTTTCCGACACTGCCTACTATAGAAAAAGACAGAGAAAACGTAAGGGCTCCGCGGCAATGCAGGAGGCCTTTTTTTAAAAGAAGGGGGAACCATGACAGATTTTCTGGTAAGACGTTTTGTAAAAGATTATGAGAAAACCGACAACGCGGATGTGCGCACGAGCTACGGCATTTTGTCAAGCATCGTGGGAATCTGCTGCAACATTCTGCTGTTTACGGCAAAGCTGCTGATCGGTGCCGGAATGAACTCTCTGGCGATTATGGCGGATGCGTTCAACAACCTCTCGGACGCGGCATCGTCTGTGATCAGCTTCGTCGGTGTCAAGATGGCAAACAAACCGGCCGACAAAGAGCATCCGTTCGGGCATGGACGGATCGAGTATATTGCAGCGCTGATCGTTTCGTTTCTGGTTATTGAAGTCGGCTTTACGTTTTTAAAGAGCTCCCTGGAGAAAATTCGCAATCCGGAAGAGATCACATTTCAGATGGTTCCGTTTTTGATTCTGGTGCTCTCGGTTGGTGTAAAGCTGTGGATGGCGCTTTTCAACCGAAAACTGGGAAACCGCATTCAGTCGAAGGTGATGCTGGCAACGTCGGCGGATTCCATGGGCGACGTGATCACGACGAGCGCAACGATCGCTTCTATATTGATCTGCCATTTCCTTTCGGTTAATATCGACGCAATCGCAGGACTTGTTGTGGCGGTACTCGTTATGTGGTCCGGTATTTCCATTGCAAAAGATACATTGGAACCGCTGATCGGGCAGGGCGCGGATCCGGATCTGTATGCACGGATCATGAAAGAGGTTGCTTCCTATGAAGGAATTGTAGGAACCCATGATCTGATTGTCCACAACTACGGGCCTGGCAGAAGTATGGCATCGATCCATGCGGAGGTGCCGCGAGATGTCGATATCGAGGTATCGCATGATATTATCGACCGCATTGAACATGAGGTCGGCAAAAAATTGGGGATTCTGCTGGTCATCCACATGGATCCGGTGGAGATCCACGATGCGACGGTTCTTGCGACAAAGGAGAAGGTAAGAAACGTAATTTCCATTCTCGATCCGGAGCTTTCCTTCCACGATTTCCGTATGATCAACGGGGCGGAGAAAAAGAAGCTGATTTTTGATCTTGAAATCCCGTATTCTTATAAGAAGAAAGACTGTGATCGCGTGATCGGGCAGATCGGGGCGCTGATGAAGGAAATGGATGAGAAGTATGAATGCGTCGTCAACATCGACAAAAAATACGTGGCGGGAGAGTGACAACGGCCGGGTTGAGCCGTCAAATCCCTTCCAAAATGTTCCAAAAGTCAGTTTTTTGAAAAAAATAAAAAAATTTCAAAAAAGGTGTTGACTTTTCTCTTGCGATAGTGTATTATACATTTTGTCGCAAGGCAATGGGCTATCGCCAAACGGTAAGGCAACGGACTCTGACTCCGTCAGTTCCTGGTTCGAATCCAGGTAGCCCAGCTCATTAAAAGGTCTCAGGTCTCGTACCTGAGGCCTTTTTCGATGCTCAAAAACAAATACAGCAGGAGGAACGAAACGATGAAGTATTCCTTTACGAGCAGAATCCGCTACAGCGAAATCGGTGAGGACGGAAATCTCACCCTGCCGGGGCTGATCAATTACTTTCAGGACTGCAGTACCTTCCAGTCGGAAGCGATCGGCGAGGGCGTTGCGGAGCTCAAAAAACGAGGCTGCGCCTGGGTGCTGTCCGCGTGGCAGATTCATGTGCGCCGCTATCCATCCCTTGGTGAAGCGGTAAAAATCACTACATGGGCGAGCGGCTTCAAAGGATTTCTTGGCATGCGTAACTTCACGATGGAAACAGAAGACGGCGAAATGCTCGCCTGTGCCAACTCCATCTGGTCTTACGTCAATATGGAAACGGGTCATCCCGTCCGCGCACCGAAAGAGACGACAGACGCCTATGGCATTGACGATCCGATCGACGAGGATTTCGGCGAGCGCAAAGTGAAAATGCCGGAAGCAGATTTCATCGGCGAACCGTTCCCGGTGCAGCCGCACAACCTCGATACGAACCACCACGTCAATAACGCACAGTTCATTTCCCTTGCCGGTGAATGCCTTCCGAAGAACTTCACCGTGCGCCGGATGCGCGCCGAATACAAACAGCAGGCGCACCTCGGCGATGTCCTGCATCCGCTGCGCGCCGAGACGGAAAACGGCTGTTTTATCTCGCTGAACGATGAAAAAGGACAGCCATACGTAGTTGTGGAATTTCAATGATTGTGGTACAATCGGAAAGAATAAGATACGAACGTAATAAACACAATGAGGAAAGGGGAATTTGCCATGAGAGCGCAGAACCTTACACTGTTAACCGATTTATATGAACTTACCATGATGCAGGGCTACTACGAGAACCCGTCCGATCAGATCGTGGTATTTGATGCATTTTACAGAAAGAATCCATGCGGCGGCGCATACGCCGTATGTGCAGGACTTGAGCAGGTAATCGAGTATGTCCGCGATCTTCACTTTTCACCGGATGACATCGACTATCTCCGTTCCCTCCATATTTTCAACGATGATTTCCTGGAGTATTTAAGAGGCTTCCATTTCACCGGAGATATCTATGCGATCCCGGAAGGAACCGTCGTATTTCCAAGAGAACCGCTCTTAAAAGTTGTCGCTCCGATCATGGAGGCACAGCTTGTAGAGACCGCGATTCTGAACATGATCAACCATCAGAGCCTGATCGCGACGAAAGCATCCCGCGTTGTTTACGCGGCAAAGGGCGACGGCATCATGGAGTTTGGACTCCGCCGTGCACAGGGACCGGATGCCGGTATCTACGGCGCGCGTGCTGCCATGATCGGCGGCTGCATCGGAACCTCCAATGTCCTGACCGGACAGATGTTTGACGTTCCAGTCAAGGGAACCCACGCACACAGCTGGATCATGAGCTTCCCGGATGAGTACACCGCATTCAAAACGTATGCGAAAATGTATCCGGAAGCATGCATTCTTCTCGTAGACACCTACGATGTTCTCGAATCCGGTGTTCCGAATGCGATCCGCGTCTTCAAAGAGATGAGAGCAGAGGGCTTACCGATGAAGGGCTACGGCATCCGCATCGACAGCGGTGACCTGGCTTACCTGTCGAAAAAAGCATATCAGATGCTCGAGGCAGAAGGTTTCGGTGATGCCATCATTTCCGCATCCAGTGACCTCGATGAGTACCTGATCGACAGCCTGAAAACCCAGGGTGCGAAGATCAATTCCTGGGGCGTCGGCACCAACCTGATCACATCCGGTGACTGGCCGGCATTCGGCGGCGTTTACAAGCTGGCAGCAGCAAAAGATAAAGATGACGCAGAATTCACACCGAAGATCAAGCTGTCCGAGAACTCCGAGAAAGTAACAAACCCGGGCAATAAGACGATTTATCGTATTTATGATAAAGAAACCGGAAAGATCCGTGCCGACCTGATCTGCCTCGCAGACGAGACCTTCGACGAGAGCAAAGATATGATCATCTTCGACCCGATCGAGACCTGGAAAAAGACGAAGATCAAAGGCGGAACCTACACCTTACGCGAGCTCCTCGTTCCGATTTTCCAGAAGGGCGCATGCGTCTACACTTCTCCATCCGTCATGGAGATCCGCGACATCTGCACCAGAGAGAAAGATACCCTCTGGGAGGAGTCCAAACGTCTGGTCAATCCGCATGAGGTTTACGTGGATCTGTCCGACAAGCTGTACCACATCAAGAGCGACCTGCTCGAGGAGATGAGCATGAAGGCTCTCGGCGAGCAGTAAGAAAGGAAGTCAAATGTTAAATATAGGAAGAAAGCAAAAGCTGGTAGTAGTAAAGAAAGTAGAATTCGGTATTTATCTTGGGGAGACCCGGGAAGCAGGCGAGAAGGAACGTGTTCTTCTGCCGATCAAACAGGTGCCGGAAGGAACAAAAGAGGGAGATGAGCTGGAAGTATTTCTGTACCGCGATTCCAGCGACCGTCTGATTGCGACAACCAGAGAGCCGAAGCTGGTGCTTGGAGAGCTGGCTGTCTTAAACGTAGCTGCTACCGGAAAGATCGGAGCATTTCTGGACTGGGGTCTGGAAAAAGATCTGTTTCTTCCGTTTAAACAGCAGACCCGCCGCCTCCATCCAGGTGATGAGGTTCTGGTTTCCCTCTACATCGACAAGAGCGACCGTCTCTGCGCAACGATGAAGGTTTACCATTTCCTGAAAACCAATTCTCCGTACGTCGTAGGCGATATCGTAAAGGGAAGAATCTACGAGATCAGCGGAAACTTCGGCGTTTTCGTTGCTGTTGATGACCGCTACTCCGGCCTGATTCCAAAGAGAGAAGCACAGGCAGACTATCATGTCGGCCAGGAACTTGAGTGCCGCGTTACAGAAGTCAAAGAGGACGGAAAACTCTCCCTGTCCGCACGCGGAAAAGCGTACGAGCAGATCGCAATCGATGCAGAGAGCGTTCTTTCTGTGATCGAGGAATTTGCAGGTGTCCTTCCATTTGATGACAAAGCATCACCGGAAGTGATTCAGAGAGAATTCGGCCTCAGCAAAGCAGCATTTAAGCGCGCGGTCGGCCATCTGATGAAAGAAAAACAGGTTGTCATCCGCGACGGTAAAATCTGGACGGCAGAAAAAGCAAAATAAGAAAAAATCGGGCACTGGACAGGAAGCACATCCTCTCCGGTGTCCGTTTTTTTGTGTCAGACAGCAGATAAAATTTTGAAATTTTTTCTGCGCCCGGTTTGCGGTTGCGCGAAGAGAGGATTGCGCTTATAATATGATCTATATGACAAAAAATGACACAGGATCTGATGGAGAGCGATGAAGAAAAAGAAAAGTAAGAAAAAAACATCTTTTATTTCCAAAACCGCAATGACGGTTTTGACGATCATTCTGATTATTCTGTTTTTCTGCATTATGTCGATGGTCGAGAAAATACAGGGAACGGCCCGCGTTGTCAACTATGCCGGTCTGGTGCGCGGAAAAACGCAGCGGATTATCAAGCTGGAGGATGCGGGAGAACCGCAGGATACGATGATTGCAGACATCAACGCTTATATCGACGGTCTGCAGAACGGAAGCAGCGAGCTGGATCTGGTGCGCCTGGATGACCGGGATTTTCAGGATAAGATGACTGAGCTGGCATCGTATTTTGAAGAGCTGAAGGCAGAGATTCTTCTGGTGCGTGAAAAAGGATATGAGAATACCGCGATTATCGAAAAGAGTGAGACCTTTTTCAAAATCTGTGACGAGGCGACGGGCCTTGCGGAAGCGTATTCGCAGAGAATGGCGTCTTCGCTGAAGAAGCTGGAGCAGGTGGTAGTAGGAGATATCATCGGTCTGGTGTTTGTCATCGGCATGGAGCTGATCAAGGCCGTCCGCTATGCGGCGATGAACCGTATTCTGCAGAAGAAAGTCTATCTCGATGAGGCGACGGGCCTGCCAAATAAAAATAAATGCGAAGAGATTCTGGAGGAAAGCGACGGAGGAGAAGAAATTTCCGGCGCGTATGCGGTCTGCGTGTTTGACCTCAACAATCTGCGCACGATCAACAACAGTCTGGGTCACGACAAGGGAGACGAATATATCCGTTCCTTTGCCGTTCAGCTTCGAAAAGCAGTCCCGGAGGAGTATTTCGTCGGAAGAAACGGCGGAGATGAGTTTCTTGCCATTCTGCGCGGACTGAACCGCGAAGAAGTGGAAGCGTGCATGAATCACATCCGCACGCAGACGGCAGAATATTCCCGCCAGCACCCGGAGATGCCGATCAGCTACGCCGGAGGCTATGCACTGTCCACGGAATTTGAAGACTGTGATATCCGGGAACTGTTCCGCCATGCGGACCAGAACATGTATATCGACAAAAACCGCGCGAAGATGGAAGAAGCCGCCGCAGAGCGGAAGATCAGCCTGGAAGCGCTGGACGTCGTAAAGAAAAAGGGATACCATTTTTCCAACTGTATTTACTGCAATGCAAGACAGGACCAGTACCGGATTCTGCGTGCCGTTTCGGGCTTTTTCCTTGCCGAGGACGGCAGCTATACCGGTGCGGCCGAGCATATTGTGCAGGGCATCACGGATGAGGAAAAGAGAAAGGAAATGCGTAGAATGCTGGATCTTACCCATCTGAAGGAGTGCTATCAGAAGGGAGAAGAGAGCGTAGAAATTCTGTACGAGTATCAGGAGGGCAGCGAAGGGGAAGCGCTCTGCCGGGGAAAAGTCACCATTCTGTTCTACGACGCGGCCGAGGATGGCGGACTGCACCATTTTCTGATGGGCTTTGAGCGGTTCCGCTCCAATGGGGAAGCTGCTCGGAATGAAAAAGAACAGCTCGACCAATACTATGAACAGATGAAACAGTCGATCATTGAAAACAGCCACTACGCCGAGGCACTTCTCGAGACGGCCGAGGCCGTGTTCGCCGTTGATCTGACGAATGATTCGCTGGAGCAGATTTTTTACCACAGCGGGCAGAAGAAATTTGACCTCAATATAGATCTGCCGTGTTCCTACGAGAAATACTGCGGGGAATGCAGTGCGTTTGTCGCGGAGGAGACATTGGAATCATACCGCATTGTGGATTCCTCGAAGAAACTGCTGCAGCGCTTTGAAAACGGAGATAAGCAGGTAGTCGTGGAGTATCAGGAAACAGATGAGTCCGGCAGAAGAATATGGTTGCAGAAGACGGTTCTTATGTCACAGGATACCGTCTACGACCGAAAGACAAAGCGGGAGAGCGTTGTGGTACACGGCATGATCCTTTTCCGTGATACGTCAGAGTTCCACAGCCGGGAAGAGAGGGAGAAGATACAGCTTCAGGATGCCTTTAGAGCTGCAGACAGTGCAAGTCGTGCAAAAACAGAATTTATGAACCGCATGAGCCACGATGTGCGCACGCCGATCAATGGCATTATGGGCATGCTGGATATCATCCGCAAAAACCGGCAGGATGAGGCAAAAGTGGACGACTGCCTCGATA
The DNA here is from genome assembly GCF_027667425.1 of Fusicatenibacter saccharivorans. NCBI lineage: Bacteria > Bacillati > Bacillota > Clostridia > Lachnospirales > Lachnospiraceae > Fusicatenibacter > Fusicatenibacter saccharivorans. The sequence continues at coordinate 33,215 of NZ_JAQEGR010000002.1, forward strand.
AAATCAATCTTTCCGCAAGCCATCTGCTGGCACTCGTCAACGATGTGCTCGATATGAATAAGCTGGAGTCCGGAAAAGAGACGATCGAGAGCGCTTCTTTTGATCTGACGCATCTGATGGATGATGTGGCATCCCTTGTCAATGCGCAGATTACGGAGATGGGCATTACCCACCGTATGCACCGCGGTGAGCTGACGCACACGAGACTGATCGGCAGTCCGCTGCGCCTGCGGCAGATTATGCTGAATCTCTTCAGCAATGCAATCAAGTACAACAAGCCGGGCGGAACGATCGATACGTATGCGGGCGAAGTCTCCTGCGACGGAACCCGGGTCGTCTACGAGTTCCGCATCATGGACAGCGGCATCGGAATGAGCAGCGAATTTATCGAAAAAGAGCTGTTCCATCCGTTCACACAGGAGAAGTCCGGTGCGAGAACGCAGTACAAGGGAACGGGCCTTGGCATGTCGATCGTCAAAGAACTGATCGAAAAAATGCAGGGCACGATCGAGGTAACGAGCCAGCAGGGCGTCGGAACGACGTATGTATTCCGGCTTCCGTTTTACATTGACTGCGAGGGACAGCGGATTCAGGAAGTAAAGACACGGATCGCAGGAAAAGAGCTTGTCCGTTTCCACGTTCTGCTTGTCGAGGATAATGAGATCAACATGGAAATCGCCGAGTTTTACCTGACCGATCACGGTGCGACGGTGGAAGAGGCATGGAACGGCCGCGAGGCGGTCGAAAAGTATGCGGCGAATCCGCAGAAATTTGATGTGATTTTAATGGATCTGATGATGCCTGTGATGGGCGGTCTTGAGGCAGCGCGGCAGATCCGCACCATGGGGCTTCCGGAAGCAAAACAAGTCCCGATCATCCCGATGACGGCGCAGTCCTCCGAAGAGAGTAAAGAGGGATGCCGCGCAGCGGGCATGAACAGCCATCTGACCAAGCCGATCGAGCCGGACAGCCTGGTGCAGACGATCTTGGAGACAACGGAACATGCCTTTGGAAAATAGAGGAGAAAACGATGAGTTTTACGCATTTACATGTACATACCGAATACAGCCTTCTGGACGGATCGAACAAGATCAAAGAGTACGTTGCCAGAGTCAAGGAGCTTGGCATGAACAGCGCCGCGATCACCGATCACGGCGTCATGTTCGGCTGTATCGATTTTTATAAAGAAGCCCGCGCGCAGGGCATCAAGCCGATCCTCGGCTGTGAGGTTTACGTGGCGCCGGGTTCCCGTTTCGACCGCGAAACCAGCCGCGGAGAGGACCGGTACTACCATCTGGTTCTGCTGGCGGAAAATAATACGGGCTATTCCAATCTGATGAAGATTGTTTCGGCGGGCTTTATCGATGGATTTTACTATAAGCCGCGTGTCGACATGGAGATTCTGGAAAAGTATCACGAGGGCATTATCGCGCTTTCCGCCTGCCTTGCAGGTGAGGTGGCGCGTGCGATGGTGCGGAACCAGTACGAGATGGGAAAAGAGGCCGCACTGCGGTATGAGAAGATTTTCGGAAAAGGCAATTTCTTCCTGGAACTGCAGGATCACGGCATCTCGGAGCAGCGGATGGTCAATCAGCAGCTGATGCGCCTCTCGGCAGAAACCGGCATCGAGCTGGTGGCGACGAATGATATTCACTACACGTACGCAGAAGATGCGGATTCCCATGATATTCTTCTGTGCCTGCAGACCGGAAAGAAGATCACGGATGAGGACCGCATGCGCTACGAGGGCGGACAGTATTTCGTGAAATCCGAGGCGGAGATGGCATCGCTCTTCCCGTATGCACCGCAGGCAATCGAAAATACACAGAAAATTGCAGACCGGTGTAATGTGGAGATCGAATTTGGTGTCACAAAACTTCCGAAATTCGATGTGCCGGAGGGATACACTTCCTGGGAATACTTAAATAAGCTCTGCTACGACGGCCTCGAGGAACGGTATCACCCGGCGACAGATGAACTGAAAGCGCGGCTGGAATACGAGCTTGATACGATCAAAACGATGGGTTACGTCGATTACTTCCTGATCGTGTGGGATTTCATCAAATTTGCGCGCGACCACGACATCATGGTCGGACCGGGACGAGGATCGGCGGCCGGAAGTATTGTTTCCTACACCCTTGGCATCACACAGCTGGACCCGATGCGGTACCAGCTCCTGTTCGAGCGTTTCCTGAACCCGGAACGAGTTACCATGCCTGATATCGACGTGGATTTCTGTTTCGAACGCCGCCCGGAGGTCATCGACTATGTAACGAGAAAATACGGCAAGGACCGCGTTGTACAGATCGTCACATTCGGTACACTGGCGGCGCGCGGTGTCATCCGCGATGTCGGCCGTGTGCTGGATATGCCGTATGCACAGGTCGATTCGATTGCGAAGATGATTCCGAATGAGCTGAATATCACGATCGACAAGGCACTGCAGATGAACCACGAGCTGCGGGAGCTGTATCAGGGCAATGAAGAGGTTGCACATCTGATCGACATGTCACGGAGACTTGAAGGTCTGCCGCGCCACACGTCGATGCACGCCGCCGGTGTTGTCATCGGCTCGCGTCCGCTGGTGGAATTTGTGCCGCTCTCGCGAGGAAGCGACGGAACGATCGTCACGCAGTTCACGATGACGACGCTCGAGGAACTGGGACTTCTGAAAATGGACTTCTTAGGACTTCGGACCCTGACCGTCATTCAGAATGCGACAAAGCTCGCAGAGCGTTACAGCAATAAGAAAATTGATCTGCTTCACATCGATTACAACGATCCGAAAGTGCTCGGTATGATCGGCGCATCGAAAACGGTCGGTGTGTTCCAGCTCGAGAGTGCGGGAATGAAAAACTTCATGAAGGAGTTAAAACCGCAGAGCCTCGAGGATATCATCGCCGGAATTTCCCTGTACCGTCCGGGCCCGATGGATTTTATTCCGCAGTACATCAAAGGAAAAAACAACCCGGAATCCGTTACGTACGATACACCGCTCTTAAAACCGATTCTGGAGCCGACGTACGGCTGTATCGTCTACCAGGAACAGGTTATGCAGATCGTACAGGCACTGGCGGGCTATTCGCTTGGACGGGCCGATCTGGTGCGCCGTGCGATGTCGAAGAAAAAGGCATCTGTCATGGAAAAAGAGCGCCAGAATTTCGTTTATGGAAACGAGGCCGAGGGCGTGCCGGGCTGTATCAAAAACGGCATTGATGAGAAGACAGCGAACAAGATCTACGACGAGATGATCGACTTCGCGAAATACGCCTTCAACAAATCCCATGCGGCGGCGTACGCGTTCGTATCGTACCAGACGGCATGGCTGAAATACTATTACCCGGTTGAGTTCATGGCGGCTCTGATGACCTCCTGCATCGATAACCCGGGAAAAGTCGCAGAGTATATCTTGAGTTCCCGGCAGATGGGCATTTCCATTCTGCCGCCGGACATCAACCGAAGCGAAGGAAAATTCACGGTAGACGGCCAGGCGATCCGCTATGGCATGGCGGCGGTCAAAGGCATCGGAAAGCCGGTCATGGAGGCGATCGTGGAGGAGCGGAGTGCAAACGGACCGTTCCGCTCGTTAAAGGATTTCGCGGAGCGCCTGAGCGGAAAAGAAGTCAACAAGCGGACCGTCGAGAACTTTATCAAGGCGGGCGCATTCGACTGCTTCGGCGTGACGAGAAAGCAGCTCATGTTCGTCTACGCCAATGTGCTCGATGATGTGGCGCGCGAGAAAAAAGATTCGTTAAGCGGCCAGATGAGTCTGTTTGACTTCGTAGATGAGACGACCAAACGGTCGTATGAAACGGTGTACCCGGATGTCGGAGAATACGAAAAGAGTGATCTTTTGGCGCTCGAAAAAGAGGTGCTCGGCATCTACGTCAGCGGTCATCCGCTCGAGGAGCAGGAGGAGTGCTGGCGGAAGAACATTTCCGCGGTAACGACAGACTTCCAGCCGGATGAGGAGACGGGTTTCCCATCCGTCACCGACGGCGCGAAAGAGATTGTCGGCGGCATTATCACGGATAAAAAAATCAAATATACAAAGAATAACAAGACAATGGCATTTCTCACACTCGAGGACCTCGTCGGCAGTATGGAAATCGTCGTATTCCCGCGCGATTACGAGAAAAACGCACCGATGATGCAGACCGATGCGCGTGTCTTCATCCAGGGCCGTGTTTCCGCGGAGGATGATAAGCCGAGCAAGCTGATCTGCGAGAAAATTTTCCCGTTTGCTGGCATCCCGAAAGAGCTCTGGATCCAGTTCCCGGACAAGGAAACGTACGAGAGAGAAGTGGCGGATCTGTACCAGATGCTGCATGAATCCGACGGCAAGGACAGCGTGATTCTCTACATCAAATCGATCAAAGCGATGAAAAAACTGCCGCCGAGCCGCAATGTGCAGGCAGATGCCCGTCTGGTGGCGTCACTTCAGGCAAAATTCGGTACCGGAAACGTGAAAGTTGTAGAAAAGAGTATTGAAAAAAGGGCCTGAATGCTTTAAAATAAAACTGTGTGTGATTAATAAATAAAACTACTCGTTTATTAATGTGTGTGATGAGATGGAGGAATTCATATGGCAACGACTAACAAGGTAAAGACAATCGGAGTGCTTACCAGCGGTGGTGATGCACCAGGTATGAACGCAGCGATCCGTGCAGCCGTAAGAAGAGGTCTGCAGAAGGGCGTTCAGATGAAAGGTATCCTGAAAGGCTACGACGGACTGATGAACGAAGAAATCATCGACATGACAGCCCGCGATGTATCCGACACCATCGAGCGCGGAGGTACCATCCTTTATACCGCCCGCTGCGCAGAGATGCGTACACTGGAAGGCCAGAAACGTGCTGCAGATGTCTGCAGAAAACACGGCATCGACGGACTGGTAGTTATCGGCGGAGACGGATCTTTTGCAGGAGCGCAGAAACTGGCAGCTCTTGGAATTAACACCGTAGGTGTACCGGGAACCATCGACCTGGATATCGCCTGCACAGAATATACCATCGGTTTTGATACCGCGGTAAACACTGCAATGGAAGCCATTGATAAAGTAAGAGATACTTCCACTTCCCATGAGAGATGCTCGATCATCGAGGTTATGGGACGTAATGCCGGATATATCGCTCTTTGGTGCGGTATCGCAAACGGCGCAGAGGATATTCTTCTTCCGGAGAAATACGATTACGATGAGCAGAAGATCATCAACAACATCATCGAGAACCGTAGAAAAGGCAAAAAACATCATATCATCGTAAATGCTGAGGGCATCGGCCATTCCACCAGCATGGCGCGCAGAATCGAAGCTGCAACCGGCATCGAGACCCGTGCAACGATCCTTGGACATATGCAGCGTGGAGGAAGCCCGACATGTAAAGACCGTGTATATGCGTCCATCATGGGTGCTTACGCAGTTGACCTTCTTCTGGAAGGCAAAACAGACCGCGTTGTTGCATACAAGAACGGTGAGTATGTAGATTACGATATCGATGAGGCACTGTCCATGACAAAGACTCTGCCGGAATATCAGTGGGAGATCGCAAGAGCTCTTTCTTATAACTATACGAAATAAAAAAGTATCACGAAACAGACTGTTTTTAGCAAGCAGTCTGTTTCATTGGTATAATAGCGGGAATAAAAATGTTTCCGCGGACGGAATAGAGAGACAAAATAAAAAAACAGGAGGAACTTAACAATGGTTACCTGGAACAATCTTGATAAACTGGCTTCTTTTGAGGAGCTGAAAAAAGTGGAGCGTGTCAATCTTGCCGAGGTGATGTCCGGCGAAAACGGAGCAGAGCGCGTAAAATCTTACAGCGTTCCGATGGCAGAAGGACTTGCGTATAACTACGCAGCAAAACAGGTGAATGAGGATGTCCTTGCCGCACTCGTAAAACTGGCAGAAGAGGCACAGCTTTCTGAAAAATTTGAGGAGCTTTACAACGGTGCTGTCATCAACACCGGAGAGAACCGTCTCGTGCTTCATCAGCTGACCCGCGGCCAGCTCGGAAACACCGTTACGGCAGACGGCGTAGACAAACGTGCTTTCTACGTAGAGCAGCAGAACCGCATCGCAGAGTTTGCGAACAAAGTACATGCAGGTGAGATCACCAACGCAGCAGGTGAAAAATTCACCACCGTTGTGCAGATCGGTATCGGCGGAAGCGACCTTGGCCCGCGTGCGATGTATCTGGCTCTGGAAAACTGGGCAAAGAAAAACGGCTGCTTCAAAATGGAAGCAAAATTCATCAGCAACGTTGACCCGGATGACGCAGCAGCTGTTCTGAATTCGATCGACGTAGCACATTCCATCTTCGTTCTGGTATCCAAATCCGGAACCACACTGGAGACTCTGACCAATGAGTCCTTCGTAAAAGACGCTCTGAAAAATGCAGGCCTGGATGCATCCAAGCATATGATCGCCGTTACCAGTGAGACTTCTCCGCTGGCAAAGAGCGACGACTATCTGGCAGCATTCTTCATGGATGACTATATCGGAGGCCGTTATTCTTCCACATCCGCAGTCGGCGGCGCTGTTCTGTCCCTGGCTTTCGGACCGGAAGTATTCGCAGCATTCCTCGAGGGCGCTGCAGCAGAAGATAAACTTTCTGCAAACAAAGACGTATTACAGAACCCGGAGATGCTCGATGCGCTGATCGGTGTTTACGAGAGAAACGTTCTTGGCTATCCAAGCACTGCAGTTCTTCCGTACTCCCAGGCACTGAACCGTTTCCCGGCTCACTTACAGCAGGTAGATATGGAGTCCAACGGTAAATCGGTCAACCGCTTCGGCGAGCCGGTCAATTACCCGACCGGTCCGGTTCTCTTCGGCGAGCCAGGTACCAATGGACAGCATTCCTTCTATCAGCTGCTGCATCAGGGAACTGATATCGTTCCGCTGCAGTTTGTAGGATTCCGCAATAACCAGATGGAGACCGATGTCGACATCCAGGGCAGCACCAGCCAGCAGAAACTCTGCGCAAACGTAGCAGCTCAGATCGTTGCATTTGCCTGCGGTAAAGCAGATGAGAATAAAAACAAAAACTTCGAAGGCGGCCGTCCGTCCAGCATCATTATCGGAGATCAGGTAAATCCGAAGACGCTGGGAGCACTGCTTGCACACTTCGAGAATAAGATCATGTTCCAGGGATTCCTGTGGAACGTAAACAGCTTCGACCAGGAGGGTGTACAGCTTGGTAAAGTCCTTGCAAAACGCGTTCTGGCTCATGAGACAGACGGAGCACTGAAGGTATTCAGTGATCTGCTCAATATCTAAAAGCGTTATTTTCTGATCAGAAAAGGCGTCCTGTGAAAAAAATCTCCCGGAAAAACTCCGGGAGATTTCAGACTATAGACAAAGCCCTGCTTAGGGGCGGTGACGTAAGAAAATATTTATGTGAGAGAATCGGCGTAGTTTAGGCTACGCCGGTTTTCTTTTCTTTTTGGGCTGCTTGGGATTGCTCCCTTGCGTCCTCAAAATCAAATGCACCAATGAAGTTATAGACGATCTCGATTTCTCTGACCTTGATGCGCGGCTCATTCTCGTCCGGCGTATAAACCTCGGAGATATAAATTTTCTCCACAAACTCTCGGAGAACAGAGGCGTCAAGCTGCTGCATATCAGTGTACTTCCTGACCGCTGCAATAAACTGTCTGACATTGACTTTCTGCTTTTCCTGTTCCTTGACTTCTTGCCGAAGATATTCGACAAGGTTTGTAAGGTTAGTCTGTTCCAATTCATAGTCACGGGACAGTATATCAGCATGGCGGCTCCCTCCGTGGGCCGCCGATCCTGCGCTGGGCAAAGAGAAGCGGCGGCCTTGATTTCTCAAAGCCGCCGCTGGTTTTATGGGCGTGTCAAAAGGGCTGTTGTACGACGGCTTTTTTTCTTTGCCGTCGCCCGGCAGTTGAAACAATACTGTTTATTTGATTTCCAATGAAATGGTTAGTGTATCATTTTCAATTTTAGCGAACACATTGCCGCCGAGCTTGTCAGTTAATAGTTTTACCACAGCAAGCCCCACTCCTGTACCGCTATTATGCCTTGATTTGTCCCCGGTATAAAATCTTTCAAATAGTCGGTTTGGGTCTATTTCCACCTTACTATCAATGGGATTTTCAATGATAAAAATAGCACTCTTTTCTTTGCCTTGCTTCAAGTCAATTTTAATCGAGCCAGAGGAATATCGAATAGCATTTATAATAAGATTTTGAAAAATACGTTCTACCATACCATAGTCCGAATGGAGATAAACGGAATGATTTGGCAGACCAATTACAGGAGATATGCCTTTTGCTTCCAATGCTGGGGCGTTCTCTGTGATAAGATTTATCAGCAAATTTGTTAAGTTGAAATCTTCACGCACAGGAGTTACTTCTTTTGCGTCTATTACAGAAACATCGTAAAAGGTTTGTATCAGCGCTTTCATTCTTTCTGCTTTATTATAAATGGTTTCTATACGCTGTGTTTGACCTGCTGATAAATTCTCCTTTTTTAATAATTGTAAATGGCCAAGTATTACCGTCAGAGGGGTACGCAAGTCATGTGAAATATTAGCAATGGACTCTTTCAAATACATTTCGTGCCGTAATGTGCTTGCAATGGACTGTCTTTGCTTTTCATTATACTGGTTTAATACTGCGGCCAGTTGTTCTATATCTTTATCAACAAGAGAGATGTCCAGCATCTTTTCCGATTTTCCAGTTGTAAGATCGGTCATTTGTTTCGATAGATTACGGATTTGTCTTTTGATTTGCACATATTTGAAAAGCACTACTATCAAGACTGCGATAACTAAAATTAACAACAGCTTTATTCCAGACACCTCCCTCCTTGTTATTTGAGTTCACATTTGCGAAAGCTAATCCATGAAAAGGTTATCAAAGCAACTATCCAAACAACGCCAACTAAAATGGCCCATGGCAAAAAATAGGTCACAGAAAAAACCGCTTCCCGTATCTGATAGGTTGCCAAAAATGCAACAGGAAGATCAAACATCATTCCATACCCAAGATAAAGGCTAAGAACAAAAGTGACTAAAGCGGTAACAGCTATTGCTCTTGCAGAGCTTCTTAACCAAAAAACAATCCAGATTGCAATAAGAAAAGTCGCACTGTTCAAAAGCAGAGAATATAAAATCGCCTTACTGACCTGATAACAAAGGTTGCCTGCTTCGGTAATACCAAAGCGGACACTTTCTCTTATACAACCAGCCACAGGATAAACAAGAGCCATGATATTAAATGCAATTAAGTATGAGATTACTTTAGCAAAGAAAATGGTTTTTCTCGAATGTCCTGCATTGACCTCAAGATCAATCGTCCGACTGGAAAATTCCTGTCCTAAAATCAGAGCTAAAATACTGGATATAATAATCAGGAGAAAGGTTGAATCGTAAACCATTCCATTAAAAATATCTGCGAGGGATGTAGCAGCCCCACCCATAGGCCCCATAGCTTCCGGGACATAAGTATCTGCGGTAAAAAAACCAATCAAAAATATCCCTATTAAACCGCACCAATAAAAGATATTATGTGATAATTGATATTTTTCCATTTTCAGTAAGTTGTTCATTCCCACACCTCCTTGTTATTTCAAATCCGAGCGTCGGAACCACAGATAAGTACCTAAGCATAATGCCAGTACCCATAAAAAATCTGAAAACATGAATTGCCCGCCGGATATGTTGGATTGTTGCAATGCCATAAGCCGAAGCTGGCCCATAGGCAATATTTGTGAGATAAGCTGCACTTGATCTCCATTCATCAAAAAGACCATTAAGAAAAAGAGTACCATCGGCACAGCCATACTCTTTCCTATATCACGGAAAATGAAGGCAAAGAAAAAAGGTAATAGGCACATTGCAAATTGCGAAGCAATCACCATTACAACTATGCCGATGCTTGCCAATGCTCCTTTAGTGACAAACGTACCAATTATGCTATGTAACAACAGTGGAAAAGACAGGATAACCATGCAGGCGATTTGATGAACTACCAGCTTCGCAAATAGTATCTTTCCGCGTCGATGTCCGGCATTGATATATGATTGTAATGTTCTTCTGCCAAAATCATTTCCAACAAACAGGGCAGAAAAGATGATTGTGAGGAAATATAGGATTGGCATATTGTATATCGAAGCAAAGAAAAGGTTGGATGTTTCCCCAACGCTATCCAGTAACAACACACTACTTAAAAGGAGATTAAACAATCCTATCCCCCAAAAATACCAGCTATGGAACAGCTTATAAAATTCAGCTTTTAGGAGATTTGACATTTCCTGTCCCTCCTATTTTGCTTAAAAAGTAATCTTCTAATGTATCACCGGCCACAGAAAGACCTGTAACGAGAATATGTGCATCTGACAAAGCAGCAGCCACTTTTTCCATATCATCGAGATAATCATATAGGCGAATTATGCCATCTGGCATCAGCTTAAAACTATCTGTGTGTAGCGTTTCTTCCAAAACGATCAGAGCTTTTTGTGGATCAGTTGCCTTTATTGCGATATGCCGTTTGCAACGATCATTTAGTTCTCGATCTGATATTTCTTCGATAATTTTGCCTTTGTCTATTAAAATAAACTCTGATGCTGTCTGATACAGTTCCTCTAAGATATGGCTGGATACCAATATCGTCATTCCGTATTCCTTATTCAAGGACTTTAGCAAATTACGAATTTCCACAATTCCAGCAGGATCAAGCCCATTGATCGGTTCATCCAAAATAAGAAATTCTGGTGTATTTAATAGTGCGATTGCAATACCCAATCGCTGTCGCATCCCCAGCGAAAAATTACGGACAGCTTTTTTCCCGGTATCTTTCAGACCTACCATGTCTAAAGTTTTTTGGATAACTGCTTTGTCAGGGATACCACGTTGGATACGCTGTATCTCCATATTTTGATAAGCGGTCATTGTCGGAAAAAGCGCAGGTGTTTCGATCATGCAACCGATCCGCTTTCTCTGTTCCTGCAATTCCTTTTCGACGGTTTTCCCCCACAACGATAAGGTGCCGCTTGTCGGAAACGCTAATCCTGTAACCAATCTCAAAAAGGTGGTCTTTCCTGCTCCATTTTGGCCTATGAAGCCATAAATTTTCCCTTTTTCAATTTTCAAATCAATATGATCTAAGGCAACTGTGTGCCGGTATTCTTTTGTTAAGTCATGTGCTTCCAAAATAACAGAACTCATGTTGTCATCCTCCTTTACATTTTAGTGTAAGGGGAAATCATAAAGAATTTCTTAATTTCTATTTGGAAACCATAAAAAAAGCATAAAGCCAAGAGCTTACCCCTCGGCTTTATGCAAACGGTATCCAATGCCCCACACAGTATCTATAAACTCTTTATCCGGGCAAATGGCTTTCATCTTGTTTCGCAAGTTGCTAATATGGACATTCAAGGTGTTGTCCTCGCTGATATACTCTGTATTCCAAACACTTTGAAACAAATTCGCCTTTGAGAAGATCTTGTCCGGGTATTTCATAAGCAATTCCAGTATAGCAAATTCTTTCGCAGTTAAAGGTAACTCCGCCCCTTGTAGCATAGCTCTGTTGCCGTCTAAATCTAAAACCAAATCATTGCACTTCAAAGATGACGGCGTGCTGTTTTGAAATTGAATCCGGCGTAAGTTGCTTTCAATTCTGGCGAGAACTTCTTCCATATCGAAAGGTTTTGTAATGTAATCATCCGCACCAAGCCGCAACAAATCAATCTTGTTCTGTGTTGTTTCCTTTGCTGAAATTACTATGACAGGAACCGTTGAGAATTTACGAATATCCGCAAGTATAGTATCACCACTCCGATAAGGCAGCATTATATCAAGCAGAATAAGATCAATCTGATGTTCTTGTATGCAGTCTAACACATGAAGCCCATCATACTGACAAAGCACCTCATATCCATTTCCCTGTAAAAAATCAGCCAGCAATTTGCTGATCTCTAAATCATCCTCAACAATCAAAATTTTCATGTTGTTCTATGTTCACCTGTCTTATGTCAGCATTGTACTACACTTTTTATCTCTAATAGATTTAATTATATTTCCTTTCAGGAGAGAATACAAGGCATAAAATATGAATTATTAGATGTTAGAAGAACACATTTCTATTGCTGGGTACACTGGAAATATGAAACCAAAAGCCAGCAAAAGCCCCTCCTGTCTACGCATTTAGGGGGCAAAAAGCCCACGGAAATCAAGGCTTTTCGGCGGTGGTCGATGGGGTGGCAGAATGATTTATCAAATACCCGTCGGAACGGGCTTTGAAATGCGTAGGAAAATCTTTCCGGCGCTGGTTTTCCCGCCGGTTCTGTGGTATGCTGGAATAAGACAAAAAACGACAGGAGTTGACACGATGGCCGAACAGGAAATGTTACTGGACACAGCTACCATCAGGGCCGCCGTCGCCGGTGAGCTATGGGCTAAACAAAAAGTGATCGAACACTACACCCCCATGATCGACGAGTTGGCCGTTGACGAAGATATGAAGCAGCACCTTATTCTGAAACTGTTGGAAGAACTGCCTAACTTCCCAATGGGGCAGGCATAAGAAAAAGAGCGCCGGACGCAGAGGCTTTGACACCTCCGCGCCCGGCGTTTTGGATAATTGCCGATTATGTCATAGCAAACTCGATGTGAGAGCTGTCCAGCTTCATAAACTTGGATTTCACCAGCTCTGCCGGGTAATCGTCCCCGGCAATACGGATGGTCTTGCGGACGCTGCACACGGTTTCCACCAGCAAGTCCACGATCTCGTCCAGCGTTTCCCGGTCAATGCCCTTGGCGTGCTGGCAAAGGTGTTCGTACTCGATGTTGTCCATGATGATCTCACGATAAATCTCTATGGCGCTCTGTGATTTCGCTCCCGTTCCTTTCCGTTCCGGCGGCTGTGCCGCTTCGTCCTCCGAGGGGAAGGGTCGGGAAAGGATAGGAATGGAATCGGTAATTGATACATCCGTAGTTGTTTTTTCTTTACTTGATATATCTTTATTTAATTGCATTGGATTTTCCAATGTCGGGTTTCCCGGTGTCGGATTATCCGATGTTGGATTTTCCAACACCGAGTTTTCCAATCCCGGTGCCGCCTCGTCCGGCTGCTCTGGCCGGGGCTGGGGCTGTTCAAAGGCCCGGTCGCTGCCGGAAGTGAAGTACATAGGCCGTCGCCTTCTTTCTGCGTTTGGGCAAAAAGAAAAGCCGCAGACTTTTTCAAAATCTGCGGCTTAGCCGGGGAACAGAAAAGGGCGCTGTCATGCTTGACAACACCCTGTTTCTGTCTGATTATTCAGTTGTTTTGACCTGCCCCGTTTTCCGCTGCCCTAAAAAACATTGATTTTACTGGTTTTTTTCATGTTTTCTTATGGCAACGCTCTTTTTTGCAGGGTTTTTTCATTTTCAGATTATCCCAGCTTCGCCGGGAGAGACGAGGAAACCGTGGTCTGGTGCTTTTGACGGAATTGCCGCGGGGTGATCTGGTACCGCTTTTTAAAGGTGCGGATCAGATGACTGCAGTCCGCAAAGCCGGTCTCGGCTGCAATATAGTTCAGGTCATAGTCGGTAAAAAGAAGCAGGTTTTCAACCTTGTTCAGGCGGATAAACTCGATATACTGCTTACAGCTCTGCCCGTAATGCTTCAGAAAAAGTTTGGCAAAATAGGAGTAGCTCATGTTGTATTTATGTGCCAGTGCCTCGATATTGATGTTTTCCTGGGAATGGCGGTCGAGATAGACGAGGATATCCTGCATACTCTGTTCCTCACTCTCGGAAATCGATTCGGGATTGAAACAGATTCCCTGGCAGTGCCAGATACGCAGAAGCCGGAGAAACAGTGTGGAAAAGAGAGAATAGATATAGGCATCATAACCGTATTTCTTTTCAAGAGCCTCCCTCTCAAGGGTTACAAAAAAATCATGGAGATTCAGCTCTGAGAGATCTTCCTGCGTAAACAAAAGCGAAGGATAGGTCATTGTGGCGATTTTATGGAAAGCAAAGCTCAGGTTCGGAAGGTAGCTTCCGGTGAGCTGGATGCGGTTCAGGTTGAATTTGATACAGAAATAGCGGAATGGCCGATCCTGGTCTGCGGCAAGTGCGTGGACCGTCTGTGGAGGAAACAGGATGAAAGAGCCCGGTTTTATGTGGTAGACGGAATCGTTGCAGCTCACGAGAAGAGAACCTTCCTGCAGATAAAGAACCTCCGTAAAATAGTGCCAGTGGGATTTGACCGGCATGGAAAAACTGTCGGAGCAGCAGGAAAAGGCTTCAATCGGCGAGTGCAGGATGTCACTGTATTCAAAAAGATTCTTCAACGGAAAAGTCCCCCTTCAGGTAAAAAATATTCAGTATTTTTCTGGGAATATCAGTTTCGGAAAAATAGAAACATTCTATTTTTGTACAGTCGCATTATATCATATCCAAATGAAAATTGATACAATGGCGAAAGCATTTGAAAGAAAATTAATGCTGAATTTGGTAACTCAATTTCCTAAGATAAGGGGGGATATGAAAACATGAAAAGCAACACGAAACAATTCCCGAAAAACAAAATTGCGTGGCTGTGGGAAAACATGGAGGGAAAACGGGCGCTGTACTTTGTCGGTATTCTCGGAACCGTTTTGTACAATATTCTGCAGCTTACGATTCCCTATTTTTCGGGAAAAATTGTGGATCTGTTTTTAACTGGGGAGAACGCGGCGACAAATCTTCAGGTACACCGTGACCTGCTTTACCGCTTGCTGTTTGCGATGGTCGGCTTTACGTTCCTGCGTGTTATCGTTGTTTATGGCAGCTGTATGATCTATGAGACGGTGTCGCAGAGTGTTCTGTACCGGGTGCGGAATTATCTGTACGACAAGCTTCAGCGTCAGGATATGACGTTTTACAGTACCTATCGGACAGGAGATCTGATGACACGGCAGACAGGAGACCTGGATGCGGTGCGTCACATGGTTGCATGGGTTGTACGAATGGTGGTTGAGTCATTTTCTCTGTTTGCTGCAGCGGCCGTTTTCTTCCTGTATACGAACTGGAAGCTGGCACTGTGCGTTCTTGTGATTTCACCGTTTGTATTCTGGATTATCTATCTGTTCCGGAACCGCGTTGCCCCGATGCATGCGGCGCTGCGTGAAAAACTGGCACAGATGAATACATGCGCACAGGAGAATATTTCCGGAAACCGCGTTGTCAAAGCGTTTGCAAGAGAAGATTACGAAATCGAGAAATTCGACCGTGCCAATACCGACTATGCGGAGACGAATAAGGCAACCGGAATGGTATGGCTGAAATTTTTCCCGATTGTCGAGAGTATTGCGAACCTGATGCCGGTTGTCCTGCTCGCAGTCGGCGGTGTTTTTATGATCAGAGGACAGCTTACTATGGGAGACTATGTGGCATTTTCAGGCCTCATCTGGGCAATCGCCAATCCGATGCGTCAGATGGGAAATATCATGAACGAATTTCAGCGGTTCTCAGCAGCGTCGAAAAAGGTCATGGAGCTGTATTACTCCGAACCGAAAATCAGGGACGAAGAAAATGCCGTTTCCCATCCGGAGCGGTTTGAAGGCAAAATCGAGTTTGATAACGTTTCCTTCCAATACGAGGATGGTGATTTGCCGGTTCTGCACAATATTTCCTTCACGGCCCATCCGAACGAGACGGTTGCGATCATGGGCGAGACCGGCTGCGGCAAGACATCGCTGATCAATCTGATCCCGCGGTTTTATGAGCCGACAGAAGGACAGATCCGGATTGACGGAATTCCTGTAGAACAGCTGAAGCTGTATGATCTCCGAAAACAGATCGGACTTGCCACGCAGGATGTTCTGCTGTATTCTGACACGATCGAGGGAAACATTGCCTACGGCGATGATTCGATCAAGATGAACGAGGTTGTCAAGTTTGCAAGGTATTCCGCTGCGGCAGATTTCATTTCAAAGATGCCGGAGGGCTACGATACCCTGGTTGGAGAGCGCGGTGTTGGTCTTTCCGGAGGCCAGAAGCAGAGAATTTCTCTGGCAAGAGCACTGGCGATCCGTCCATCGGTTCTGATTCTTGACGATACAACATCGGCGGTTGATATGGAAACAGAGAAACAGATTCAGCAGTCCTTACGGGAGCTTGATTTTCCATGTACCAAGATTGTGATTGCACAGCGAATTTCGACAACGAAAACAGCGGACAAGATTATTGTTCTGCAAAATGGCTATATTGAAGAAATGGGAACACATGAGGAACTGATGGAGAAGAAGGGTTACTATTATGAACTGGTGAAGCTGCAGACCGGTGTGGATGAACTGTAGGAGGGGAAGCAATGGCAAAAAATACATACAAGCAGGATGAAGTGCTCGAAGAGCCGTTTGACATCAAGCATCTGCTCAGAGCTTCATCCTATATCAAAAAATATGCAAAACGGATGGTTTTTGCGATCCTTTTGAGTGGCATCGGCGGTGCGTCCGGCTATGTGGCGCCGATGATTATCCAGCGGGCGCTGGACCTTGCAATTCCGGAGAAAAACGAGAGGCTTTTATTTTCTCTTGTGGGAATGCTGGTCGGCATCTATCTGGTGAGCGTGATCTTCACAACAATCCGAAGCCGCATTATGGTGGATGTCAGTCAGAGTATCATCTATGATATCCGAAAAGATTTGTTTGCACATCTGCAGGAGCTGCCGTTCCAGTATTACGATGACCGCCCGCACGGCAAGATCCTGATTCGGGTTGTCAATTACGTCAACTCGGTGTCGGATATGCTGTCAAATGGTCTGATCAACATCGTTCTGGAGAGCTTCAACCTTCTGTTTATCGTGATTTTCATGTTTCTGGTTGATGTGCAGATGGCATTTGTCGTGCTCTGCGGCGTGCCGGTGCTGTGCGTTTTCATGGTCTGGATCAAGAATAAACAGAGACGTGCATGGCAGGCAGTTTCGAACAAGAACTCAAACCTGAATGCCTATCTGCAGGAGAATATTGTCGGAGCCCGCATTACGCAGATCTTTGCACGAGAGGATGAGAATGCGGAGATTTTCAAAGATCTTTCCAAGGATTGCCGCAGAACATGGAATACAGCAGTTCGCTATTCCAACCTGGTATGGCCGGGTATCGATTCAATTTCCGTCTGCGTGCGTGCTGCCATTTTTCTGTCCGGTCTGATCCTTTTCGGGCAGGGAAATAAGTCGGTTGGTACGATTGTAGCGATTTCGAGCTATGCATCGTATTTCTGGCAGCCGATCATGAACCTTGGAAACATCTTCAATAACTTTATCAACAACATTGCGTATCTGGAACGTATCTTTGAGACGATGGATGAGCCGGTGACGGTAAAGGATGCAAAAGATGCCGTTGAAATGCCAAAAATCCGCGGTGAGGTGACCTTCGATCACGTAAATTTCTCGTACGATGCGTCAAAACAGATCTTAAACGATGTTTCGTTTACGGTAAAACCGGGTGAGAGTGTGGCGCTTGTCGGACCGACCGGAGCCGGAAAGAGTACGATTGTCAATCTGATTTCACGGTTTTACAATGTCAATGGCGGTCGCGTCCTGATCGATGGACAGGATATCTCGCAGGTGACCATTCATTCCCTGCGTGAGCAGATGGGTATTATGATGCAGGACAGCTTTATTTTCTCGGGAGATATTGAGGATAATATCCGTTACGGAAAGCTTGACGCAACGCATGAGGAGATTGTGAAGGCGAGCAGAACTGTCTGTGCGGACGAGTTTATCAGCAAAATGCCGGATCGCTATCAGACGGAGGTAAGGGAGCGTGGTTCCATGCTGAGCCAGGGACAAAAGCAGCTCATTTCGTTTGCGCGTACCCTGCTTTCCGATCCGGCCATTCTGATTCTCGATGAGGCGACCTCAAGCATTGACGTACAGACCGAAAAAGCACTGCAGACGGGACTCAATGCCATGCTGAAGGGCAGAACCTCATTTATCATTGCGCATCGTCTGTCTACGATCCGCAACTGCGATAAGATTATGTATATCGATAACGGCGGTATTATGGAGAGCGGAACACATGATGAGCTGATGGCAAAGAAAGGCCATTATTATAAACTGTATACAGCACAGCTTGATGAAGTACAGAAAGCGGGCTGATCAAAAAAGATCATAAAAAAGATTATAAAAAAGGCTTCTGCCAGCGGATAAAAATCCGTGGCAGAAGCCTTTTGCCGTTTCTTGTTCGTGTCGCTTTTTGCGCGTGTCGCCGAAGCGACCCGCCGCAGGCGGAAAATTCGGCAAAGCAGGAGTTCTTCTTATTTTCCGGAGAAGTATTTCTCTTTGATGATCTCAACCGGCATATCCTCGCCAGTCCACAGTTTGAAGGAAGCAGCTCCCTGGTATAACAGCATGTACATACCGTTTCCGGTCTTGCATCCAGCCTCTTTTGCCTCACGCAGCAGGCGGGTTTCCTGCGGATTGTAGATCACATCGAAAACGAAGAGGTCTTTGTGGAACATCGTTGTGTCGGTGATGATGGTGTTCTCGGTTTTTGGAGCCATTCCGACGGAAGTTCCATTGACAAGAATGGCGCTGTCTGCGATGGATGCGCGAAGGACTTCCGGATCGGAGAAGTCGTGCAGGGTAACCTTGCAGGAAGTACGCTCATTGAGTTTTGCAACGATTTCCTCGGCTCTTCCGAAGAAATTGTCTCTGACGTTGAATACATTGATCTCAGCCACGCCGTCGAGGGCTGCCTGTACCAGGATTGCAGTAGCAGCGCCGCCGGCACCGAGCAGAGTCATCTTTTTGCCGATGATGTCTACGCCGTTTTCTGCAACTGCTCTCATGAAGCCGACGCCGTCGGTGGTGTAAGCGGTGAGAACGCCGTTGTCGTTGACGATGGTATTACATGCGCCGGAGATCTCCGAAGCAGGAGAAACCTTGTCTGCCAATTTGCACATGATATTTTTGCCAGGCATGGTGATGTTCCAGCCTCTTGCACCCATGGTGCGGAGTCCTTCGACTGCCTGCGGCATTTTGTCTTCCGGTACATCAAAGGCAAGGTAGCTATAATCAAGGCCGAGCTGGTCGCATGCTTCGTTGTGCATTTCCGGAGAAACACTGTGTGCAACCGGGCTTCCGAGTAAACATAATAATCCGGTGTGTCCTGTGATGTGTTTTGACATAGTTTGAAATCCTCTCTCTCCTCGTATTTCCGCATGATGATAAATCGTGCTGTAGCACTTTAAACTGCTACTATATGAAGTGAATTATACTCCAGATGCCGAAAGAAAGCAAGAAAAAAAGAGGAAATGACGCAAAGTTCATTTCCTCTTTTCGTGTTGGTTTTTGATTAAGGTTTAAGATGGAAAAGATTCGCCCGGAAATCAGATTCCAAGTTTCTCTTTCATGTAGTCAACCGGAGTATCTTTTCCGGTGTACAGCTTGATTGCGATGAGTGCCTGGAACAGCATCATGCCCATGCCGTTGAATACTTTCTCACATCCTGCTTCTTTTGCCTGTTTCATCATAACGGTTTCGCGCGGAGCGTAAACGGTATCCGTTACGATGAGATCTTTTTTAAAGAAGGAAGGATCAGGAATGTTGGAAAGGTCTTCGAGTGGATGCATTCCTACGCCGGTAGCATCGCAGAACAGGTCAGCTGCGTACATTTTTTCTTTCAGGAGGTCTTTGTCTGCCAGATCGTTCATGGTAGCCTTGCAGTTGGTGTTCTTATTGATCAGATCAACAATTTCCTCTCCACGGCTGTAGAATTTGTCTTTGATGTTGAAGATTTCAATTTCTGCAACTCCATCCAGAGCACCGCGCACTGCAATTGCAGTAGCAGCACCGCCGGTTCCGATCAGGACCATCTTCATTCCCTTGAAATCGATGCCCTCTTCGGTCAGTGCCTGCCAGTATCCCATACCATCGGTGTTGTAGCCTTTCAGTTTTCCGGTTACCTGACCGTTTTCGTCGCGGAGGTTGACTACGGTATTGATAGCGCCGCATAACTTAGCTGCTTCATCTACTTCGTCCAGATATTTGTGGACAACAGTTTTGTTTGGCATGGAAATATTGGAACCGAGCATTTTCAGCGCGCGGATACTCTGCACAGCATCTTTTAAAGAATCGTTATCAACTTCGAAAGCAAGCTGAATGACGTCATCTCCGTTTTTGTCGTATGCAAGGTTGTGGGTTGTCGGAGACTGGGTGTGACGGATCGGGTAAGCCATTAATCCAACTAATTCGGTATGTCCTGTAATATTTGGCATGATATTTTCCTCTTTTCTGTTTTTTTATATTGTGTAAGAAAGTGATTCAGTGATTACTCAAGCGGCTCCAGATGCAGGTAGCCCTGGGACTCCAGTACATTCAGGATCGCGCGGCCTTCCATGGTACCTTCCATGATGCGGCGTGCGCGGACGGAATCGCCGATGGTATAAATATGAGTATGGGTATCGGCGAATGCTTCCTGAAGCTCCGGCAGAACCGGGTTGTTGGAGCGCATTCCAAGGCAGTTGAATCCATAATCGAAGGTGAGATCCTGGATGGTTCCGTCTGGAAGCTTTACAGTGAATGCGTTTTCTTTTACTTCCTGAAGAGCAGTGTTGACATATTCTTTTACACCGTATTTGTCGTGTGTCTCACGCATGGAGCATTTGGTGATCGGGTCTGCAAGCATACCGATCTGCGGCAGCATATCGATGATGGTACACTCGGCGCCTCTCGGTGCAAAGTATTCAATAACGTCAAGTCCTACGGAACCGCCGCCGACTACAACGACTTTCTTGCCCTGACAGGCTTCTTCCGGATATTTTCCGGCGTTTACATTGTTGATCATACCAAAGATGGTATTTACGTTTCCGGCATCGATGTTCTCTTTCAGGCCTTTGATCGGCGGAACAAGCGGAACGGAACCGGTGGAGTTTACAATGATGTCCGGTTTGAACTGTTTGATCTTATCCACCGTAGCTTCGGTGTTGAGGAAAATATACAGGTTTTTCAGTCTGGCGGCTCTTGCCTCAAGGTATTTCGGGAAGTCTTTCATACGGGTCTTGCTTGGAAGATCGGAGATGAAAGTGGAAAGACCGCCGATGTGATCGTTTTTCTCAAGTACGAAAACGTTGCATCCGACTTCTGCTGCGGTGCAGGCTGCTTCCATACCGGCAGTACCGGCGCCGACAACAACAACGTTACAGTTTTTGTTCACTTTCAGTGATTTGTAAACATCGCCTTCCGGAACAGCCGGGTTTACGGTACAGCGGATCGGGCGGTTGACACCGATACGATTTCCGGCACATCCGACGTTACAGGAGATGCATTTCCGAAGGATATCTTCCTCGCCGTTTTCCACCTTCTTTACCCAGTTCGGCTCAGCGATCAGGCCGCGTCCCATACCGACGATATCTACATCGCCGCTTTCGAGAACTTTTTCAACGACCTTCGGGTCGCGGTAGTTACCGGCATTGATCACAGGCTTTTTGAATTTATCTTTTACGGCTCTTGCCATGTAGGAACGCCATCCGTCCGGCAGAAAGTTGGAATCGATCTGATACTGCAGGGATGGGTTGAGGCCGCAGGATACGTCGTACATATCTACGAATTCATCCAGGTACTCCAGGTATTTCAGGGTATCTTCCAGGGTGTTTCCGCCCGGAACACGCTCCTCGGCAGAGATACGAACGATGATCGGGAACCACGGTCCGACGTTTTTGCGTACTTCTTCGAGAACCATACGCGGGAAGCGCAGACGGTTTTCTACGGAACCACCGAATTCATCGGTTCTTTTATTGTAATACGGGGAGATAAACTGGCTCATCAGGTAGGAGTGGCCGCAGTGGATTTCAATGGCATCAAAGCCGATGGCCTGCACACGTTTTGCAGCTTCGCCGTATTTTTTCACGGTTGTCATGATTTCTTCTTTTGTCATCGGGCGAGGGGTTTCTCCGCCGGCTTTTGTCGGGATGTTGGAAGAAGAAACGGTTTCCATACCGGTTCTTGCGGAAGATGCGGAAGCTCCGGCGTGGTTGATCTGGATCGCTACGGTAGCACCGTTTTTATGAAGGTTTTCGACTAACTGATAGTAGCGCGGCATAAAGCTGTCGTGGTCGATACGGATCTGGCTGGTTCCGTTGGAACCGACCGGGTACTCGATGTTGGCGTTCTCCAGAATAATAAGACCAACGCCGCCTTTTGCGCGGAGAGAGTAGTAGTTCATATGACGGTTACTCATTTCACCGCTTGTCTCACCGTAGTTGGTTCCCATCGGGGTCATTGCAATACGGTTTTTAATCGTTGTTCGTTTGATTGTAATTGGCTCAAAAATTTTGGGGTAAGCACTCTTCATGAAAATTTCTCCTTATTCATTACATGAGCGGTAATCCTCTGTTTGTGACAATTTCATCATAACGCTTTCGACTAAAAATTAACAATATCTTTCAGATAAACTTTCGATACGTTTTCGCTATCATTTCCGGTTTCTTCGATAATGTCAGCGTGCTGTTTCATATATTCGGTAAACCGTTCGACAGCCGGAAGCCGGTAGCGGTTCTTCATCCAGAACATAAAGGTCTGATGATAAATCTCGAGACCGTTCAGCGTATGGATACGGATGCCGTCTGCCTGTTCCAGAATATCGGTTCGCGGCATAAGCGCGATACCGAAATTTTCGCGCACCAGTGCCACAATCGAATATTCATCCGGGCATTCCATGATAATATTCGGATGAAGCTGATATTTTCGGTAGAGATGACCGGTATAAGCTCCCATCCAGGAGGCGCGGTCGTAGCCGATCACCGGATAACGGGTAAGCTTTACAAGCGGAACCTCCGGTTCATCGGCAATCGGATGCTGTTCCGGGGATACGATGACAAGCGGCTGCTGGATCAACGGAAAAAACTCCATGTCATCGCGCTTTAAAAAGCCGCCAAACCCAAGATCGAGTTCACCGGATTTCATCTTCTGTGCAATGGCAGGGGTATGGTTCTGCCAGAAACTAAAGGCAACGTTTTTATTTTCTTCTTTGTCCAGAAAGGTGCGGACATTGTGCGGAATATAATGTCCGGCAAGTGGAAAAATATAACCGATATTGATTTTGCCGCCACCGGAGGCGAGCTCTTTCATTTTACCTGTCGCAATGTCACAGTCGCCCGCGATCCGGTCTGCATGCTCCAGAAAAAGGCGGCCGGCATTGGTAAGGACAACACCGCGCCCTTTCTTTTCAAACAGCGTGATTCCAAGCTCGCTTTCAAGGGCGGCCATCGAACGGCTCAGGGATGGCTGGGAAATATAAAGTTCCTCTGCTGCCTGGTGATAATTTTCCAGCCGGGCAACCTTTCGGAAATAGAGAATCTGATTCAGTGTCATGTGGATTTTCCTCCTGAAAAAATGGTTCCGTAAGAAAGTCTTTGCTTCCTCTTATTATGATAACTCAAGTATACCACATCAATGCATTCAATGCATTGGTTTTTTCCTTTAAAAGCATTAGACCGTACACGTTTTCACTGTTAAAATAAAGGCAAATGTTATTTTTTTAACATTCACGAAACTGGTAATCTGTTGTTTGTGACAAAACAAAAGGATGAACCGAACAGAGGAAAAAGACAATTTGACCTCAACATAATCTATTTAAAAAGGAGAGAAACCATGAACAAGAAATACCTGCCAAGTGCATTAATTCTGTACTTGAACTACTTTATCCACGGTGTTGGATGCTCCATCCTGGGCCAGGCAGTCATCAAAGAGGCTCTGGCAGCAGCTTGGGGAGTGGAAGCAATGGCAATTACCGCAATTTCCGCAGCACTCGGTCTTGGCCGTCTGATCGCACTGCCATTTGCAGGTCCTCTGTCCGACAAACTCGGACGCCGCATTTCCACTGCAATCGGAAGTGCTTCCTATGCAATTTACCTGATCGGCCTTGCTCTTGCATTTAATGCAGGAACACACGGCGGTTACACCATCGCTTACGTATGCGCCATCATCGGCGGTATCGCAAACTCCTTCCTGGATACCGGTATTTACCCGGCAGTATCCGAGATTATTTACAAAGCTCCTGGCGTTGCTACCATGGGAATCAAATTCTTCATCGCAATTGCTCAGATGCTGCTTCCATTTGTTCTTGGTGTAGCTGTTACTTCTACAGCAGCAGGCCTTACCTCCTACAATCCGTTATTCTACGGATGCGGAATCGCTTATATCGTACTTTTTGTACTGGTATTCCTGTTCCCGCTGCCAGACGCTGACCAGAAAGCATCCGGCAAAAAAGAGGGCCTGATCGACAGTCTGAAACATACACATTTCTCCTTCGAATCCATCGCCATGATCCTGATCGGATTCACCTGCACCGGTACCTTCCAGCTGTGGCTGAACTGTGCACAGAACTTTGCAAAAGAGAATGTAGGCTGGGCTGATCCGTCCATCATGCAGACCTATTATTCTGCAGGAACCATGCTGGCACTGATCGTAACAGCGTTCCTGACCAGAAAAATCAAAGATGTTCGTTTCATCGTTGTTTACCCGGCCATTTGCCTTGTAACTATGATTGCTGTCCTGATGGGACAGAGCAAACCGCTGATGATTGCCGGTGCTTTCATTATCGGATGGGCAGGCGCAGGCGGACTGCTTCAGATCGCAACTTCCGTTTGCAATATGCTGTTCCCGAAAATCAAAGGAACCGTAACCGCACTGGTTATGATTGCATCTTCTCTTTGCAACTACACCATCCTGACCGCAGCATCTAAAATGCAGCCGTCCGGCGTTATGACCATGAACATCGTTCTGACCGCAGTTGGTGTTGCGCTTGGACTGTTTGTAAACATTCGCTATAAAAAAATGGTTGAACTTGCACAGCAGGACAACTAAAATGAGGTTAAGGATTGCGGGAGTACGAAGTACCAGGGAATCCGGGCGTGAAAAAGAAAAGCCTGCAAAAGAAAAGTCAGGGTTAATATTGAAGAAAGAAGGAAAAACACATGAATACAGTAAAAGTTCGTGATATTGAAATCGGTGCCGGTGCACCGAAGATCATCGTTCCGATCGTAGGCGTTACCAAAAACGATATCATCGAAGAAGCAAAAACTTTCCATTCGATTCCGGTTGACGTTGTAGAATGGCGTGTAGACTGGTTCGAGGGTGTATTCGACTTTGCACAGGTAGAGGACGTGTTAAAAGACCTCCGCGAAGCACTCGGCAATATTCCGCTTCTGATGACATTCCGTACCTCCAAAGAGGGCGGTGAAAAAGCGATTGAGCCGACAGCCTATGCGGAGCTGAACATCAAAGCAGCACAGACCGGATATGTGGATCTGGTGGATGTTGAGATCTTTACCGGAGATGACATTGTAAAGAAGATCATCGACGGTGCACACGCAGCAGGCGTAAAGGTTGTTGCTTCCAACCATGATTTCTTCAAAACTCCTGCAAAAGCAGACATCATCTACAGACTGCGCAAAATGCAGGATATGAACGCAGATATTCCGAAGATCGCTGTTATGCCGCAGAATAAGAAAGACGTTCTGACCCTGCTTGCGGCAACAGAGGAAATGACCACCAATTATGCGGACAGACCGATCATCACCATGTCGATGGCAGGCACCGGCGTGATCAGCCGTCTTTGCGGTGAGGTGTTTGGCTCTTCCATGACCTTCGGCGCGGCAAAGAAAGCATCCGCACCGGGTCAGATGGGTGTGAATGATCTGAGCACCGTTCTGGATCTGCTTCACAAAGCCATGTAACCGTTTTTTCTTTAGGGGACACCGGTATTTTTAGCTTTGCTGTTGATGCCGATGTCCCTTTTGTATTATTGTTCTGTTATAAATTTAACGGAGGTATGCCTTTTATGAAGAGAGTATTTCACTGGCTGGATGAAAACTTGGAAGAATTTCTTCTTGTGATCGGTCTGATCGCCATGACGCTGATCATGGGAATTCAGGTTTTCTGCCGCTACGTCCTTGGCATGTCGCTGTCGTGGTCGGAAGAGCTGACCAGATATATTTTTATCTGGTGCGGTTTTTTAAGCGTCAGCTACTGCAGCAAAAAATGCCTTTCCATCAAGATCGAGCAGTTTGTTGCGATTTTCCCGCGGAGAGGAAAAGCCATCTTCAAAATTGTGAATCATACGTTTGAACTGATTTTTTTCATCTATATGATTCCGTTTGCTTTTTCTTATATGATGTCGTCAGTTAAAAGCGGCCAGCTTTCCCCGGCCTGCAAAATCCCGATGTATTTTATCCAGGCAGCACCGCTTGTCTCCTTTGTACTGGTTGCCTTCCGTGTTTTGCAGCGGTGGATGATCGAGTTCCGTGTGGCACGCGGTGAGAATGTTTTCGACCCGGCGCATCCGGAGCGAAATACGCCGGAGTCCTTCATCGAGGCAAATGCCGGAGCAGATAACGCCACAGAAAATGCCCTGAACGCGGGTATCGACAACCGCATCCATACGATTAAAAATTCGAATGAGGAGGAACGCTAATGCCAGTCGTAGTATTATTTCTGATTTTTGTTGCATTGCTGGTCATCGCTGTTCCGGTATCGATTACACTTGGAATCACATCTGTGCTTCCGTCGGTGTTTGACCCGTCTTTTACGGTAGGAGCCAAATATCTGATCCGTGCCATGTTCGGAGGACTCGATTCCTTCCCTCTGCTGGCAGTTCCGATGTTCGTCCTCTCCGGTATCATCATGGCTAAGGGAGGCATCTCCAAAAAACTGTTTGATGTCTTTGCCTATTTTCTCGGAAAATTCACCGCAGGTATGCCGTGCGCCGTTATCGTCACCTGCCTTTTTTACGGTGCGATTTCCGGTTCCGCTCCGGCGACCGTTGCCGCTGTCGGAAGCATGACAATCCCGATTCTGACTACCCTTGGTTATGATCTGACATTCTCCACAGCGATTGTGGCAGTTGCCGGCGGCCTTGGCGTTATCATTCCCCCGAGTATTCCGTTCATCATGTACGGTATGGCTTCCGGCGCTTCGGTCAGTGACCTGTTCCTTGCCGGAATTGTACCGGGTCTGATGATCGGTCTGCTGCTGATGGTTTATGCCGTTTATCACTGCAAACGGTATGGGGAGGACAAAGAGAAGATCCATGCAGAAGTCAAAGTGCTGCATGACAAAGGCCTGCTTCGCGTTTTAAAAGAGAGCTTTTTTGCACTGCTCAGTCCGGTGATCATCCTTGGCTGTATCTACAGCGGTGTCGCTTCCCCGACTGAGGCGGCTGTTATCTCCGTATTCTATGCATTGATCATCAGCCTTTTTGTGTACAGGAGTATCCGCATCCGCGACATCTGGTCCATTCTGGTTGAGGCAATTCGTACCTTCACCCCGATCCTGTTCATCCTGGCAGCATCTACGGCATTCTCGCGTGTGCTGACGCTGATGCAGGTACCGCAGACCGTCAGCGAGTTTATCCTGAACAACTTCCACAGCCCAGTTGCGATCCTTCTGATTATCAATGTATTCCTGCTGATTGTCGGAATGGTTATGGATACGACTCCGGCGATCCTGATTCTGACGCCGATCCTTCTGCCGATCGTACAGGCAATCGGTATGGATCCGATTCAGTTTGGTGTGATCATGGTTGTCAATCTGGCAATCGGCTTCGTAACACCGCCGATCGGGGTCAACCTGTTTGTGGCAAGCTCCCTGACCGAGGTTCCGGTCATGCAGATCGCAAAGAAGGCTATGCCGATGATCGGTTTCTTCCTCGTGGCACTGCTGCTGATTACGTTTATTCCGGCGATTTCGATTGGAATTTTATAGGGAGGAGCGAAGAACAATGAAAAAGATGACAAAAAAGAAAAAGCTTTTCCGAACAGCAACGGTACTTGCTACTGTCGTTGCACTTGGCGCATCGCTTGCCGGCTGCGGTTCTTCCGATGGAGAGACGACACAGCGCTATTCCTGGCCGCTGGCAACGGCGAGCCCGGAGGACACGGTAACGCAGATCTTCGCTGAGAAGTTTGCGGAAGAGATTTCAGAGCTGAGCGATGGAAGGATGAAAATTCAGGTTTACGCAAACTCAACGCTTGGCGGCGACCGCGATCTGCTGGAAACGTGTGCTGACGGCGATATTCCGTTTGTCGTACAGAATACGGCACCGCAGGTTTCCTTTATGGGGGATCTTGCCGTGTTTGATCTGCCGTGTGTGTTTGATTCTCTCGATGAATGCCGTGAGAAGATTGATAATCCGGAGTTTTACGAGCTGATCAGCAATGTTTACACAGAGGGCGGCTATCACCTGCTCGGTATGGCGGATCAGGGATTTCGTGTCATGAGTACGAATAAGCCGGTTTACAGCTTTTCGGATTTCAAGGGCCAGAAGATCCGTACCATGGAGAACAGCTACCATCTGGCATTCTGGAAAGCCATCGGTGCCAACCCGACGCCGATGAGCTTCAGTGAGGTTTACATCGGCCTGCAGCAGCACACGATTGATGCGCAGGAGAACCCGTATGAGGTCATCGTTTCGAATAATCTGTATGAGCAGCAGGATTACGTAGTGGAGACGAACCATCTGCCGCATCTGATTTCCCTGATCGTCAACGACGATTTCTTCAAGGATCTGCCGGAAGACGAGCAGGAGATCATGACAGAGGCCGCAAAGATTGCGACCGAGTACGCAAGAGAGCAGTCCGATGCCCGTATCGCCGACAAGATCGCGACAATTGAGGAGAGCGGAACGAAGATTCTGACACTCGATGACCAGACAAGAGAGGAGATCCGAGAGGCATCGAAGAGCGTGTATGCGTCGATTAAAGAGAACATTGACCCGGCGATTTACAATGCTTATATGGATGGGATTGAATAGAAAATGGTGACGATTCAGAGCCCTGTCTCGATGTTTCTCCCGTTTTGCATGACTCTGAACAACTGCAAAAAAAAGAAATTTCCCGGCTGCGGGGTGCTGAAAAACGGTGCTTCGCAGCCATTTTTTTTTCTGTCCGGATCGCTTTAAAATCGCTTTGAATTTATAAAATCTGCCTTGCACCGTCGAAATTACAAGATTATAATGATGTTTGGAAGGTTTTTGAGCTATTACTGATGAACAAGGGAGGCAAAAAAATGATTTTTGAACACATGGACCGGATTGTATTTGCAGGAGATTCCGTAACAGATATGGAAAGTGCACAGCCGGTGGGGGAAGGTTTATTTGAAAATGTCGGAAAGAGCTACGTTCGAATTGTCGAGAACATGCTCGCAGCATTCTACCCGGAGATATATCTTCGCGTGACAAACTCCGGTATCAGCGGAAACACAAGCCGCGACCTGCTGCAG
Organism: Fusicatenibacter saccharivorans; assembly: GCF_027667425.1. Lineage (NCBI taxonomy): Bacteria > Bacillati > Bacillota > Clostridia > Lachnospirales > Lachnospiraceae > Fusicatenibacter > Fusicatenibacter saccharivorans. Next base: position 62,432 of record NZ_JAQEGR010000002.1, read on the forward strand.
CGCTTCGACCGTGATGTCGTATCCTTAAAACCGGACTGGGTATCCATCTGCATCGGCATCAACGACGTCTGGAGACAGTTCGACAGCCCGGCTATCCCGGACGAGCAGGTATCGCCGGAGGAGTACCGTTCCAACGTCGAGAAGATGATTCTTTCCGTAAAAGATAACGTAAAAGGTGTTTTTCTCATGACCCCATATTACATGGAACCAAATGCAGAGGATTGGATGAGAAAACGTATGGATACATATGGGGCAATCTGCCGTGAGCTGGCTGAAAAATATGGCTGCTGTTTCATCGATCTGCAGGCTGTTTTTAATGATTACTTCCAATACCGCCATTCTTCCTACATTGCCTGGGACAGAATCCATCCAAATCAGATCGGGGCAACCGTGATCGCGCGGGCATTTTTGGAAAAATGTGGATTTGACTACAATCACAGACCGGGAGAAGAATAAAAACTAATATAAATACCATAACAAAAGCAGAAATTTGCGTTTTCGCGAGAAGTGCAGATTTCTGCTTTTGTAACCCACTAAGATATATCATAATTACCAGAGCTTGTCGGAATGGAAAGTTGCCGGAATGATAGAAACTCGCACCACTGGTGCGAGAAATTAGTTGGAACAATAATATTATTTCGAATGACAAAAAGATATGGCTGGACGAAAAGAGTTTTAGCTAATTCTGTCTGAAAACAGCTGACAGAGTCGAAAAAAGAGAAAAAGAATCGGTAAAATTTTGCTTAAATTACCAAAAATAATTGCTGTTTTGGGACAGTTATGGTATATTATGACTATACATACATTTATGTGGCGCTACATGGGGACATAAGAGTGAGACATAAAAGAAAGGTAACTATTCAGAACCCCATCTCGATTCCGCTTGCGCTGCATCTCGATGTTGCTTCTCGCCATATGAAATTCCAGAAAGCCGCGCATTCATGCAAGCGTGATTCACGATTTTCTTCTCTTTCGCATGGCGTTGAATAGTTACAAATAAAGAATAGAACAGGAGAAAAAAAGATATGTATCTGGAAGAGTATAAGAGATGGCTGGAAGCTGACCTGGAAGACGCAGACCTGAACCCGGAGCTGGCACGGATTGAAGGAAACGATGAGGAGATCAAGGATCGTTTTGCAGTATCTCTGAAATTCGGAACCGCAGGACTTCGTGGAGTGCTTGGCGCAGGAACAAACCGTATGAATATCTATGTAGTACGTCAGGCAACACAGGGTCTTGCAAACTGGGTAAAAACACAGGGCGGAAACCAGACGGTAGCCATCAGCTATGACAGCCGTATCAAGAGCGATGTATTCGCAAAAACAGCAGCAGGCGTTCTGGCAGCAAACGGAATCAAAGTCAGAATTTACGACGCACTGATGCCGGTACCGGCACTTTCCTTTGCAACCCGTTACTACAACTGCAACGCAGGTATCATGGTAACTGCATCCCACAACCCGGCAAAATACAACGGCTACAAAGCCTACGGCCCGGACGGATGCCAGATGACCGATGATGCTGCAGCAATCGTATACGCAGAGATTCAGAAAACCGATATCCTGACCGGCGTAAAATATATGCCGTTCGCAGAGGGCGTGGAAGAAGGACTGATCCGTTTTGTCGGAGAAGACTGCAAGAATGCCCTGTATGAAGCAATCGAATCCCGTCAGGTTCGTCCGGGTCTGTGTAAAACCGCCGGACTGAAACTCGTTTACAGCCCGCTGAACGGATCTGGTCTTGTACCGGTTACGCGCGTATTAAAAGACATCGGCATCACCGATATTACCATCGTTCCGGAGCAGGAGTACCCGAACGGATACTTCACCACCTGCAGCTATCCGAACCCGGAAATCTTTGCAGCACTGGAAAAGGGCCTGGATCTTGCAAAAGAAACCGGCGCAGATCTGATGCTGGCTACCGACCCGGATGCAGACCGTGTTGGTATTGCCATGAAGTGCCCGGATGGAAGCTATGAGCTGGTAACCGGAAACGAAGTCGGCGTTCTGCTTCTCGACTACATCTGCGCAGGCCGCATCGAGAAAGGCACCATGCCGGAGAAACCGGTTGCTGTAAAATCCATCGTATCCACACCACTGGCAGATGCTGTTGCCGAGCACTACGGCGTTGAGCTCCGCAGCGTTCTGACCGGATTCAAATGGATCGGCGATCAGATTGCAAACCTTGAGGCAGACGGCGAAGTAGACCGCTTCATCTTCGGATTCGAGGAGAGCTACGGATACCTGGCCGGTCCGTATGTAAGAGATAAAGACGCAGTCATCGGCTCCATGCTGATCTGCGAGATGGCAGCTTATTACAGAAGCATCGGAAGCTCCCTGAAACAGAGACTGGAAGAGATCTATGCCGAGTATGGCCGTTATCTGAACAAAGTAGACAGCTTCGAATTCCCGGGTCTGAGCGGAATGGACAAGATGGCCGGTATTATGGATGGCCTTCGAAAAGAGCCGCTGACCGAGATCGCAGGTTCCGCTGTTGTCAAAGTAACCGATTACGAGAAACCGGAAGAAACCGGACTCCCATCCGCAAACGTTCTGATCTACAAACTGGCAAACGGTGAAACCGTCATCGTCCGCCCGTCCGGAACAGAGCCGAAAATCAAAGTATACTACACAACACTTGGTAAGGATCTGGCAGAGGCAGAAGCGGAGAAAGAAAAACTCGCAGAGGCTTTGAAACCGATTCTGGCATAAAGAAAATAAAAGAATAGAAGGGCGTGGCTTTGGTCACGCCCTTTTTTGAACTGAAATTTCTTTTGAAAAGTGTAAGATTTTCTGCAAAATGGCGTGATGATAGATGAAAGGGGGATTTCCATATGGAGGATACTCATATTGTCCAAATGTACTGGGACAGGAACGAAACAGCGATCAGCGAGTCTGCGATGAAATATGGTACATACTGTACGTCCATTGCACAGAATATTCTGCAGAATCCGGCGGATGCAGAAGAATGTGTCAACGACACCTGGCTTCACGCGTGGAACGCTATGCCGCCGCACCGGCCGTCTCTGTTATCCACATTTCTTGGAAAAATAACGAGAAATCTTTCGTTTGATCTGTATAGAAAAATGCATCGCAAAAAACGCGGAGGAAGTCAGATGGATACAGTATTGGACGAGCTGGAAGAATGTGTTTCGGGGAAAGATGATATTGAGCGGCAGTGGGAGATGAAAGAACTGATCGCGGAGATCAATCAGTTTCTGCAGAAGCTGCCGGAGGAGAAACGATGCATGTTTGTCCTGCGGTACTGGTATGTAGACAGTATCGGTGAAATCGCGGAGCGGCTGGGAAGAAGTGAAAATTATATTTCAGTTTCATTAAACCGGATCCGTGGAAAATTGCATACACACTTGACGGAAAGGGGGTTCGAATTATGAAGAAAGAAGAATTGTTTGAAGTGCTGGGAAATCTGGAGCCTGGTATGGTGGAAAAAGCACGGAGTGATCGCCACCCGCGGAGAGGCGTATGGAAAAAATGGACGGCCGCCGCAGCCTGCGCGGTGATCATCGGCGGAGCTGTGCTGGGGGTTGCGACATGGAGAAACGGTCGGGAGGGTTCTGCAGTCCGTTATCCGTCGGGGGTAACGACGGTTCTGGCGGCTTATCCGGCATCTGTGGAGCGGACAATGGATGCACAGAAATTCATGGAAAGCGATGCACACTGGGACTGGTGGGATTCGTACCGGGAGTTGACAGCAAAATCAGCAGAACTGCAGTCGGGAATGGATGCATATTATCAGAACCTGATGAAACAAATGCTGGTTTCAGAAGATGAAAATACCGTCTGCTCGCCGATCAATCTGTATATCGCGTTTGCGATGCTGGCGGAAACTTCGGATGGAAATACGCGGCAGCAGATTCTGGATATGCTTGGTGCGCAGGACATGGACACCTTACGGGAAAATGTTTCTTCACTCTGGGAAAGCAATTATGCAGACACGCCCGCGCTGAAAAGTGTGCTGGCAAATTCGCTGTGGCTCGATAGTGAGGAATCATACAATGACGCAACGCTGCAGCGGCTGGCGGAGCAGTACTATGCATCGACATTCAGAGGAACGCCAGGATCAAAAGAAATGGATCAGGCATTGCAGACCTGGACGGATAATAATACCGGCGGGCTTTTGAAGGAATATACGAAAGACATGGCGATCGCACCGGATACCGTGTTTGAGCTTGTATCTACCATCTATTATAAGGCGATGTGGAGGGAAAATTTCTGGGAAGTGAATACAGAGAAGGAAACGTTCCACGGAACTGCGGGAGACACCGATGTGGATATGATGAAAAAAACGGAACGGATGGATGTCTACCAGGGCGAACATTTCCGTGCAGTCAGCCTTAGCCTTCAGGACAGCGGCTCCATGTATTTCCTGCTTCCGGATGAAAATACCGATGTCAATGAACTGGTATCGGATCCGGATCTGATGAAGGTTATACGGCGGGATGAAAGCAGTGATAACTGGTATTCCCCTATGGTGAACCTGTCTGTTCCTAAATTTAAAGTATCGGAAAAAACAGACCTGATCGAAACGGTGCGCGCACTAGGTGTAACGGATGCGCTGGATGCGGATCTGGCAGATTTCAGCCCATTAACAGGGGACAAAGAGAATTTATACCTGAGCAAAGCAGACCACGCCGCCATGCTTGAAATCGACGAAAACGGAGTAACCGGAGCAGCGTATACAGAACTCGGCGTTTCAGAAACCGCAGCAGAAATACCGGACGACGAAATCGACTTCGTACTGGATCGTCCATTCCTGTTTCTTGTCACGGGGCAGGACGGATCGATTCTGTTTTCGGGAGTTGTGAGAAATATTGCAGAGACATGAAAAAAAGGAGTCGGACTGTCCGGCTCCTGTGTCTGAGACACGTTACAGTATCTCTTCGGTGCTTATTTTTACTCTGCGTTCCTTTGTCGGAGCAGAAAAACAGACAAAATCAGTACAGCAGGGAAAATGCAGCCGGCCAGCATACCTGCCTTCAGATCGTCGCCGGTGTTTTGTGTGACAAATCCAATAACAAATGGGCCAATGGAACCGCCCATATCTCCGGCCATGGCGAGAAGTGCGAACAGTGCAGTTCCGCCGAGTGGAATTTTAGAGGATGAAATACTGATGGTTCCCGGCCACATAATTCCTACGGAGAAACCACACACAACGCAGCCTGTAAGATTTAAAAGAGGATATGGTGCGAGAGCTGCAGCCAGATAACAGATCAGGCAAAGTGTACCGGATGCGATCATAAATTTTGTTAAGTCAATTTTTTCCCCGTATTTACCATAGAAGGTCCTGCTGATGCCCATCATCACAGCAAACAGGCACGGTCCTGCAATGTCTCCAATGCTTTTTGAGAGACCTAATGCAGACTCGGCATAAGCGGAAGCCCATTGCGCCATCGAAATCTCGCTTGCTCCGGCGCAGACCATAAGAACAAGGGAAATCCAGAAAATGGGAAGACGGCACAGCTGACGAATGGTAAGTCCTTCTTCGCTTCCGGTGAGTGATTCAATCGGGCAGGAAAGGAAATTAAACGTATTGTACAGTGGAAGTACAGCCCAGATACATGCGAGGATCGGCCAGCGTTCCATACCAAAAACTGCCAGAAAAGCAGTGGAGAGTAAGATGACACCTACAGACCCCCAGCAGTAAAAGGAGTGAAGCAGACTCATAACGCTGTCCTTATTGTCAAACGGACAAGCCTCTACGATTGGGCTGACAAGAACCTCAATCAGTCCGCTTCCGGCGGCATAGATCATGGCACTGAGCAAAATTCCTGCATAGGCATTTGGCAGAATATTGGGCAGAAAGGCAAGTCCAATCAGGCCGCAGGCGGAAAGAATCTCAGAAGCAACGACACACCTGCGATAACCGATTTTATCGACATATCTGGCACAGAACAAATCGACAAGAAGTTGTGTGAAAAAGAATATTGTCGAGATAAACGCAATTTTTCCAAGAGAAATATGGTAAGTTCTGTGAAAGGTAAGAAATAGTAAAGGTGCAAAATTTGCAGAAATTGCCTGCGTGATAAATCCAAGATAACAGGCAATTAAGGTTTTGTGGTAGTTCTTTTTCATGATGATATACTCCGTTTTTTAAAATGGCAGAACTGCTGCGGCCGTAGTGTTCGTTTCGTTGCCGTTCACCGTGTTCCATGGAGCGACAACGATTCTTTTTGTATAATAACGTAAAATAGTGTCGCTTTCACTGGAATATATCGTCTGTTTATTGTATAATATCGTAAAATAGAGAGGGGCGTGCCTGAAAAACGGAGGCGGGGAAAGATGGAATTTAATACATTTTATAACAAGATCCAAACGGATGAAACCATGATGGAAACGATACAGCATGGAAACAGTGAGTATCCGTTTCAATTGTATTACGACGATCTTGCGTTGTTTGATTTTCATTGTGTAGAATGGCACTGGCATGTGGAGTTTGAGTTTGTTTTTGTACAGGAGGGAACAGCAACCTTCTGGGTTGGCGAAAAGCAGTTTTCACTGGGACAGGGAACGGGCATTTTTATTAACTCAAAGATTTTGCATCGCTATTTTTCTGAAGGCCATGCGATTGTGCCAAATTTCGTTCTGAAACCGACATTTCTCGCTCCGGCAGACAGCCTGATTTACAAAAAATACATTGCACCGATACAGGCATGTAAGGTGGACTGCATTGTCTTTTGCAGGGAAATAAAATGGCAGGCAGAAGCACTGGAGCTCATGCAGAAAATTCTCAAAGCGCAGGAATCAGACAAAGACCGGGAACTGGTTACTTTATTTCTGACGCAGGAATTGTGGCACTTGCTTTATTTGCACATGGATTCGGAAGTGCTGCAGAAAAAAAGAGAAAATACGGCATCCTCACAGGGAAGAACACAGCTGATGATGCAATATATTCATCAAAATTTCCGACAAAATCTTACCTTGGAGGATATCGCCGGGCAGGCTATGGTGAGCAAAAGTACGGCATTGAATCTGTTCCGAAGATATCTTCACGATACGCCGGTGCATTATCTGGTGAAGTATCGTCTGCAGGAGGCTGCAAAGCTTCTGGCCACGACGGAGAAAAAGATAACTGTAATTTCCGGCGAGACGGGATTTGAAAATATGGATTATTTTTGCAAAACATTTAAGAAATATTATGGGAGGACACCGACGGAATATCGAAGAAAAAAACAAATGGATACGGATGACAGAGAAGGGATCGTTCAAGAGGTAGTGTAAGAGAAAACGGAAAAATTACATTCTGAAAAAGGAGCGGAATCCGGTGTGGATTCTGCTCCTTTTTAAATGGAAAATTATGGAATATACTTATTCGGCACAGCCAAAAACTCTTCTACATATTGCTCCAGTGCCGCAAGCAGCTCTTCAAGCGGAAAGACCTTCAGATCCTGCGCGGCTTCCGGCGGGACGGAGAGGAAGTGATGGAGGAGGTCAAGTACCTGTTGGACGTTCTCATACGGAATTTCTGTGATTCCAGGGTTCGTGACGTTAGGATTGAGATCGAGCGGGATGCAATAGCGGTTGACAAGATATGTATTCATTCGTGTATAGTCCCCGTAATAATACTCCTCCGTGAGATATCTGGAAAAAGGAATGGATGTCCGCGATTTTTTGATATAAACCGTTGTAATCTCATCTCTCATATCTGTAATTTCCCCATCCGCATTATAAAATTCCACAATCTGAGGAATGAAATCCTTAAAAAATTTCCGGTCAATATAAAGATGAAAATAATATCCCAGTGCGCTCGAATCTGGCAGAAGTGAACGGTATTTCGCTGTAAACCGTGTAAGATCCGGGAATACCATCATTTTTTCGCGGTAAAGCGGATCGCGGAAATGGGAGGATTCTTTCTGCTGCGTCGCATCCGGCAGAAGATTTCCGATTAGAAAATCATTTACCGATGAAATCGGATATGGAAAATCCGGGTGGGACGGGAGGTGCTTTAACAGCATTTGGGCTGCGGTGAGATGTAAAATAAAACCTGGCATGGGAATGAAGATGTCCTTTCGTATTTGCTTCTAATCTAAACAAAATGGCAGCGTTTGTCAAATTCTATTTGAGTAGCGTAAATTCTAAAAAAAACATAAACACCGGCAAATTTCTTGACATGGAAATTTGCCGGTGTTATTATTTAACATGCGTAAATAAATAACACTGTTAAGTATTTGCGCAAAAAGGAGGGGGATAATATGAAAGATGCATTTGAAAAACTGTTTCGTGCGGTGCACCAGTTTAAAAAACTGAACGTATCAGACCTGATTCCGGGACTCAGCAGTTCCGAATTTTCCGTTATGGGTGCGATTTTGCAAATGGGAGAAAACGGAAAAATTACAAGCTCAGAGCTGGCGGCGAAGACCAAAACACTTCCGCCGGCTGTGTCGCGCACACTGCGCGGGCTGGAAGAAAAAGGATATGTAGAGCGGAGCGTTGACAAAAAAGACCGCAGAAATACGTATATCAGTCTGACAGAGAAGGGCTGGAAAAAGGGGGAAGAGGTACGGGACAGAATGCAGGACTTTGGCTGCTCTGTGATGTCACAGTTAAAGGAAGAGGATATAGATCAGCTGGTTGATTATCTGGATCGTATCTATGAGATCGCAGAAAAAGAAATTGACACCCGAAAACGACAGAATTAGTGTGCCGGCAAGCTGGTACACAAAAAAAGACAGAAAGGGGAAAAATGAGTAAGATTTTCAAGAACATGATCCCGTACTGGAAATCGATTCTCGTGATTCTTGTGCTTCTGTTTGTCCAGGCGTGGTGCGACCTGTCGCTCCCGTCGTATACATCCGACATCATCGATGTGGGCATTCAGAACAGCGGTGTTGAGCACGTTACACCGAAACGAATCACAGAGGAAGAATTTCAGACAGCAAAGTTCATCATGACGGATGATGAGGCAGACTTGTGGGAAAGCCTTTATACGAAAAAGGACGGCTATTACGAACGGAACAAAGCTTCCGAAAAAGAACTAGATACAGCGGATGAAACGCTGACCGTTGCACTCCTTATGAATTACCAGATGGGTGCGATGGAGGAAACTGCCTTCAAACAGCTCGTGGCACAGCAGACCGGTCAGGATGCGTCCGTGTTTGAAAACATGACGATAGAGCAGATCGGAGAGATGATGCATGTGGAGCTGAAGAGCTTCCGGCAGGAAAAAGAAGATGAGGATGGAAACAAGGTGGAAGTGACCTGCGTAGATGTCCGTCCGATTTTTGCGTCTATGCTCGAGAGTGGACAGATGGAGAAGGATGACGTGCTTTCGATGCGCGATAGCATGGAAAAAACGCTCGATACGATGGGAAGCTCCCTGGTAAAATCGATGGGAATTGCCTATGCGGTTTCCGCAGATAAAGCGGCGGGACTTGATATCGACCGGATTCAGAAGTCGTATCTTCTGACGGCGGGTCTTAAGATGGTCGGCATGGCACTTCTGATGGGTGTGGTAACGGTTTTTGTCGGACTGTTTGCATCCCGTGTCGCTGCCGGAATCGGTCGTGATCTGAGAGATCAGGTGTTCAAAAAGGTTGTTGGGTTTTCCAATGCGGAAATGGATCAATTCTCCACCGCATCTCTGATTACGCGAAGTACCAATGACATCCAGCAGATCCAGATGGTATCGGTGCTGCTGCTGCGCATGATTGCGTATGCGCCGATTCTTGGTATTGGCGGTGTGGTCAAGGTGGTAAAAACAGGGGCCGGCATGGGCTGGATTATCGTACTGGCAATTATTGTGATTATCAGCTATGTCATGCTGCTTGTATCTATTACAATGCCGAAATTCAAACAGATGCAGAAGCTGGTAGATAACATCAATCTGGTCTCCCGTGAGATCCTGACCGGACTTTCCGTTATCCGTGCATTCGGAAGAGAGGATAAAGAAGAAGAACGCTTTGATACGGCAAACCGGGAGCTGACCGGGACGACACTGTTTACCAATCGTGTCATGACCTTTATGATGCCCGGTATGATGATGATTATGAATGTACTGACCGTAGGAATTGTCTGGTTTGGTGCACACAGAATCAATGAGGGTACGATGCAGGTCGGCGCAATGACAGCGTTCATTACCTATGCCATGATGATTGTTATGTCCTTCCTGATGCTGACGATGATGTCTATCATGCTGCCGCGTGCTGCGGTTGCCGCAGGTCGTATCGATGAGGTTATCCGGACAGAGCTTTCGATTCAGGATGCTAAAACGCCGGAAAAATTAGACGTACACAATGGTGTTGTTCGCTTTTGCCATGTCAATTTCCGGTATCCGGGAGCAGAAGAGGATGTATTGCATGATATTGATTTCGTGGCGGAGCCGGGAAAGACAACGGCAATTATCGGAAGTACCGGCTGCGGAAAATCAACGCTGGTAAACCTGATTCCGCGTCTTTACGATGTGACGGGCGGACAGATTACCCTGGATGGGAAAGATATCCGAAACATTACCATGAAGGATCTGCGCGACGAGATTGGCTTTGTGCCGCAGAAAGGCGTGCTGTTCTCGGGAACGATCGCATCGAACCTGCGCTTCGGAAAAGAAAATGCAACCGATGCCGAGATCGAAAAAGCAGCCGCGATTGCACAGGCAACAGAGTTTATTGAAGCAAAAGATGATAAATATGAGACCGCGATTTCCCAGGGCGGAACGAATGTGTCCGGCGGACAGAAGCAGCGTCTGGCGATTGCGCGTGCGATTGCAAAGGATCCGAAAATCTTTATTTTCGATGACAGCTTTTCTGCACTTGACCTGAAAACAGATGCGGCGCTTCGAAAAGCACTGGCGGAGAATGTCAAAGACAGCACCGTGATCATCGTGGCACAGCGGATCAGCACGATTCTCCATGCGGAGCAGATTCTGGTGCTCGATGACGGAAAGGTAGTCGGAAAAGGTACGCATGAGGAACTGCTGAAGAACTGTAAGGTTTATCAGGAGATTGCAAAATCCCAGCTTTCGGCAAAGGAGCTTGGAATAGAAAGTGAGGTGGCTGACCATGAGTGACAAGAGAAATCAGCAGCCGCGCAAAAGAGGACCGATGGGAGGCATGGGCCGCGGTATGCAGCCGGGCGAGAAGCCGAAAAATCTGAAAAAATCGATCAAACAGCTTGCACAGTACATCGGAAAATATAAAATTGCGATTTTTGTCGTTATGCTCTGTGCCGCATGTTCGACCGTGTTCAACGTTGCGGGACCAAAAATCCTCGGAAAAGCAACAACGGCATTGTCCGAGGGACTGATGGAAAAAATCAGAGGGACAGGCAGCATTGACTTTACGAAAATCGGAAAAATTCTGCTGTTTACCCTTGGCCTGTATCTGATGAGCGCCCTGTTCAGTTTCATCCAGGGCTGGATCATGACCGGTGTTACCCAGAAGGTATGTTATCGGCTTCGAAAGGAAATTTCGGAGAAAATCAACCGCATGCCGATGAAATATTTTGAGAGCCGTACCTATGGCGAAGTGCTCTCACGTATTACCAACGATGTCGACACACTGGGTCAGGGACTGAACCAGAGTATTACTACAATTATCACGTCTGTGGCAACGCTGGTCGGCGTTCTGATCATGATGCTGAGTATCTCTCCGCTGATGACGCTGATCGCACTTGTGATCCTGCCGATTTCCATGGGGCTGATCGGACTGGTGACGAAGAAATCCCAGAAATTCTTCCGTGACCAGCAGGAATATCTGGGTCATATTAATGGACAGGTTGAGGAGGTTTACGGCGGCCATCTTGTAATTAAGGCATTTAACCGTGAAAAGGATACCATTGCAGAGTTCGAGAAAACCAACAGCATTCTCTATGATTCCGCATGGAAATCGCAGTTCTTATCCGGTATGATGCAGCCAATTATGATGTTTGTCGGGAATTTGGGCTACGCCTGTGTGGCGCTGACCGGAGGCCTGCTGGCAATTCGAAACGTGGTTACAATCGGTGACATCCAGGCATTCATCCAGTATGTAAAAAACTTTACCCAGCCAATCCAGCAGATTGCGCAGGTGATCAACATGGTACAGTCGATGTCGGCGGCATCCGAGCGTGTCTTTGAATTCCTGAACGAAGAGGAAGAGGATCAGACCACGGAAAATCCGGCTGATATTGGGACGGTAACAGGAGCGGTAACCTTTGATCATGTACAGTTCGGATACAATCCGGATCAGATCATCATTCATGATTTCTGCGCGCAGGTAAAACCGGGTCAGAAAATTGCCATTGTCGGCCCGACCGGAGCAGGAAAAACGACGATGGTTAAGCTGCTGATGCGTTATTATGATGTAAACAGCGGAGCAATTCTTCTGGATGACCACAATATCAGGGATTTCAACCGCAGAGAGCTTCGCGATGCTTTTGGTATGGTGCTGCAGGATACGTGGCTGTTCAAAGGCAGTATCATGGAAAATATCCGCTACGGCCGGCCAGATGCCACGGATGAGGAAGTTATTGCAGCGGCGAAGGCTGCGCGGGCACACCATTTCATTCAGACCCTGCCGGGCGGCTACCAGATGGAGCTGAATGAGGATGCAAGTAATGTATCCCAGGGACAGAAACAGCTTCTGACGATCGCAAGAGCAATTCTTGCAGACAATAAGATCCTGATTCTCGATGAGGCGACCTCATCCGTTGACACCAGAACAGAGATCGAGATCCAGAAAGCAATGGATAACCTGATGAAGGGCAGAACAAGCTTTGTCATTGCCCATCGGCTGTCTACGATTCGCGATGCGGATCTGATTCTTGTCATGAAGGACGGAGATATCATCGAGCAGGGCAACCATGAAGAGCTGCTCGCGAAGAATGGGTTCTATGCAAACCTTTACAATTCGCAGTTCGAGGATGTCGTGGCGTAACACAGAAAAAAGAATCCATACATTTCAGCACCTGCATCAGTCAAAATGATTCGGGTGCTGTTTTACGTTGCGGCTTATCCCAAATACTGCGGGTTATCCCAGATTGCTTGAGGTAAAAGAAAAAATTTGGTATGCTGTTGAGAAGTAGAATCTTCGATAAGAAGAGTATGGGGGAAAATAATGAATTTAATTTTATGCGATGATGATAAAGCATTTTTAGATAAACTGGAAATCAGAATTCGAGGTTTATGTCAGAAACATAAGATTGCAGTGGAAATGGAGTGCTACGTATCTGCGAAGGAGATGCTGGAAGGAATCAAAAATCTTGATGAGATTTCTGTTTTTTTTATTGATATCGATATGCCGGAAGTGAATGGATTTGAGGTTGCATCGTATCTGAAAAAGTGGAACAGGGAATGTTGCATTGTGTTTGTATCGAATAAGGATGATCTGGTGTTTCAGTCATTGGTGTATCATCCATTCTTTTTTATCCGCAAGGCACATCTGGATGAGGAACTGGAGCCGCAGCTGCTGGAACTGCAGAAAAAGGCAGGAAAGAAAGTTCCCCAAATAGAACTGCAGACAGGGCGTCAGAGTGTAAAACTTGCATTGCGTGATATCTGGTTTGTGGAGAGCGAGAAGAACTATCTGCTTTTTTATCGGGAAAAAGATACGAGGGATGAGGCGATTCGCGTAAGGATGAAAATGTCAGAAGCGGAGAAAAAACTAGAAGCGCATAAATTTGTAAGGACCCATAAAGGATATTTGGTTAACATGAACTATGTATATCGGTTGCGCGAAAAAGAACTTCTGCTATTGAACGGGAAAAGCATTCCTGTCAGCAGAAATTATCTGAATCAGGTTCGAATGAAAATTATGGGAGTGGTGATGGAATGAGTGCAGCATTTTGGAAGGTCTTTGAACTTGCAATTTCTGTTTGGGAAAACATACTTTTGTTGGAATTCTGCATGGATTTTATGCAGCAGAAACCCAGAGGGAAAAAAGGTAAAGTTTTGTGGGGAATTGCAGTGCTATTTGGGCTAATCTTTCCTGCGTTGGAAAAGTATCCTGCGTTATATGACAGGTGGGAAATGTGGATCACATTGATTTGGCTTTTTGTCTATTTGATGGTGGGTACACAGGGAAGTGTTCTGAGAAAGGTTACTGCAGCGGTAGTTGCGAGAGCAGTATTGATGATGGTAAACACAGCGATCCTTTTCGGCGGCAGTTTTATCCTTCAAGAAAGTGTTGCATCGTTTATTCAAGATCAGGATACAGTAAGAATTGCGCTCGTGCTATTATCAAAAATTTCTTATTTTTTTGTTGGTAAATTACTAAATAGTCTTTTGTTTGAACGAGAGAATCTGATAAGCTGGCAATGGATTGTCATGGGATGCAACCTTGTTTTCTCAATTATTGCGGGAGATACTATGATTTTGGTAGTAAGAGATCTGCCAAGTGTGCAGATGCAGGAACAGAAATGGATTTTGCTGTGCGTATGCTGTATCTGGCTGATGTGCCTGATTATGTACTTTATAGTACAGCAAATGAGCAAGGATAATCAAACAAAGCTAGAATATGAACTGATGAAAGAAAAAGAGAAATATTCAAAGGAAAGTATGGAAATTATTAAGAGAAGTAATGAAGAATTACGAGAATTTAAACATGATTTGAAAAATTATCTTTTACCTCTGCAAGAGGCAATGGAGACCATGCCGCAGTCGGAAATGGTAAAGGTATGGGAAAAAATTAATCAGAAAATTGAAGATGTGCAGACACTGATTCAGACCGGAAACAGTTATGTGGATTCTATGATTAATACAAAAATTACTCTTGCGAGAAGTGAAAAAGTAGATGTGAAATGTACGATTCTGAGCAAAATGGAAGGAATTGATGATTTGGAGTTTTGCTCTGTGTTTGGAAATCTTATGGATAATGCGATTGAAGCAGAGCGGAAAGTTACAGAGAAGAAAGAAATTATAATTTTTGTAGAGGAAAAAATGGGATATCTTCGGTTGGAGATTCAAAACAAAATAGAGAAATCTGTTTTAAATGAAAATTCAAGTTTGAATACGACGAAGAAAGATACAAGCAGCCACGGGATTGGGCATAAAAGTGTAAAACGGACGATGCAAAAGGTAGGTGGCGCGTTAAAGTATTATGAGGCAGGAGATTTGTTTTGCGCAGAGGCAGTATTTCCGATAAAATAAGATAAAACGTAATAAAAAAGACTTTGTTTGTATGAAGGAAGCAAAAAAAATGCGGATTTCAAAGAACAAAGTCTTATGTTTTTTGCTATCTGTACCGATTATCCCAGATAGAGCATGATATCCCAGATCCGTTGACGATGGAGAAAATTTTCGTTATGCTTCGAGTAACAGAAGAGAAAGAACGAAATTTTGAAAAGAGGGGATATATGGGAAAGAAAGTGTTGGGAGTTCTGACGATATTGTTGATTCTTACGGGTTGTCAGAATATGTGGAATGAGGCAGAAAATTTGCAGCAAGTAGAAAAACAGGAAAATGGAGAAGAACGGAATAGTTCTATCAGCAATGATGAAACGGAAACAAATGTGACACATGAAAAGGATCAGGAATTAAGCAATGGTGAGCACATCCGTTTTCAGCTTGGCAGCCAGGCAAAAATTGATGCGGTTGTTGACATGCCGGACAAAAAATGGAACGAGTTTGAAAAATGTGTGATAGAAGTGGATGGATTTCAAGGAGAAAGTGTGTTCAATAAAATACTTGGGAAAATTCCGGAAAGTGGATTGGAAACAAGAAAAGGAGACATGGGAGAGCCGGATGTTTGTTATTCGTATGAGGGAACACTTGGTGAACAATTAAAAAATCAAAATGGAACGGTGTCTGTCAGTAATATATTAGGAGTGGAAACGGAAGAAGGGAAAAAAGTTTATTATAATTTACCTGTTGAATATATTACATCAGCCTATGGTGAAGGGATTTTGGTCAGAGACAATGAGCAGGAAATTTCATTGGAAGACGAAGAAAAGCTGATAGAGGAAGGAAAAGAGTTTGTTAGATGGATTGGAGACTGGGAAAAAGTTGAATTGACCAGTAAATACAGTTTTTCGTATAAACAGATGGAAAAACAGCAGGAATTAATGGAACAGGCAATCGAGAATGGAGAATTGCTAAAGCCTCAGAAGATTCAGAAATATGAGTGGTCAAAAGCAGATGATTGCTTCCTGTTGTTTTTTCAGGGATATCTGAATGGGGTTCCTGTATTATGCAATGAAATTAACCGGCAGGATGATCTTTATATTCCGTCATCTAAAATACAGGCTGTTATAACGGAGGGCGGAATTCAATATCTTCAAGCAGTTAATCACTATGCTATTCGGGAAAAGGAACCGGTATCTCTTGCGGAAAAAGATATTATTTTGGAAACGCTGAGAAATAAGTATGATTTGGCAATTGCCGAGCCGATTACGCTGGATCAGATGAAACTGATTTATTACCCAATGACAACGGGAAGAAATGAAACGGGGCATTGGATGTGTGATATGATTCCTGCGTGGCAGTTTCGATTTATAGAAGATGAGATCGAACAGTATGTTTACATCAATGCACTGGATGGACGGGAAATTGCGGGGTGAGTTTGTCTGAGCTTTATGATTTACTCAAAGAATAAATTACTTTTGTGAAAGATGTGGCTCCGGGCTAAGCGGGGTCACATCTTTTATAGAGGCGAAGAGAAGTTTCAAGGGATGGAATATATCAACCGATAAAACCATCTCGAAAATCAAAACAGAAAGAAGGTGATCTTTCATGAATTTTTTTCGAATGATAAAAATGGATTTTAAAAGAATGTTTTTATCAGGAAAATTTTATTTTGCCATCGCAGGTGCGATACTGGTTACTGTGTTGAACATCAGTCAGGAAGCAATGCAGAGCCGGTGGAATGTATCGGTATATTACCTGGTTGTCAGCAGCCATGGTGTGGGTGCATTTTTTGAAGTGTTTTCTGTGCTGGCTGTGCTGCCGTTTGCGCTGAGCTATTGGGAAGACAGCAGAAATGGCTATCTTAGATGCATTGAGACACGCATAGGGAGAACAGCATATTGCTGGTCGCATCTGGTGGTTGCCTTTTTCGGCTCTGTGATCAGCATTTTTCTGGGAATGGCAGTTGTTTATGGCGTTTTGGCATTAAAAATACCGTGGATAAAAAAAGAAGAGCTTGAAACATTAACAGGCGGTTTAAGCTATGGAAATGGACTCGTTCTGCCGTTTTACCTTGCCGCAAGATTTGGAGTTGAGGCTGTCAAATATGCATTTATGGCAGTTTTTGCGCTTATGATATCGGGGAAAATAAAAAATCTGTTCGTGCTGGTCAGCACACCGGCTCTTTTTTATTATGCAAGCCAGCTTGTAGCAGAAGCGCTGCAGCTGCCGGGTCAGATGAGGTGGTACCAGCTCCATGGGGGAAGTATACGGAATTTTAAAGACTTTTTTGTGATAGCTGGTTATTTCCTTATTCTTACAGGGATGGAAGGTGTAATTTTCGTACAAGTGGTAAAGAGGAGGGCGCAGAATGGATAGAATACGGATGAGCCTTCGGGTATGTCAGATACGTTTGCGGAAAACATTCACAACACCACGGTTTTATGTTGCGCTGTTGTGGATTGCGATCCTTTTTCATGTAATGACGGCGGGTATTCGAGGCTTCTGCGAGCAGACCGGAGTTGATGTGACTTTTTGGATGCTGCCGTTTATGACCAGATATAATGGAGACCAGATTATCATCGCTTTTGGGGCTCTGTTGCTTTTCTGTGATGCTCCGTTTCTGGAACCGAACAGCGGGTGGCAGATTCTGCGGGCCGGGCGGAAAAGCTGGTTTTGGGGAAACATGCTGTACATTGTGGTTGTTTCCTTTTTTTACACCATATGCTTAAGTATGATTCCGGTACTGCTTGTGTTTCCGAATGTAGGGTGGGAAACCGGATGGGGGAAGGTGATCAGTACGCTGGCTCAGACGAATGCGGCATATACCTTTGACCAGGAACCGTTGGATTACCTGATCCTTTCGAGATTTTCGCCGCAGGAGGCCATGGGGCTCACAATGCTTGCGATCTGGTGCCTGTCGGTTATGACAGGCGTTGTGAGTTATGCAGGAAATTTTCTGGTACACAGAGGATTTGGAATCGTCATCAACTGCGGCATCGCACTCACCGCGCTTCTGCTGAGCAAATTTTCCAGCATCACAATCGGCTATTACTGCGCGCCGCCGCTTTGGATGAATATTGCAAGCTACAAGTGGCAGGGGTATGGAAACGGGCCGTCGATAGCATATGTTTACAGTGTCTTTGCAATTGTCATCGGCGCATGCACGATCCTTTCGTATCTCGGGATCCGGAAAAAGGATCTGAACTTTGTGGAGGAAATCTGAAAGAATGGAAGAAAAGATAAGAATAGAAAACGTGACAAAAAAGTTTGGCAGCTACGCGGCGCTGGACGGGATCAGCCTGAGCTTTGAAAAAGGAAAAATTCACGGAATGATCGGAAGAAACGGAAGCGGCAAGACGGTTCTGTTCAAATGCATCTGCGGATTTCTCCGGGTGGACGATGGCGCGGTTTTTGTGGATGGAAAGCAGATCGGGAAAGAGATCGAAGCGCCGGAGAGTATTGGCGCCATCATCGAGACGCCGGGTTTTCTTCCGGGCTACAGCGCCAGACAGAATCTGCAGTTTCTTGCCGGCATCCGCAGGAAGACCGGAAAAAAAGAGATCGATGAGGCTATCCGAAAAGTCGGGCTGGATCCGGAAGCGAAGAAGCATGTCGGTAAATATTCTCTCGGTATGCGCCAGCGCCTCGGCATTGCACAGGCGATTATGGAAGAACCTTCTCTTCTGATCCTAGACGAACCGATGAACGGTCTCGACAACCAGGGCGTGCAGGAGATGCGGCAGCTGTTTTTGAAACTGAAAGACGAAGGAAAAACGATTCTTCTGGCCAGCCACAACCGGGAAGACATCGCAGCACTGTGCGATACGACGGTGGAGATTGACAGAGGAAAGATTGTAGGCTGACGGAAAAAAGTTGCTCGTTTTTGGTGAATCTCATTGTCTTCCGGTGAAGCAGAGAATATAATAAAAACACAGAGAAGATCGAATCTTACGCTATTTGGTGTAGGATGGAGACAGGGAAAACAAAAAAAGATTACGAAAACGAGGACATGAACAATGGCAGACAGACACACAACAGAAAAATTGCTGGAGGGCGAACGCCTTTCCGGAAAGGTGACACTCTTTGCAAAAGTAACGATTTTACCGGGTGATGAGCTTCCGTATCATGAGCATCATGGGGAGACAGAAGCGTATCACATCCTGTCCGGTGCGGGTATGTATCAGGATAACGACAAAACCTACCCGGTGCAGGCGGGCATGACGACGTTCTGCGAGGACGGCAGCGGCCATGCGGTTTCCTGCGCAGGGGAAGAACCGCTCGTGTTTCTGGCGATGATTCAGAAAAAAGTAGAATAAGCAGGTACGGATATGAGCAGAAAGAAAAAGCCCAGAATGGAATACCGCTATTACGAAGTGCCGGAAAAATGCCCGGTGCTGGTGCTGCAGGGAGAAAAATGGTTGCAGAATTATGGGTACCAGATTGATTATCTGCATTTTCATAACCTGATGGAGATCGGTTTCTGCTATTACGGTGAGGGAACGATTGTTTTGGAAGATGAGGAACTGCCGTATCATGGCGGTATGTTTACGGTGGTGCCGAAAAACTTTCCGCATACAACAAACTCAAAAGAAAACAGTGTATGTTCCTGGGCATGGGTGTTTGTGGATGTGGAAGGATTTATTACAGAGCTGTATAAGGGCAATATGCGCATGGCACAAAAGCTGATTGCGCGTATTAACCAGAAGGCCCATTTTGTGAAAAATGAGGAAAGGCCGGAGGTCGCGGAGATGATCAAACTGATCATTAAATGCATGGGTGAAAAACGGGAATTTTATCTCGAGGAAGTGAAAGGACTGACCAGAGCGCTTCTGATGCAGATTGCCAGATGGAATGAAAGGGACGAGGAGCAGGAAAAGAATTCTATTGTAGATGATGCCAGTATCGCTCTGATTCTGCCTGCGCTGGATTATATTGGAGAAAATTATAAAGAGATTCTTCGAATTGAGGAGCTGGCAGAGGTATGTCATATCAGCGAAACACATCTGCGCCGTATTTTTCAGGAATCCATGCGGATGACGCCGGTTGAGTACATTAACTGGGTCCGGATCCGGGCGGCATGTAAGGAACTGCGGAAAACAAATATTTCTGTAAATGAGATTGCAATGCGAAGCGGATTCACAACAATTTCTACATTTAACCGTAATTTCCGCCGGATTCTTGGTGTATCTCCACAGCAGTGGCGAAGTGCACCGGAACATTATGAACGAAAATTGTTGAATTTTGATATAAAAACACAGGAAGGATGGTGATGTCCGTCAAAATGCCTATAAATGGTTGAAAATGCATAACATAGAGTTAAAAATGCGCACAAACGACGGGAAAATATGTTATACTTTGTACATGTTGAGGGAATAAAAACATAAAAAATGTACAAAACAACCAAAAAATTTCTGTGCTGTAAAAAGTGCGGAGGTTCCGGTTGTAAAATAACATCTTAAGGAGGATGTGCAATATGAAAAGAAAAATTGTATCAATCGTAATGGCATCAGCAATGGTATTTGGACTGGCTGCATGTGGTTCCAGCGGAGGAACTACAACAAGTTCCAGCAACGGCGGAAACGATGCATCAGCAGCAAGTGAAACCACTGCAAAATCAGAGAGCAGCGACGTAGTAGAGGGCGGCTCTGATGATGACAACACCTTAACCGTATGGACCTGGGACCCGAACTTCAACGTTTACGCGATCAAGAAAGCAGCTGAAATTTATGCACAGGATCACGAAGGATTCAAAGTAGAAGTCAGCGAAGTACAGTCCGACGACATTGAAACCCGTCTGACCACAGCAGTTTCCGCAGGAGACTTAAGCACTCTGCCGGATATCTTCCTGATGCAGGATAACTCCTTCCAGAAATATGCAACCAACTATCCGGACATCTTCACCGATCTGACCGATTCCGGAATTGATTTCAGCGAATTCTCATCCGCAAAAGTTGCTTACTCTACTCTGGATGGGAAGAACTACGGAATTCCGTTCGACAATGGTGCCGTTATCGAGTGCCTGCGTACTGATATGCTGGAGCAGGCAGGCTTCACCGTAGATGATTTCACAGATATCACCTGGAATGACTTTATGGAGAAAGCAAAAGTTGTCAAAGAGAAAACAGGCCAGCCGATCCTGACATCTCAGGCCGGATCTCCGGACCTTGTTATGGAAATGCTGCAGTCTTGCGGTGAGTCCCTTTTCAACGAAGATGGATCTGTCAACATCGTAGACAACAAAGCACTGAAACCAATCCTTGAGATTTACAGCCAGATGGTAAAAGATGGCACTCTTGTAGAGGTTACTGACTGGGATCAGTACATTGCATCCATCAACAACGGAACCACAGCAGGCGTTATCAACGGATGCTGGATTATGGCTTCCATCACAGCAAACGAAGATCAGTCCGGTAAATGGGCGCTCACCAATATGCCAAAACTGGACGGCATCGACGGAGCAACCAACTACTCCAACAACGGTGGTTCTTCCTGGGCAATTTCTTCCAACTGCAAGAAAACCGATCTTGCCATTGACTTTATGAAATCTACCTTCGCAGGCAGCACAGCTCTTTACGATGACATCATCGCAAAAGGCGCTCTGGCAACCTGGGCACCGGCAGGAGATTCCGAAGCATATGCACAGCCAGTTGCATTCTTCAGTGATGACCCGGTTTATGCAAAAATCGTTGATTTCGCAACCAAGACTCCATCCAACATCACTGGAGCATTCTACTACGATGCACGTGATGCTGTCGGAACCGCACTTTCCAATATCATCCAGACAGGAGCAGATATGGACAGCGAACTTCAGACCGCACAGGAAACTGTAGAGTTCAACATGGGTGGCTGATATCCTGCAATACATAAAAAAGTAGGACGATAAGAAACGGGTCTGCTTCCTGGACAGACAGAAGCAGGCCCGTTCTGTATCTATGCGGTGTGTGTTTGAAAAATGATTTCTGCAGGAGAACATGAAATGTTGTCTGCAAAAAGATTTTTTCAAACACACGCCAGGTAAAAAAAGAAAGGAAGATTCCATGAGCAGTCAGAAGAAAAAAGGAATGAACTTGGAAAGAAAACAGAATCTTACCGGCTGGGCTTTCCTGATGCCGGCAACGATCCTGATCGCATGGATGAGCTTTTATCCGATGATTCAGGCATTCATCCTGTCTTTACAGACAGGTATGGGCATCAACCTGAAATTCAACGGATTTGCAAACTATGCCCGTATTTTAAAAGACCCGACCTTTAAACAGACCTTAAGCAACACCTTCTTTTATCTGATTATTCAGGTGCCGATCATGCTGATCCTCGGCCTGATGTTTGCTTCCATGCTGAACAACAAAGATCTGCGTTTTAAGGGACTGTTCCGTACCTGCATTTTCCTGCCGTGCGCAACATCTCTCGTATCTTACGCGATGATCTTCCGTTCCCTGTTTGCAAATGACGGTTTTATCAACACCGTTCTCCGCGGCCTCGGCATGAACCCGATCATGTGGTTCTCCAATGCGTGGACAGCCCGTGCGGTTATCATCATCGCCCTGATCTGGAGATGGACCGGATACAACATGGTCTTCTATCTCTCCGGTATGCAGAACATTGAATATTCGATCTACGAAGCAGCCAAAATCGACGGCGCAAGCCCGCTGCAGACTTTCTTCAAGATCACCGTTCCACTGTTAAAACCGATGATTTTGCTGACCACAATTACTTCTACCAACGGTACTCTGCAGCTGTTCGATGAGTCCCTGAACCTGACAAACGGAGGTCCTGGAAAATCAACCATGACCATGTCTCATTATATTTACAATATGTCCTTTGTACAGAGCCCGAACTTTGGCTATGCGGCAGCAATGTCCATCCTGATCCTGATCATGGTAGCCATTCTGGCACTGCTTCAGATGAAAGTAGGTGACGAGCGATAATGGGAAAAACAAAGAAATTCTTCATGTATCTGGTTTTAACGGTAGCATCCCTCCTTTCTGTATTTCCGCTGTACTATATGTTCTGCGCGTCTACGAACAGAAGTATTGATGTTATTGCCGGAAAACTGATTCCGGGTACTTATCTGATGGAAAACTTCAAGTCACTGATTGCGCAGCAGAACCTGCGTCTTGCACTGTGGAACTCGTTCCGGAATGCAACGGTACTGACGGTCCTTTGTCTTCTGGTCTGCTCAATCGCAGGTTATGGATTTGAAATTTATCATGACAAAGCGAAAGATGCGGTATTTACCGTGCTTCTGACTGCGATGATGATCCCGTTCGCAGCAATCATGATCCCGATGTTCCGTATGTTTTCACAGTTAAAAATGGTCAACACGATGGCAGCATTTATGCTTCCTTCGATTTCCACTCCGTTTATGATTATGATGTTCCGTCAGGCTTCCCGTTCTTTCCCGCACGATATCATCGAAGCGGCAAGACTGGATGGTTTAAGCGAGACAGGAATTTTCTTCCGCATGTATATGCCGACCATGAAATCGACCTATGCGGCAGCAACGATCATCACCTTCATGAATGCATGGAACAACTATCTGTGGCCAAAGGTTATTTTACAGAACAATGATTCCATTACCATGCCGATGCTGGTAGCGAACCTGCTCGGTGGCTACACGGTAGACTATGGTGTACTGATGCTCGGTGTATTTATCTGTACGATTCCGACCGCAGTCATTTTCTTCTGTTTCCAGAAGAGCTTTACGGAAGGTATCACAGGTGCTGTAAAGTAAAAATTTTCCCACATGGACAGAACAGATTAGATTGGGCTGTAATCGTACGGAAAATTTTGAGGGTACACAAAAAAGAAAAGGTGGATATTTATTTTCTGGATGAATATCTGCCTTTTTTTTACGATAAAAGCTTTAAAAAATGTTAAAATAAGAGAAGCAAAAAAGGAGGACAATAAAAATGGGTGTGTTTCAGTATGAAAAAGTCAAGAATCCGACATACTTTGGAGAAAACCGTGTGCCGGCACATTCGGACCACAGATACTATGGTTCTGTGGAAGAAATGGAGCAGAAGGTGGAAAACTTCCGGTACAGTCTGAATGGATTGTGGAAATTTCACTATGCAAAAAACTATGAGAGCACGATTCCGGGATTTGAAACAGCGGAATATGACTGCAGAACATGGGATGATATCCGTGTGCCGGCGCATATCCAGATGGAGGGTTACGACGCACCGCAGTATGCTAACGTGCAGTACCCATGGGAGGGAAGAGAAGAAATCCAGCCGGGCGAGATTCCGGAACGCTTCAACCCGACGGCTTCCTATGTGAAATATTTTGAAGTGCCGGAACAGATGAAGGGGAAACGACTTTTTGTTTCTTTCCAGGGAGCAGAGAGCGGCATTGCCGTATGGCTGAACGGAGCTTTTATCGGTTATAGCGAGGATACCTTTACGCCGTCCGAGTTTGAACTGACATCGTACCTGAAAGAGGGAGAAAACAAACTGGCGGCGCAGGTATTCAAGTGGACAAGCGGCAGCTGGTGCGAAGATCAGGACTTCTTCCGCTTTTCCGGTATTTACCGGGATGTCTATCTGTATACGATTCCAGATGTACATATTTCTGACCTGAAAGTACAGACTCTGCTGGATGATACGTTTACCAGGGCAGATCTTGTCGTTGATACAAAAACGATCGGAAAAGGAAACGTAAAGCTTACGCTGGCGAAGGATGGAACTGTACTGCAGAGTACGGAAGGTGTGCTGCATGGTGAAACACAGTTTGTTCTGAAGGTGGATCATCCAGAACTGTGGTCTGCGGAAGCACCGGTGCTGTATGATCTTCTGCTGGAAGTGACCGCAGAGGATAGAACGGTGCAGGAACTGATTCCACAGAGAGTTGGATTCCGCCGCTTTGAAATGAAAGACCACATCATGACACTGAATGGGAAGCGGGTTGTTTTTAAAGGCGTCAACCGCCACGAGTTCAGCTCGGTATCCGGCCGTGTCGTATCAAGGGAAGAGCTGATCAAAGATCTGACGACGATGAAGCAGAATAATATCAATGCCATCCGTACCTGCCATTACCCGGATGCGGTCGGCATTTACGATCTCTGCGATGAATACGGTATTTACATGATTGCAGAGTGCAACATGGAATCTCATGGAACGAGAGATACGGATGCCGTACGGAACGGGGATTTCTCCGGTGTCGTACCGTGCGACCGTCCGGAGTGGATGGACTGCATGCTGGACCGTGTCAACTCGATGTATCAGAGAGACAAAAACCATCCGGCGATTCTGATCTGGTCCTGCGGAAATGAATCGTTCGGCGGAAAGGTTATTTTTGAAATGTCTCAGTTATACCGGAAGATGGATCCGACCCGCCTTGTCCATTATGAGGGAGTGAACGATGACCGCAGATACAACGACACCAGCGATATGGAAAGCCGGATGTACACCACGGTCAACGAGATCCGGGAATTTTTAGCGAAAGACCGCAGAAAGCCATATGTCTGCTGTGAGTATGCCCATGCCATGGGAAATTCCTGCGGCGCGATGAAGAAATATATGGATCTGACCGAGGAAGAGCCAATGTTCCAGGGCGGCTTTATCTGGGACTATATCGATCAGTCGATTTATAAGAAAGACCGCTACGGAAAAGAGTTCCAGGCGTACGGCGGTGATTTTGACGACCATCCGTGTGATTATAACTTCAGTGGAAATGGTATCGTATACGGCGGCGAGCGCGACGCGTCTCCGAAGATGCAGGAAGTAAAATTCTGCTATCAGAATATTTCCATTGACGTGCAGAAAGACAAGGCGGTTGTAAAAAATAAAAACCTGTTTGTGAATACCGATACATTTGCATGCGTAGTACTTCTCGAAAAAGAAGGAAAGAAACTGAAAGAAGTGCCGATGGAAGTTTCGGTGGAGCCGCTTTCGGAAAAAATGGTGGAGCTGCCGATCGCGGTACAGACACTTCCGGGAGAGTATGTGGTGACCGTTTCCTTCCGCTTGAAGGAAGATACCGTATGGGGAAAACGCGGCCACGAAGTAGCATTCGGACAGGGCGTTTATGAAGTGGAAGCATCTGCAAAAGCAGAAAAACCGGCAAAATTTGAAGTGATCCGTTCCAACCATGATTTTGGGGTACGCGGAGAAAACTTCGATGTGATGTTCTCGGATCTGAACGGCGGACTCGTATCATACCGTTATGGCGGTGTCGAGATGATTAAAATGATTCCGAAGCCGAACTTCTGGCGTGCGCCGATCGACAATGACTGCGGAAGTCTGATGCCGATGCGCTACAGTCAGTGGAAGATTGCTTCCATGTATCTGTCCCACAAATATCCGAACGGCGGTCACTACCCGGGCCTGTATGCGCCGGAAATCCAGGTGCACGAGGACTGCGCGGAAGTCAGCTACCGCTATGTGATGCCGACCACACCGGCGAGTGAGTGCCGTCTGACCTACCGTGTCTTCGGCGATGGAAGCATTCAGACGACGCTGACGTATGATCCGGTGAAAGAGCTCGGCGATATGCCGGAATTCGGCGTGATGTTCAAGCTGGATGCCGATTACGACCACGTTACCTGGTATGGCATGGGACCGGAGGAGACGTATGTGGACCGCTGCGCCGGAGCAAAGCTTGGCGTTTATAAGAATAAAGTCGAAGACAATATGGCGAAATATCTCGTTCCGCAGGAGTGCGGCAACAAGGTTGGTGTACGCTGGGCAACCGTGACGAACCGCAAGGGCCGTGGTATGATGTTCAGCGGCGACAAGATGGAATTTTCCGCACTGCCGTACACACCGCACGAGCTGGAAAATGCGATGCATCCGTATGAACTGCCGCAGGTACATTACACCGTTGTGCGCGTGGCAAAACAGCAGATGGGTGTCGGAGGAGACGACAGCTGGGGTGCACAGACCCATCCGGAATACCTGATTCCGGTTGACCAGAAACTGGAATTTACCTTTACATTCCGAGGCATTTGAGAATAAAAGGAGATTTTCATGAGACAGAATATAAATTTTGGAAAACTTCTGCATGGCGGAGATTACAATCCGGAACAATGGCTGGAATATCCGGAAATTCTGGAACAGGATCTTGCGTATTTCAAAAAAGCGAAAATAAATGAAGTTTCCCTCGGCATCTTTTCCTGGGCATTCCTGGAGCCGGAAGAAGGCGTGTTTGATCTGGAATGGCTCAAAAAAATGGTAGACCGCCTGTATGAAAATGGAATTTCTGTCATGATGGCTACACCGACAGCGGCAAGACCGCGCTGGATGGCACAGAAATATCCGGAAGTACTCCGCATGGATGCGATGCGGCAGAGAAATCTGTACGGAGAGCGTCATAACCATTGCTATACCTCGCCGGTGTACCGGGAAAAAACGAGAAAGATCAATACAAAACTGGCAGAAGCGTTCAGGGATCATCCAGGCGTCATTGCATGGCATATTTCGAATGAACTAGGCGGAGAGTGCCATTGTCCGCTCTGCCAGGAGGCATTTCGGAACTGGGTAAAACAAAAATATGGCAGTTTACAGGCCTTAAACCATGCATGGAACACGGCGTTCTGGAGTCATACATACCAGAGTTTTGATCAGGTGGAGAGTCCGTCGCCAAAAGGAGACGCATCGCTGCACGGACTGAATCTGGACTGGAAACGATTTGTAACAGATCAGACAGCCGATTTTGTGAAATGGGAGATCAGCGCGCTGCGGGATGCCGGTGCCAAACAGCCTACGACCATCAATATGATGTATGATTTCAAGGGACTGGATTATCACAAGTTTGCCGACATTGTTGATTTTGTTTCCTGGGACAATTATCCGACCTGGCACAAAGAAGCGGAAGCAGTTACGGCAGCAGATACGGCGATGCAGCATGATATCATGCGCAGTATCCAGAAAAAGCCGTTTTATCTGATGGAGAGCTGTCCGTCCGCAACAAACTGGCAGCCGGTCAGCAAACTGAAAAAGCCGGGCATGCTGCACGCCGCATCCATGCAGGCCGTGGCGCACGGATCAGACAGCGTCCTGTATTTCCAGATGCGCCAGAGCCGTGGAGCTTCCGAAAAGTTTCATGGAGCGGTGATAGACCATTATGGAGGAGATGACACCCGTGTATTCCGGGAAGTGACAAAGGTAGGAGAAACCCTGGCGCAGATGCAGGAACTTTCCGGTGCCATCTGCAGTCCGAAAGTGGCTGTGATTTATGACACCGAAAACCGGTGGGCACTGGAAGATGCGGCAGGGCCACGGAATCAGGGCCTGTTTTACAAAGAAACCGTGGAAAAATCATACCGCGCCTTCCGCAGACTCGGCCTGGATGTTGATGTCATCGATGAAACGCAGGGTCTTTCGGACTATCAGATCGTGGCAGCGCCTGTGGTTTATCTGCAGCGGGAAGGATGGGTGGAAAAAGTACGGCAGTTTGTGGCCGGAGGCGGCACTTTCCTGGCAACGTACTGGTCCGGAATTGTAGATGAGACGGATCTTTGTTTCCTTGGCGGAACGCCGCACGGACTGCTGGATGTAATGGGACTTCGGAGCATGGAGATTGACGGCCTGTACGATGGGGAATGGAACGAAGGAGTTCCGGTCCCGCAAAACCGTCTGCATCTGACCCGGACGTACCGGTGCAGCAATCTCTGTGAACTGGTGAAACCATCGACAGCAGAAGTGCTGATGACTTATGGAAAAGATTTTTATGCAGGAATGCCTGCACTGACAGAAAACCAGTATGGCGCAGGAAAAGCATATCAGATCTGTGCCGGTTTTGAACAGGGTCTGTACGATGAGCTCTGCGGAAAACTGGCAGAAGAAGCAGGTGTCACATCGGTGGTGAAAGAGATTCCGGATGGCGTGGAGGTTACAACGCGCGAAAAGAATGGAATCCGGTATGTGTTCGTACAGAACTTTAATCGGAATGCCGTGGAAATCAAACTTCCGGTCGAACAGTATCCGGTGTGGAACGGACAGTATGATGGAACAATCGGAAGCTGGGAAACAGTGGTGCTGAAAGAAAACAGTCCGAATTTCCGGGAAAAATAGAAAATAAAAATGTCTCAAAACAAAAGACTGGTTTTGAGACATTTTTTTTGCAAAAAACAAACGAATATCAGGCGGTTTCGGATTCTTCGGCGGAGAGTTTTTTCTTATAATTTTCTCCCCAGCTCCACATGGCATCCATGATTGGCTGTAGGCTGTAGCCCAGGTCGGTGAGGGTATATTCTACCCGCGGCGGAACTTCTGCATAAACTTTACGGCTGACGAGCCCGCTCTGTTCCATCTGACGGAGCTGGCTCGTCAGAACCTTCTGGGAAACGTGACCGATGGATTTTTTTAGTTCGCCAAAACGTTTGGTGCCCGGCATCAGATCACGGAGAATCAGGACTTTCCATTTATCACTGATTAAGGTTAAGGTAGTCTCTACCGGGCAGGCCGGGAGATCGGCTAAAGATATTGCGTTTTTTTCAGAAACTGACATAAAAAACCTCCATTTCATAAAGATTTTCTTGTAAAAGTAAGCACGGAAAACCTTGTATTTACACAATAGTTTCCTTTTGGTAACTACAGCATAATATTGTGCTTACTTTACGTTAAGACGCTTTGGGCTTATTATAAAGCCATCGAAAGAAAAAAGCAATCCTTTCGAGAAAAAAGGTCTGGAGCGCATTCGAAAAAGGCCGAAACCAAATCATAAGAAACAAGCTCAAAAACAAAATCAAAAAACGAAAATGGAGGACATCATCATGAGTAAAGTAGTAGAATTCTTAAAAGAAAACCCAGTACAGTATTTAGCAACTGTAGGACGCGATGGAAAAGCAAAATGCCGTCCGTTTATGTTTATTGGCGAAATGGAAGGAAAACTGTGGTTTTGTACCAACAACACAAAAGATGTTTATAAAGATATGCTGGCAAATCCGGAAATTGAAATTTCCACTTCCAGCCCATCCTATGCATGGATCCGTCTGAACGGAAAAGCTGTATTTGAAAACAATATGGCTGCAAAAGAAATGTGCATGGGAAATCCGATTGTAAAAGGCCAGTACCAAACCGCTGACAACCCGATTTTCGAGGTATTCTATCTGAACAATGCACACGGTGTAATCGCAGACTTTTCCGGAAACCCGCCGTACGAGTTTTAATCTGTCGCTATGAATTTGAAGTAAAAAGAGAAAGGAATCTGCCGCTATGGAGAGAAATGATTATCTGAAGATGTTAGTAGAGGAGATGCACTCAACCACGATGGCGACGATCGGTGCAGACGGTCATCCACAGACCCGTGTGATCGATATGATGCTGTGGGACAAGAAAGGAGTGTATTTTCTGACGGCAAAAGGAAAAGCCTTTTATGCACAGCTCATGGAGCAGGGCTATGTGGCAATTTCTGCGACGAAAGATAAAAAAGCAGTCTCTCTCCGCGGCAGAATCCAGAACATCCACAGTGAAAAGCTGGATGAAATTTTCGGAAAAAATCCATACATGCAGAAAATTTATCCCGGCGATACACGCGCGGCACTTGAGGTGTTCCGCGTGTACGAGGCCGAGGGAGAATACTTCGACATCAGCGATCCGTCGCATATCGTGCGGGACACGATCCTGATCGGCGGCGCAGAGCAGTCGATGGCTGGGTACGAGGTGGGAAACGAATGCATTGGCTGCAAGCTCTGTTTTTCAGTCTGTCCGCAGAAATGCATCGACATCACCCGCATCCCGGCCGTCATCGACCAGCACCAGTGCCTGCACTGCGGCCGATGCGCGGAGACGTGTCCGAGAGGAACGATTCGCAAAAGAGGGCAGTAGTCCCCTTATTTTAGCTACAGATTTTATGGGAATAGTGATAAGATAAAGTCTATAGAAACGATGGAAATGAGGGAATAACATGAACCAGAGTGAACGAAGAAATTTTCTGATCCAGTCATTGCTGGAAGAGAGCCGGGAGTACCGCGGAATGCAGATTCCGTCTGACAGCACCGGGCAGAGACAGCTTCTGCGGGGGCTGATGAATGTGCGCATGGTGAAAAAGAGCAGTGCAGAATTTCTGAACATTCAGGATGCGTATCTGCAGGAGGAGACGGCAAAAAAGGGCGTGACGAATGTCGACGACCTTACGCCGGTGCAGCAGGGGCTGTATCTCTGGCAGGGCGATATCACCGCGCTCCGGTGCGATGCGATTGTGAATGCGGCGAACAGCGGGATGACCGGCTGTTACGTGCCGAATCACCGGTGCATTGACAACTGCATCCATACGTTTGCGGGTGTGCAGCTTCGGCTGTACTGCGAGGAGATGATGGAAGCGCAGGGCCATGCGGAGCCGACGGGGCAGGCGAAAATCACGCCGGCGTATAATCTGCCGTGCCGCTATGTGCTCCACACGGTTGGACCGATTGTGGGCGGCCATCTGACGGAAACACACTGCCGGCAGCTGGCGGACTGCTATCGGTCGTGCCTGTCACTTGCGGCGGAGAACGGACTGAAAAGCGTGGCGTTCTGCTGCATTTCCACTGGAGAATTTCATTTTCCGAACGAGAAAGCAGCGGAGATTGCCGTTGCGACGGTGAAAGAGTTTCTGGCGCAGAAAGAGACGAGCGTGGAGAAGGTCATTTTCAACGTGTTCAAGGACCGCGACCGGGAGATTTATGAGGAGCTGCTGGGAGAAAAGTAATCGCTGAAGAATGGGGAACAAAAGCAGAAAGAAAAGAAGAGGTGAATTTGTGATGTTTGAAAGTTGGAAAGAAAGAGAATTTGAAAAAAAGATGGAGCGTTTTCGCACCGCACTGCAGGAAAAAAACACGATTTTAATAGGAGCCGGGGCTGGGCTTTCGACATCGGCCGGATTTACCTACAGCGGTGAGCGGTTCCGGAAATATTTTGCAGATTTTGAACAGAAATACGGTTTCCACGATATGTATTCTGGCGGCTTCTACCCTTACGATACGCTGGAAGAATACTGGGCGTACTGGAGCAGATACATTTACATCAACCGTTATCAGGACGCGCCAAAACCGGTTTACCAGAAACTGCTCAGCCTGATGAAAAATAAGAGCTATTTTGTCATCACCACAAATGTAGACCACTGCTTCCAGAAAGCCGGATTTGATAAAAACCGTTTGTTTTACACGCAGGGAGATTACGGCCTGTTTCAGTGCTCTGAGCCGTGCTGCAAGGAAAAGTATGACAATGAAGAAATCATTCGAAAGATGCTGCTTGCCCAGGGGTATCAGATCCTGGAAGACGGAAGCCTTGTTCCGCCGGAGAACGGAAACCTGAGCATGCGGATCCCATCCGAACTGGTGCCGTACTGCCCACACTGCGGAAAACCGATGAGCATGAATCTGCGCGCGGATGACACGTTTGTGGAAGATAAAGGCTGGCATGAGGCATCCAGCCGACGCATCGATTTCCTGCTTCGTCACAACAGAGGCCATATCCTGTATCTGGAACTCGGCGTGGGATACAACACGCCGGGAATCATCAAATATCCATTTTTCAGCATGACAGCAGAAGATAAAGATAATCTTTATGTCTGCATCAACATCAGCGATATGCGTGTCCCGGATCTGATCCGTGACAGAGCGGTGTGCATTAAAGGGGATATTGGGGAAGTGCTGGATCGGATCTGAGACGGAAAAACATATAATATTCGAGAAAATTAATCACGTCACTTACGTGACGAGATGATGACATGATTGACGAGATAAATTCAACAGAGTTGCATACCTGCCTGCTGGAAATCACATTGCTGCCGCTGGCACATTACTGGCATTTCTGGTACGGCCCGCTGGATGCAGCCATCTACGGATCCTTTATCCTGGGAGCAAAAATCCTGTGGCACATCGTCGATTTCGGACAGAGTATGCGGACCGCAGCCGAAGTAAATGAACAGCTCCGCAGACGACGCATGGAGACGGTGGAGGAAAGAAGAGAAAAAATGAGAAAACGGCACTGATCTGTAAAAAGATCGGCGCCGTTTTTTGCATAGGATAGGAAGGACTACTGTGCCTTCTGTGCAATCTCTTCATCGGAAATCAGATTGCTGTGATATTCGATTTTTCCCGACAGGACATCATCGTAAAAATTCTGTTTCCAGTCGATATAATCGATGGCTTTCTGCAGTTTTTCCATCGATGCGAGCAGCGCTTCTTTTTTTACCGCGAGAATTTCTTTACGCTCCGGAATGGAGGATGGACCTTCGAGGCAGTAGGCGAGATATTCTTTCATTTCCGCCAGCGTCATGCCGCAGCGCTTCAGGCAGCCGAGGCTCTGGATCCATTTGATGTCGCGGTCGTCGAAAACGCGGTAATTGTGGCTGTCACGTTTTACGTTCGGGACGAGGCCTTCTTTGCAGTAAAATTTCAGGGTTTCATACGACATGCCTGTCTGAACGCAGGCTTCTTTCATGGAATACATCATGCATACCTCCCAACAAAGTTCATAACAGAATTGAATCGGTAGTAACTACCGGGTAAGATAACCATAGTATAGAATTCGAACTTTGTCAAGCGATCAGCTCTTCAAATTTTTTCTGTTCCATCGGTTTATAATAATAGAATCCCTGCAGCTCGTCGCATCCTTCGGCGATCAGAAAATCTACCATCTCTTTCGTCTCCACACCCTCGCAGACAATCCATTTGTCTGTGCGTTTTAAAAGATGGAACATCTCTTCCAGCACAATTTTTCCTTTTTCGGAGAGGCCCGCCGAGAGGAAATGTTTGTCAATTTTAACTTCATCAAACAGAATATCCTTCAGCGAATTTAAGGACGAATATCCAGACCCAAAATCGTCCATGGAAATGCGGATATTCCGGTCGTGGAAGAAGCGGATCGCCTGCTTGTGATAGGCGGAAATCTTTTCCCGCACCACGGCCGGATCCTGCCAGGTGATATCGATAATGCCGACAAAGATATCGGAGTGATAGCGGTTCACAAAGAGTGTCTGCGGAAAGAGTTCCAGCTTTTTCAGGATGAAATTCAGAATGTTCGTACCCGTCTCATAACCCCAGTAATCGTTGAGCAGATGAAAATTGTCGACATCCGTCATCAGAAAGGCGTACTGTTTTTCTTCGCTTCTGTTATTGAGAAGCGTAAAAATTTTTTCTTTAGAATCGAAATCCTGGCCCCGGGAACAAACCCCAGCGACTCCAGATAATGGCGCTGCTTTTCCTGGCCGCAGATTTTATTGATGGCGTAAAACTGATTGAAAACGGTTAAATTTAAAGGCATGCAGGACCTCCTTTATTGCGAGAGTGCATCAAGTTAGAATTGCCTAACGGATAGTATAGCATAACATATTTGGAACAAAATGGAAAACTTTTTCTTTGAGAAATTTTTTCAAAAAAGCTTTTATGGGGACGGACGTATTTTAACGTTTCTTATTTTGGGGGAATCATGTATAATGGAAATGAAACATCAGTGACAAACTATGACATGGGAAAAGGAAGAGAAAACAATGAAACATAGAATAAAAATCCTGCTGCTTGCAGTTCTGATCGCAGCGCTCTGCAACTGTATGCTGATGATCGGGATGACCAAAACGAAAGAGAAGAATACCATTCCAAAAGATGCAAGCCTGATCTGCGAAGAAACCGTATCGCCGAACAAGGACTATATTACGGATGAAAAAGACCTGGTAAATTATACCGTGCGCGTCTATCAGGAAAAAAACAACGACATCATCGTCTATGCGGAATCCAATTCGCCGCTGTTCGATGAAGCACAGTACATCGTAATATGCGACCACGCCATCACTGCCGACGATGTCCATATCAAATGGACAACCCTCATGGGCAGCACCGAAGCGAGCGAGAAAGATGAGATCGGACTCGCACACGTTTCGATCTCAAAAGACGGGGAAGTGTTCAATGAAAAGACGATCAGCTTTGTGGCGAAAGCGGTGAATGCGGTTACGGATGTGATAGGGTAAAGAAAATAGGATAACAAAAAAGAAACGGGCAACTCCCTCTGCATGAGACGATTAACTTTACAAGAAAAGAAAAAAATATCCCCCCACCCGGCTTGTGAGAGCCTGAAATATCAAATATAATGAACGAACAGTACATGGATCAGGCGCGCAGATCATGGGAGTACAAAGCAAAAAAGCGGTCAGTCCGGGTAAAAACGGTCTGAAAATGGGAGGAAAAGGATGAAAAAGAAAATATTATCTTTGATGCTGATGGTGTCTCTTGCAGCATCCCTTGCGGCATGCGGTCAGGACAGAGGGAAAAACAGCAACAGTACAGATTTGTCGAAAACAGAGACGGAAGCTTCTTCCGGCCAGACAGGGGAGGAAGAGACGACCCTGGTTTACGGTTCTGCTGATTATACCAGGATTAATCCGGCGATGGATGAGCACGGTGAAATTAATCTACTGCTGTTCAACGGACTGACCGCACACGATGCGGATGACAACATTGTTCCGGGTCTGGCAGAAAAATGGGAGTACGATGCAGAAACCTGCACCTACACCTTTCATATCCGGGATGGCATCCAATGGCATGATGGAGAAAAATTTACGGCGGATGATGTGAAATTCACCATCGAAGCGATCATGGATCCGGAAAACGGATCTGAAAATGCACCAAATTATGAGGATGTAGAAGAGATTACAGTTATAGATGACAGCACCGTTTCCTTCCGCCTTTCCGAGCCGAACGTGGCTTTCCTGGAATACATGACGATGGCCATCCTGCCGAAGCACCTGCTGGAAGGTGAAAATATGCAGGAGTCGGATTTCTTCCGAGCACCGGTCGGAACAGGTCCGTACAAGCTGGAAAGCTGGGATGAAGGCCAGTCGATCGTTCTGACAAAAAATGAAAATTATTACCTCGGTGCACCAAAGATTGACAAGGTCATTTTCAAAATTGTACCGGATGATAATGCACAGGCAATGCAGCTGGAATCCGGCGAACTGGATCTGGCGCTGCTTGACCCGAAAAATGCACAGAATTTCAAAGAAAAAGACGGTTTTACCTGCTACGATATGACAACGGCAGATTACCGCGGAATTTTATTTAACTTTGCAAATGATTACTGGACGAAAAACAGAGACATCATTCCGGCGGTATGCTATTCTATTGACCGTCAGGCGATCATTGATTCTGTACTTCTTGGCGAGGGAATGCCGGCATACAGTCCTCTGCAGCGTAACATTTATAATAACGAAAATGTAGAACACTATGATTACAATCCGGAAAAAGCACAGGAAATTCTGGAAGCGGCCGGATGCACCAGAAACAGCGATGGTTTCTATGAGCGGGACGGCGAAGAAATCGGTTTTGTCATCAGCGTGATGTCCGGTGAGCAGGACCGCATTGATATTGCCCAGGCAGCAGCACAGCAGCTCCGGGAAACCGGAATCAACTGTACCGTAGAAATTCCGGCACAGATGGACTGGGGCGGACAGATGGCCTGTCTGATCGGCTGGGGAAGCCCGTTCGATGCGGACGATCATACATATAAGGTTTTCGGCACGGACAAAGGGGCGAATTATTCGAGCTATTCCAATGAAAAAGTAGATGAGTATCTGTCTCTTGCCCGCCAGAGTGACGATCCGGAAGTGCGGAAAGAATATTACGGAAAATTCCAGGAAGAACTGGCAGAAGATCCGGCCTATGCATTCATCTGTTATATTGATGCAAATTATGTGGCAGATTCCGGTATTCAGGGAATTTCCAAAGACACGGTGCTGGGCCACCACGGCGTTGGTATTTTCTGGAATATTCAGGACTGGACAATCGAAGAATAAAAACAAAAAAGCAGACGAAGGAGGTATGGTTACCTCCTTTTTGTCTGTACAGGAGAAAAACGGAATGAAGGAACGATTAAAAGTGGAACATCTTTCCGTCAGCTTTTTTACGGATGAGGGGGAAGTACAGGCGGTCCGCGATGTCAGCTTTTCCCTGAATGCAGGTGAGGTGCTCGCTGTTGTAGGCGAGTCAGGCTGCGGAAAAAGTGTGCTCTGCAAAAGCATTATGAAGCTGCTGCCGGAGAATGCAAAGATCAAAAACGGAAAAATTCTGGTCAATGGAGAAGAAATTGCAGGATACGGGGAGCGAAGAATGCGGGAACTGCGGGGAAAACTGTTCTCGATGGTTTTCCAGAATCCGATGACTTCCTTAAATCCGACGATGACAGTCGGAGCGCAGATTGCAGAGGCAGTGCGGGCGCATCAGAAAGACATGGGAAAAGAAGAAGTGGAACAGAGAGTGACAGAACTGATGCAGCTGGTGGGAATCGAGCAGGCAGAAGAGCGGAAAAAGGCATATCCGTATCACTTTTCCGGCGGAATGCGGCAGCGGATCGTACTGGCGATTGCGCTGGCGGGCAATCCGGAAATTCTGTTTGCTGATGAGCCGACGACAGCGCTGGATGTGACGATTCAAGCACAGATTCTGGACCTGCTTCGGGAAATTCAGAAAAAACTGGGAACGGCGACGGTCTTTGTCACACATGACCTTGGCGTTGTAGCGCGGATCGCAGACCGGGTAGCGGTCATGTATGCGGGAAAAATAGTAGAGATTGGAACCGTGGATGAGATTTTCTATGATCCCCGTCATCCGTATACGTGGGGACTGCTGCGTTCCATACCGGCGTTTTCGAGGGGAAAAGAAAGCCTGCCGTCTATCCCGGGAATGCCGCCGTCTCTTCTCCATCCGCCGAAGGGCGATGCCTTTGCCAGCCGCAATGCTTATGCGCTGGAAATTGATTTTGAGGAGGAGCCGCCGATGTTCCGGGTCACAGACAGCCATTATGCGGCAACATGGCTGCTGGATGAGAGAGCACCGAAGGTTGTGCCGCCGATAGGAGGAAATACAGATGGAACATGAGATTTTGCTGGATGTGCGTCATCTTACCCATATTTTTCCACTGTCCCGGAAAACAGCAGTCAAGGCAGTCGATGATGTATCGTTTCAGATTCGAAGAGGAGAAATTTTTGGACTGGTAGGAGAATCCGGTTCCGGAAAATCTACCGCTGCACGCTGTGTGATGAATATTTATCAGCCATATGCCGGCCAGATTTATTATAAAGGGATTGATACCTGCGACAGAGGCCAGTTCCGGAAAAATAAAAAAATGCTGCAGACGACACGCCAGATGATTTTTCAGGATTCCGGTTCCAGTCTGAATCAGAGGATGAAGGTCCGCGACATTATTGAGGAGCCGATGCGCGTGCAGAAAATCCGGCCGCTGCGGGGAAGCTATGAGGAGGAAGCCAGATTCCAGATGAAATACGTGGGGCTGGATCCGGAATATCTGAAAAAATATCCGGGAGAATTGTCCGGCGGACAGCGGCAGCGCGTTGCGATTGCACGGGCACTGACGATGGAGCCGGAGCTTCTGGTGGCGGATGAACCGATTGCATCGCTGGACGCGTCGATACAGGCACAGATTGTGAATCTGTTCCGTCATCTGCAGAAGGAGCACGGTTTTTCGTTCCTGTTTATTGCGCATGATCTGGATATGGTCGAATTTCTGTGTGACAGAGTAGGTGTGATGTACCATGGAAAACTGGTGGAGACCGGCCCGGCGCGAGCCGTGTTTGAAAATCCGCTGCATCCGTATACGAAAGCACTGATCGCGGTCATTCCGATTCCGGATCCGCGAAGGGAAAGAGCGCGAGCTGTACCGGATTTTTCCAATACAGAATTTCCCCGGACGGGAACACTGCGGGAAGTGGAAAAAGATCATTTTGTGCTGATGGAGGGAGGCGATGCAGGATGAAAAGCCGGAACAGAGTGCTTTACTATGGAAAAAAAGCAGCGGCATTTCTGGCAAGTGTTCTGCTGCTGTCTGTGCTCGTATTTTATATTTCAAGGCTTGCGCCGGGAGATCCGCTGGTATCATATTACGGAGACCGCGTGGAAAAAATGACGCCCGAAGAAAGAGTGTGGGCCGAAGAAAAATTGGGACTGAAGGATCCCATTTCCGTACAGTATATCCGCTGGGCAGGCAATGCGCTGCAGGGGGATTTCGGAATTTCGTACAAATATAAAATGGATGTAACGCGCGTGATCGAGGGAAGAATTGGAAATACGCTGGTGCTTGGCGGCATTGGGTTTCTGCTGATTTTCACCCTCGCGCTGCTTCTTGGAATTCTCTGTGCATGGAAGGAAGATACATGGCTGGACCGCATCATCTGTAAGGTGGGAACCATCACGGGATGTATTCCGGAATTCTGGCTGTCGCTGCTTCTGATTCTTGTTTTTTCCATGCAGCTCAAATGGCTGCCGAGTTCCGGTGCCTACTCTGTTGGAAAACAGGCAGATTTTTCTGACCGTGTCTGTCATCTGATCCTGCCGATGACGGTCGTAGTGCTGAGTCATTTGTGGTATTACGCATACATGATCCGCAATAAAATTCTGGATGAAGTGCGGGAAGAGTATGTGCTTCTGGCAAGAGCCAAGGGGCTGAAACGAAAGACGGTTCTGTTCCGGCATTGCCTGCGGAATACGATTCCGTCGTATCTTGGCATCATGGCCATTTCTGTTCCGCATGTGCTGGGGGGAACCTATATTGTAGAAACGGTTTTCTCGTATCCCGGTATCGGAACGCTGGCGTATGAGAGCGCACGGTACAAAGATTACAATCTTCTGATGCTGCTTTGCCTGATGTCCGGAATCGTTGTGATTCTATGCAATATGGCGGCACAGATCATCAACGAGAGAATTGATCCGCGGATGCGGGAGAAAGAAGCGGCAGAAACATCGGAGGTAATGATGCTGTGACAGAAAAAACACAATTATTTCAATTTGCAGGAGAGAGGCCTGCAGAAAAAACAGAAGCAGAAAAAAAGAAAAAATGGTATCAGGACCGGCCGGTGGCAGCAGGGCTTTTTCTGGGTCTTCTTGTGCTGGGCTGCCTTTTCTGTCGGCAGATCATGACGAAGGATCCCTCATATATGGATCTGAAAAACTGTTCCGTCATGCCGTGCCGGGAATTTCTGTTTGGAACCGATACGATGGGAAGAGATATTTTCTCGATGATCTGGTACGGCGGCAGAATATCGCTGGCGATCGGTCTGCTTTCTACGCTGATTTCCACTGTGATTGCCGTTCTCTTCGGCGCAGTCAGCGGATGTGCACCGGCGTGGCTGGACGCACTTCTGATGCGGCTGACCGAGATCTTTTTGTCGGTGCCGAATCTTCTTCTTGTCATTTTTCTTCTGGCCGCTGCGGGAAAATCCAATGTGATTACGATTTCTGCCGTGATCGGAATGACAAGCTGGACAAGCATTACAAAGGTTGTGCGGACCGAAGTACGGCAGATCCGGAACAGTGAATACGTGATTGCGTCGCGCTGTATGGGAGGCAGTTTTTTCTATATTTTATGGCACCATCTGGCACCGAACTTTTTTTCGTCTATTATGTTTATGGTGGTTATGAACATCCGAAGTGCGATTGTAGCAGAATCCACACTGAGTTTTATGGGAATCGGTCTTCCGCTGGAGGTGATTTCCTGGGGCAGCATGCTGTCACTTTCGGAAAAAGCGCTGATGACAAAGGCATGGTGGATCATTCTGATCCCGGGTGTTTTTCTGATTGTGACGCTGCTTAGTTTTACAAGCATTGGAAATTATCTGCGAAAGCAGGCAAACAGAAAACAGAGAAATCTGTGAGCTGTTCAGAGAGGCTGCGGTCTGTGGGGAATCCCTGCAGACTGCAGCTTTTTTGTCTTGCAATCAAATACAGGGATTGCTATAGTGAAAAGCAGAAAGAGTATTTTAATACCTAAAAACAGCGGGAGGAGAAGGAAATGCTGAAGAGTCAGGAAATGCGGAAACTTGCACCGGAGATGGATCCGCTCCGGATTGGAACAGGATGGAAAAAAGAGGATCTTGAAAAACCGCAGATTATGGTGGAGAGTACGTACGGGGACAGCCACCCGGGAAGCGGCCACTTGAATCTGCTGGTCGAGGAAGTGCGGAAAGGCGTTGCGGAAGCGGGGGGCTTCGGGGCGCGGTATTTCTGCACCGACATCTGTGACGGCGAGAGCCAGGGAACGGACGGCATCAACTACAGTCTTGCGAGCCGCGAGATGATCGCCAATATGATCGAGATCCACGCGAATGCGACACCGTTTGACGGCGGCGTCTATCTGTCGAGCTGCGACAAGGGTATGCCGGGCAATCTGATCGGCCTTGCGCGTGTCAATATTCCGGCGGTTGTTGTGCCGGGCGGAACGATGAATGCGGGACCGGAGATGCTGACACTGGAGCAGCTTGGCATGTACAGCGCAAAATTTGAGCGCAGTGAGATCGACGAGGAGAAGCTCGACTGGGCGAAATGCAATGCCTGCCCGAGCTGCGGTGCCTGTTCGTTTATCGGAACGGCATCCACGATGCAGATCATGGCGGAGGCACTCGGCCTCGCCCTGCCTGGAAGCGCTCTGATGCCGGCGACAAGCCCGGATCTTCTGGCATATGCACGGGAGGCAGGCCGCCAGGCGGTAAAACTGGCACAGATGGAGCATATGCGGCCAAGCGATCTTGTGACGAAAGAGAGTTTTGAGAATGCGATTCTTGTCCACGCGGCAATTTCGGGAAGCACAAACTGCCTGCTGCACATCCCGGCCATTGCGCATGAGTTCGGCATCGAGATCACCGGCGACACATTCGATCGTCTGCACCGCAACGCGCGGTATCTGCTCGATGTCCGCCCGGCAGGAAGATGGCCGGCAGAGTGCTTCTATTATGCGGGCGGCGTTCCGGCGATTATGGAAGAAATCAAAGATCATCTGCATCTCGATGTGATGACAGTGACCGGAAAGACACTGGGTGAAAATCTGGCGGAGCTTCGTGAAAATGGATTTTATGAGAAGTGCAGCGGATGGCTCGCAAAATTTAATGAGCGGTATGGAACTTCAATTACAAAAGAAGATATTATCCGCCCGTATGACAAGGCGATCGGAACGGACGGCAGCATCGCTGTTCTGCGCGGAAACCTTGCGCCGGAGGGAGCCGTCATCAAGCACACGGCCTGCCCAAAAGAAATGTTCCACGCCGTCCTCCGTGCCCGACCGTTCGACAGCGAGGAGGAGTGCCTCGATGCCGTGCTGAAACATAAGGTTCAGAAAGGCGACGCCGTCTTCATCCGCTACGAAGGCCCGAAAGGCAGCGGTATGCCGGAGATGTTCTATACTTCCGAGGCAATCAGCAGCGACAAAGAGCTTGGAAAGAGCATCGCGCTTATCACCGACGGCCGTTTTTCCGGCGCCTCCACCGGCCCGGTTATCGGCCACTGCAGTCCCGAAGCTGTAGACGGCGGCCCGATCGCACTCGTCGAGGAAGGGGATTTGATTGAGATTGATGTGAAGGAACGAAAACTTAACATCATCGGAATCGCCGGTGAGCGCAAGTCCATGGAAGAAATCGATGCGATCTTAAAAGAACGCCGCCAAAACTGGAAACCGCGCGAGCCGAAATACAAAAAAGGCGTACTCCGTCTTTTCAGCCTCCACGCAGCAAGCCCGATGAAAGGGGCGTATCTGGAGTACTAAAAATACTTGCGTTTTTCTGGGATGGTCTTTAGAATTTAAGGCAGAGCAAAAAATGGAGGAAGGAGCAACAGAAAAACAAGTGAAAGAAAATACCTAAAAAACAAACGGTTCCTGTATAATGTTGCATCTCTTCAGAAAATGGTCGGAAGTCCAGATTCTGTACAGAAGAATGTGGTGCTGGAGAACAATTCGCTGTCGGCGGAGCAGATTACCGGTGTGGAAAACCGAAAGAGCAAGGCAGGCGAAGCCGTTCTTCCGGTACTGCGCAGTGTTTCGCTGTTTCTTCTCGGGCTGCTTGGCGTGCTTCTGATTCTGCTGACGCTGCTTGTGATTGCGGCGGAGGCGGCGCGGATCATCTGCCTTGGACCGGCGGCAAAGAAACAGCAGAAGGAGCGGCCGGGCAGGCGGATCCGGAGAACGGAAGCAAGAATTTACCAGTATCTTTGTCTGTGGGGCATAGATGCCGGTCTTGGCTGGAAAACAGCAGCAACCGATGCAGAACTCGCCCGCAGATTTCCGGCGATCGAGCCAGGCGAATATACGCGTGTCTGCCATCTGATCGAGAAACATATCTACGGTGAGATTCTGCTGTCTCCTTATGAGGAACGTACGCTGAACCATTTTCTGGAAAAGCTGATGGAGCCGGTACCGGGCTGCAGCTGGAAAATGCGGCTGAAGCTGCGCTATGCGTGTCTGCGCCGTGTGAATACGAAGAAAAAGAAGAGAAAGCACAGCGCTTTCCAGCAAAAATAAGGGTTAGGAAAACAAATGAAAAGAGGGGTTTTACGATGAAATATGTAACATTTAATATTCGCTGTGATTTTGGCCAGGATGGAGCCAATAATTTTATCTACCGCAGACCGCTGATTCTGGAAAAAATCAGACAGGAAAAGCCGGATATCATCGGTTTTCAGGAGGTACTGCCGCATGTGGCTGCCTGGCTGAAGGAAAATCTGACAGAATATTACATTGCCGGATGTGGAAGAGAAAAGGATCTGACCGGTGAGGCAATGATCATTGCCTATCGGAAAGAACGTTTTCAGAGTGTGAGCCTGGAAACCTTCTGGCTGTCACCGACACCGTACGTGCCGGGATCCCGCTATCCGGTACAGAGTATGTGCCCGCGTACTGCGACGGATGTGGTATTTGAGGATATGGAGACCGGAAAAGTGTTCCGCGTCATCAACACCCATCTGGATCACGAGTGCGCCGGGGCGAGAAAGCTTGGCCTGGAGCAGATTCTCGCACATCTGAGAGCAGAGAAAGCATTTGCCGATGTGCCGGTGATTCTTAGCGGCGACTTCAATGCCGAGCCGGACAGCGAAGAGATGAAACCGCTGAGGGAAACTGCCGGTCTTGTGAATGCGACGGAAGGAATCGGCATTACCTTCCACAACTATCATCGCGATGATCCGAACGATCCGCAGTGCTCGATTGACTACATCATTCTCAAAGGGGACTGGGAACTGAAAAAGGTGGAAAAATGGACGGAGCAGAAGGACGGTGTGTGCCTTTCTGATCATTATCCGATCTGTGCGGAACTTATTTAAAATATGGATGCAAGAGGCGGCCGCCGGGAGAAAAATCTTCTGGCGGCGTTTTTTTACGATAGTTATAGGAAAAACTTATAACAAGTCAAAGAAAAAAGGGAATATACAAACGCCGCATTTTCTGTTATGATAGGTTACGTTACAAAACCTATCAGATTAGTATAGAAAGAAAAATTACGAAATAACAGGAGATTATTCATATGGCAAGAGGAATTGACACAAAATGTATCCATTTAGAAGAGGACGAGGGACAGTGTAGCCACTACGGCGCACTCAGCTACCCGATTTATCAGACCGCAACGTATGCGCATCCGGGCGTAGGACAGAGCACCGGATT
This sequence comes from Fusicatenibacter saccharivorans, assembly GCF_027667425.1. Taxonomy (NCBI): domain Bacteria; kingdom Bacillati; phylum Bacillota; class Clostridia; order Lachnospirales; family Lachnospiraceae; genus Fusicatenibacter; species Fusicatenibacter saccharivorans. The sequence goes on from NZ_JAQEGR010000002.1 coordinate 106,825, forward strand.
TGATTACAGCAGACTGCAGAACCCGACCAGAGAGCATCTGGAGAAGATGGTGGCTGTGCTGGAAAACGGAATTGATGCGTTTGCATTAAGCTCCGGCATGGCAGCGATCTCACTTCTGATGGAGCTGTTCCGCCCGGGAGACCACATCATTGCGGATTCCGATTTGTACGGCGGAAGCATTCGTCTGTTCCACCATGTGAACGAGAAAAACGGCGTCGAATTTTCCGGCATCGACTGCTGCCGTGATGACGTGGAAAGCTATGTGAAAGAAAATACAAAAGCCATCTACATCGAGACCCCGACGAACCCGATGATGAACGTAACCGACATCCGAAAGATGGCGGATATTGCAAAACGCCACAACCTGATTCTGATCGTGGACAACACCTTCATGTCTCCGTACTTCCAGAACCCGCTCGATCTCGGCGCGGATGTTGTCATCCACAGCGGCACGAAATACTTAAGCGGCCACAATGATACGCTGGCAGGCTTTATCGTGACAAACCGTGAAGACATTCAGGAAAAACTGCGTTTCCTGATTAAGACAACAGGTGCAGGTCTTGCTCCGTTTGACTGCTGGCTGGTGCTGCGCGGCATGAAAACTTTAGGCATCCGCATGGAGCGTTCCCAGGAGAATGCAGAGCAGATCGCTGCATGGCTGCAGAAGCAGAAAGCAGTCACAAGAGTGATCTATCCGGGACTGCCGGATCACCCGGGCCATGAGATTATGAAAAAACAGGCAAGAGGCTTCGGTGCTATGCTGACAATCCAGCTCGAGAGCAAAGAGTTTGCCCTTGCCATTCTGGAGAAGGTAAGAATGATCCGTTTCGCAGAGAGCCTCGGCGGCGTGGAGACACTCGTTACGTATCCGACGACGCAGACACATGCCGATGTGCCGAAGGAAATCCGTGAGCGGAACGGAATTACGGAGAGCACCCTTCGCTTCTCCGTCGGAATTGAAAATATCGAGGACCTGATCGGCGAGCTTGAGAAGGTTTTTGCAGAAATTGAGGAAGAGAAAAATGACGGAAAGAAATCTTGATTTTGACAGAATCATCAACCGAAAAAATACAGACTGTTTAAAATATGACTTCGCAGTAAAACGCGGTATGCCAGCTGACGTGCTGCCGCTGTGGGTGGCGGACATGGACTTTGAGACATCCTCCTACATCGAGGATGCGCTGGTGGAGCGTGTAAAAATGGGCATTTACGGCTACAGCGATGCGCAGACTCCATATTTTGAGGCAGTTGCGGGGTGGATGAAACGCCATCACAACTGGGAGCCGAAAGAAGAATGGCTGATCAAAACGCCAGGCGTTGTGTTTGCACTTGCGATGGCAGTCAAAGCTTACACCGCGCCTGGGGATGCCGTGCTGATCCAGTCACCGGTTTACTATCCATTTTCGGAAGTCATTGCGGATAACGGCAGAAGAGTTGTCAGCAGCACGCTGGTGCTCGGCGATGATAACCGCTATCACATGGATGTGGCGGATTTCGAGGAGAAGCTGAAAGCTGAAAACGTGAAGCTCTTTTTCCTCTGCAATCCGCACAACCCGGTCGGAAGAGTCTGGACGAAAGAGGAGCTGACGGCAATCGGAGATCTCTGCATAAAGTATGGCGTGACGGTTGTAAGTGATGAGATCCACGGAGATTTCATCTTCAAAGGCGAGCATCAGGTGTTTGCCGCAATCAAAAAAGAATACGAGGATATCACGATCACCTGCACGGCACCGAGCAAGACGTTCAATCTGGCAAGTATGATGATGTCGAATATCTTTATCGCCAACCCGGAACTCCGTGCAAAATTCCGGAAACAGCTTGACGCAGCCGGAACGAGCCAGCTTGGCGTGATGGGGCTGGTGGCATGCGAGACGGCATATAACAAGGGCGAGGAGTGGTATGAGGCAATGCTTTCCTATGTGAAGGCAAATGCAGAATTTACAAAGCAGTATGTGGAGGAGCAGCTTCCGGGCGTGAAGATGATCGACCTGGAGGGAACATATCTCGTATGGCTCGATTTTCGCGAGACGGGGCTATCCGTTGATGAACTGGAAGACCTGATTATCAACAAGGCGAAGCTGTGGCTTGACAGTGGCAAAATCTTCGGAGACTGCGGACGCGGTTTCCAGCGGATCAACATTGCCTGCCCGCGCGCAACCCTGACCGAGGCACTGGAGCGGATTCGGGATGCAATGAAAAGCAGATAAAGCCACACCGATGAGATGCGTAGCATTTTGGAAGTTGGCTCTGAACAGTGACGAAAACATGTTGAAAAGGCGCAGCTTACGGAACATCTTTTTGGGAGATATGATTTTTTTTGTGTCTCCGGTAGAGAAAGAAGAAAGCTGCGCCTCCGCATATCAAAACGAGTACTTTCACCGGAATCTGATATACCGGATACACAGAGGTATAAATGCAATGATATTCTGGCGAAGAAACTTCGCTTTCCTCAGCAGGGCTCGGGCTCCAGGAAAAAGATGCCAGAATTCGAAAATATTTTTTATCAGAAGAAAACTGGCTATAAGGAAGATAAAAATCTGGGTTTCCAGGCGTTGTGATTTTCCGTTCCAGCGTCCAGGGTTCTTCCGTGCTGTTCCGAGTCCACAATTCTGCTTTTTCTAATTCAAAAAGATACATCAGTGGATCTGTCTCCAGACGGATAAAGTCTTCTTTCGCAGTTCTTACCTGGGTTATATTTTGAAAATCGAAAACTGTCTGATATAACAAAGAACGATCTGATTTTTCCTGATAGGTGAGTACATTTGCGGCATACAGATCTTGGAAACTTTTTGTCTTTTCAGATCGTTTAAAAAAATAGAAATCGATAGGTTTGGAAGAAGTTTTTCGATACTCGTTTTCTAAACTGGATTCTATTGGCGAAGCATTTTCTGGTACGTTTTCTTTTAAAAAAGAGCACAATACCGTATCGTCATTTTCGAATGCAGTGTCTGCTTTGACTGGAACAGAAAAACAGAATAACAGGGTGAAAAATAAAAATTTGATTTTTTTCATAATGAGTTACCTCTTATTTATGGCTTTATTCAGTTGATGCCGGATTTAAAAGTTTTTTTGAATGGTTGTTCTGTACTTTTTGTTCCTGCAATTCCTAAAACATTCATAATCTGCCCGTTTTTCTACGAGTAATGGCGACTTGCTCATGATTTTACTTAAATTACTTGAAAATACCTTAAACACAATTTGCCTATCAGAGAAATTTGTGCTTCTGGATAGGCAAATTGTTACTTTGAAAGAGTAATTAGAAATTAAATGTACTTGTATGTGGTGAATGAAAGTTTAATAACTTAGGTTCATTGTTTTATATGCAGTATAGGCTGTTCCTGATGGAGAGTAGCTAATTCCACCACCGTTGTAGGAAAAAGAGATACTGTAGCCGGTTTTCTGGGGATTATATAAGTATCCCATTACAATTCTTTTATCACTGCTATTACCTGCAGTAGCGTGACAGTATGTAACACCTTTAAGCTTCATGGCATAGTCGGGTGTTCCTAGTTGACTCCCTGAAAATTCAGCACCAGATAATTGCTGATTATTTGCAGTAAGAGTTCCACCGACTTTCCAATCGTTCATAGTATTATCTTTGTACCATAATTTTCCACCATATTCATACGGTCTCATAGCAGCGCCTAATTGAAAAGAAAAACTGTCTTTTCCGCGAGGTTGTTTATTAGAAGTAAACTCGTATGTTGGATAGATATAAATGGTTGATGCATTTTTAAAAGCTGATGCAGTAAAGGAAATACCGGTTAAAGTTTCGCTACTGAGTATCGATATTTGATTTTCGATATTTGAATTAATATATTCAAAATGTTTACCTCCACTTTTTAAGTCATCCACAATGAACTGCATGACGTCATCATCCAGCTTTTCTATTTCCTTTTGTGGCATTCCGGTTTTTAATAGATATGCTTTGTTAGATAGAACAACATTATTATCTGCCTTTACATTGCAAATTACCATATTTAAGGACAGAATACAACAAATAAAAAATGCAAGACATGTTTTTAATTTTTTCATGATGAGTGGTCTCCTTTCATAAGTATTGTTGGATGGTTTTAGTTTTTTATTTATCCTTAGATTAGTGCACTATCTGAAAAGTAAATTCGTTCGTTAATATGGATGATAAAATAGAAAATTAATAAAAATGCTTGTAATTATTATATAAATATATGAAAAATAAATCAATAGTCAAAAAACATATAAATAAATATATGAATTTGTAAAAAACAACGATTTTGTAAAAAGAATGTAATTTTAGAGAGATATATACGTATAAAAAAATAAAACGTGATTTTAATTTGCAGTGATATGGATTCTATGATATAGTGTGGTAAAGTGATGCTGTGAAAAAAAACAAAACCCCGTCGGCAAACAAGGCGGGCAGCGCAGGAAAGGGGATCATAACAATGTATATTACATGTCTGGATGTAGAAGGAGTACTGGTACCGGAAATCTGGATCGCGTTTGCGGAGGCAAGCGGAATCCCGGAACTTAAAAAAACGACACGCGACGAGCCGGATTACGATAAACTGATGAGATGGAGACTTGGAATCTTAAAAGAGCATGGCCTTGGACTGAAAGAAATTCAGGCTACGATTGAAAAGATCGACCCGCTGCCGGGCGCAAGAGAGTTCCTCGACGAGCTGCGCACCTTCTCCCAGGTGATCCTGATCAGCGACACCTTCACGGAGTTTGCCGCACCGCTGATGAAAAAGCTCGGCTATCCGACCCTGTTCTGCAATTCTCTGGAAGTCGCAGACGACGGAGAGATCACAGGATTTAAGATGAGAGTTGAGCAGTCGAAGCTTACGACTGTAAAAGCACTGCAGTCCATCGGATTTGAGACGATCGCAAGCGGTGATTCCTACAACGACCTTGGCATGATTCAGGCAAGCAAAGCAGGATTTCTGTTCCGCTCGACTGACAAAATCAAAGCCGACTATCCGCAGATTCCGGCGTATGAGACGTATGAGGAGCTGCTTGGTGCGATCAAAAAGGCAATGGAGGAGAAGTAAACAAAAAAGGTGATTTCCGGCCGGAGGCTGCGACGAACGGTCAGGAAAACAGAAATATGGGGGTTTTATTACATGAGAAGAAGAATTCAGGTAGAAGCAGAAAAACCACAATTCTGCGTCACAACAGGAATTACATTTGCACAGGCGGATGCCTGGTTTGGAAATACGGTGCAGGATTTGAAGCTGGATTTGATTTACCCGCGGGATAACACCAGAAAATATCCGTGTGTGGTATGGATTTGCGGAGGGGCCTGGATCCAGATGGACCGCTCAGCACATCTTGCCTATCTGTCCGTACTGGCACAGCAGGGATTCGTTGTTGCATCGGTAGAATACCGCACAAGCAATGAGGCAAAATTTCCGGCGCCGCTGCAGGATGTGAAAGCAGGAATCCGTTATCTGCGTGCACATGCCGATCGCTTCAACATTGATCCGGACCGCATCGGTGTGATGGGAGAATCTGCGGGCGGTTATCTGACCTGCATGGCAGCGCTTGCGACAGATCCCGTTTATGATGTGGGAGAAAATCTGGAATATTCCAGTGCCGTACAGGCCGCCTGCCCGTGGTACCCGCCGACCGATTTCCGCGGATTCCCGTACAGTGATCCGGAGCAGTGTGCGGCATCTCCGGAATCCCTTCTGATGGGCAAAAACGTGATGCGCCATCCGGAAGAAGCGCTCGCGTGCTGTCCGGTCAGCTTCGTGACAAAAGCCGCACCGCCGTTTCTGATCATCCACGGAGAGGATGACCATACCGTTCCGTTCGGACAGGGAGAGGAACTGCACGACGAACTGGAAAAAGCGGGATGTGACGTCACACTGCTTTCGATCGAGGATGCCGACCACGCAGATCTTCGTTTCTTCCAGAAGGAAGTGTGGGACGAAATCTGTGCGTTCTTCCGCGCAAAACTGTAAAAGAAGCAAAGGCAGAGTGAAAGTCCAGGAGATTTTCGCTCTGTTTTTTGATTGTTTGGGAGAATCTGTGGTGCAGCATTTTTTGCAGGATAAAGTCTACCCATCGGAGTTCTTTCCGTGTATAATGAATACAGGAAAGATCACAATGTGAACAGGAAGGAGGCCGCCATGGGAAGATTTTTAAATCCGGGAAATGAAGCATTTTCGGAAGTCATTCATTCAGAAATCTATGTAGATAAAACACCGCTTCTGGAATATACCAACAGAGTGATCAGTACTACATCAAAATTTATCTGCAGCAGCCGTCCGAGGCGTTTCGGAAAGTCAATCACAGCGGAGATGCTGTCGGCATATTACAGCAAAGGCAGTGATTCCAGAGAACTGTTTGCGGACTATGCGATTCATAAGGCGGAGTCCTTTGAAAAACATCTGAACCAGTATGATGTGATTCATTTTGATGTCCAGTGGTGCATGATGGATGCCGGAAATGCGGATTGCGTTGTGGAATATATCAATAACGGAATTCTGCAGGAACTGAAGGAAAAATACGGAGAACTGATTCCGGATACTGTGAAGACGGTTTATGGGGCGATGTCCTATATTAAGGCTGCTGCGGGAAACAAATTTGTTGTCATCATCGATGAATGGGATGTACTGATCCGAGATGAAGCGCAGAACCATAAAGTGCAGGAAGAATATATTGATTTTTTAAGAGGCATGTTCAAAGGATCGGAACCGTCAAAATATATTGCACTGGCGTATCTGACAGGAATTCTGCCGATCAAGAAATTAAAGACACAGTCCGCCCTCAACAATTTCGAAGAATTCACCATGCTGGATGCAGGAAGAATGGCACCGTATGTTGGCTTTACAGAAGCGGAAGTGCATGATTTATGCGACCGGTACGGACAGAACTATGAACAGGTGAAATCATGGTATGATGGATATTCTCTGGAAGGGTATCAGGTATATAATCCCAAAGCCGTTGTCAGCCTGATGCTGAACGGAAAATATAAAAGCTACTGGTCCAATACCGGCAGCTATGAAGCAATCGTGCCACTGATTAACATGAATTTCGACGGACTGCGGGCGGCAATTATAGAAATGATGTCGGGGGCCGCCGTGGATGTGGATGTGACATCTTTCCAGAATGATACCGTAAGCTTCGCCAACCGGGATGATGTACTGACGTATCTGATCCACTTGGGATATCTGGCTTACGATCAGGACAGGGAGCAGGTTTTTATTCCAAATGAGGAAATCAGACATGAATTAAACAATGCGGTGAAACGCAATAAATGGAATGAAATGATTACTTTTCAGAAGGAATCCGCAGATTTGCTGGATGCAACCCTGGATATGGATGAAAAAGCGGTAGCAGATGGGATAGAGCGAATTCATCAGGAGTACAGTTCGGTGATCCAATATAATGATGAAAATTCCCTGAGCAGCGTGCTTACGATAGCATATTTAAGCTCTATGCAGTATTATTTCCAACCCGTAAGAGAGCTGCCGACCGGACGCGGTTTTGCAGATTTTGTTTATCTTCCGAAACCGGAATACAGAACAAGTTATCCGGCGCTGCTGGTAGAACTTAAGTGGAACAAAAGCACAGATACCGCCATAGAGCAGATCTGGGATAAAAAATATCCGGATTCTATTCTGGAATATACAGGAAATATTCTTCTGGTGGGAATTAACTACAATAAAAAGACGAAAGAACATGAGTGCAGGATTGAAAAGATAAAAAGATAGAAAACCGAATGCTGAGAGGAAAAACGTCATATCATGGACAACGGAATTCATGATATGACGTTTTTGTAAATATTTCAGTCGATACGAAATAGGAATGAACGATTAGATTTTAGAAATTTTTTAAAAAAAGTCCTTGATCGGTAGCAACTCCCGGGTGATAAGCTAAAGCTACAAAGACAGGGAAATAACAAAATATCACACATCAAAATAAAACAGGGAGGTTATGATGATGAACTTTACATTAAGCAATCAGGTACAGATCCCGGCAGTGGGAATCGGAACTTTTATGATGACACCAGACCAGGCAGAGCAGGCGGTTGTGGACGCATTAGCCTGCGGATACCGCATGATCGACACGGCACAGGCTTACATGAATGAGCGCGCGGTCGGACGCGGAATCAAAAGATCCGGTGTGGCAAGAGAGGACATTTTCATCTCCACCAAAATCTGGGTAAGCCAGTATCTGACAGAAGGAACCGTAGAAAAGAGTCTGGAACTGCTTGGAACCGACTACATCGATCTGATGTTTATCCATCAGCCTGCAGGCGATTTCATGGCAGGATACCGTAAACTGGAAAAGGCATACAAAGAGGGCAAAATCAAATCGATCGGTATTTCCAATTTCCAGGGCGAAAAGTTGAAAAAGCTGCTGGATGAGTGCGAGATCAAACCGCATGTGATCCAGATGGAAGCACATCCGTATTACCGCGATGAAGAAACCATCGCAGCACTTGCACCGTGCGGCTGCTGCGTGATGGCATGGTATCCGTTAGGACACGGCGATCATGCACTGCTTGAGGAGCCGGTTGTCAAAGAGCTTGCGGAAAAATATGGAAAGAGCACCGCACAGGTCATCTTAAGATGGCATACACAGGTTGGAAACATCGTCATCCCGGGATCGACCAATCCGGAGCACATCAAGGTAAACCTCGATATCTTTGATTTCGAACTGACGGAAGAAGAGATGAAACAAATGGCAGGCCTGAACAAAAACGTGCGCTACTATTACCCGGATGAAGAGAAACTGGCAGCATACGCGAATATGAAGATTGATCTGGACAGCCAGAAATAAAATAAATACGGTCTGCCGAAGATGGAAGAGCATGTGTTTACTGCATTTATTCAATAAGAAAGGGGAAACAAAAAATGGAATATAAAGTATTGACAAATAGTGTAAAAATGCCGATGGAGGGTTTTGGAGTTTTTCAGGTAAGAGATAAAGAAGAGTGTAAAGAATCTGTTTTAAATGCCATCCGGGCGGGCTATCGTCTGATCGACACAGCGGCTTCCTACACGAATGAAGACGCCGTTGGGGAAGCTGTCTGTGAGGCGATTGCGGAAGGAATCTGTACCCGCGAAGAGCTGTTCATCACATCCAAGATGTGGGTGCAGGATATGCAGAATTATGAAATGGCAAAGAAAGCCATCGACCATTCAATTGAGACACTGGGCGTGGAATATCTTGATCTTTATCTTCTGCACCAGGCAATGAAAGATTATTTCAGCGCATGGCGTGCCATGGAAGATGCATACAAAGAAGGAAAGTTAAGAGCCATCGGTGTTTCCAATTTTTATCCGCATGTGCTGACCAACTTCTGCGAAACGGTAGCGATCCGTCCGATGGTAAACCAGATTGAAATGCATCCGTACTTCGCACAGGAGTCTGCATTAAAAGTCATGGAAGAGTACCAGATCGTGCCGGAGGCATGGGCACCGCTCGGCGGAGGACGCCACAATCCGTTTGACAACGAGATGGTAAAAGAAATCGCTGCCGCACACAGAAAGACCGTAGGACAGGTAGTTCTGCGCTGGAATGTACAGCGCGGCGTTGTAGTCATTCCGAAATCGGTTCACAAAGCGAGAATCGAAGAGAATTTCCAGATATGGGATTTTACACTGACTGAAGAGGAGATGCAGAAAATCAGTTCACTGGATCTTGGCTATCAGGGAACTGCGGTCAAGCATTTTGATCCGGAATTTGTTAAAATGTGCAATACCAGAAAGATCCACGAATAAAACAGGGCGGTTTGGTTTCCAACTGCTGTAAGATCATTTTTGCACAGGCAGACGTTGCGTTCCTGGATCCAGAATATTCGATGTCTGTACCATTCCAGTAGGTCATTTCCGGTGCGTTTGATACCTTAAGCTATGCAATGGAAACATATTTCGGCAAACCGGAGGAAAACAATCTGTCCGATGATATCAATGAGGCACTTGCGGCAGAACTGCTGAAAGGAAAAACATATAACTCTTAAAATTTCTTGCAGGATTTCACCCTGTGTGGTACATTATAGTTATGAATTGCGGTGGCCGTCTTCGGACAACACCTTGAAAGAGCCTGATGCGTCAGGCTCTTTTTATTACAGGTTTTAGCTTGCTTATTTAATTGAAGTGGCTAACATGGGGCTGCCCTTGGTGTGCAAGAAGTAGAAAGCAATAAAATAAAAACAATAATGACAATATCTAAGCCAGAGGCCTAGGTGTTATTTTTAGCAAGTATTATTGCAGAATATCAGGTGCTTATTATAACAAATAGAAAGAGGAAATGAGACAGGGGAAAAGAATGAAGAAAAAAACAACAATATTATTACTGGCAGGGAGTCTGATGATAGCTGGAATAGCTGCTCTCCTGTACCAGAGCCAGAACAGCAGAAATCAGATCCGTCATTATACGGCCTTTTTTTCAACAACAGGGGAAGAGATCACTTCGGATAATGATATGAAAAAGAAGATCGCTGAACAGATCGGAGCCGATTGTGAAGAAACATGGCTGAAAGGACAGACAAAGGATAATGCACTGAATGCTTATATTGCAGCCGGCGAGTATCCGGATTTTATTTCCGGCGAAAGTAAATTATATGATGCAGGAGCACTGATTCCCATTGACGAATACTGGGACAATTATCCCAATATAAAAAATTATCTGACAGAGGAACAGTGGGACCTGTTTCGGCAGGCAGACGGACATATCTACTGGATTCCACAATTCGGAGTTTCACAGGGACAGGACACGGAAGTAATCCACAGCGGAGAAGCTTTCTGGATTCAGACAAGAGTTTTGAAATGGGCAGACTATCCGGAAATCACGACGGTGGATGAATATTTTGATCTTCTGGAACGGTATCAGGAAGCAAATCCCTGTCTGGAAAATGGAACACCGAATATTCCGTTTGCTATTTTATGCGATGACTGGAGATACTTTTGTCTGGAGAATGTTCCTCAATTTCTGGATGGATATCCGAATGATGGGAGCTGCATCGTAGATCCAGATACACTGCAGGTCATTGACTATAATACAACACCGACAGCCAAAAGATACTATCAGAAATTAAATGAAGAATACAAAAAAGGAATGATCAGCCCGGAAACATTTCTGGATACTTATGAAGAATATCTGGATAAGCTGTCCACAGGTGCTGTTCTTGGTATGGTGGATCAAAGATGGCAGTTTTATTATGCCATACAGACAGCGTATGATTCCGGAAATCTGCGCAGTTATGGATGTGATTATGTGCCACTTCCGATAACAATAGACAAAAAAGTAAAGAATCAGTGGCATACGGCAAGATCAGCAGAGCTGGATACCGCGTCAGGACTTTCTATTACCATTTCCTGTGAAGACCCGGAAGGGGCAATGCAGTTTGTAAATAACCTCCTTGATCCGGAGATTACGAAATTACGTTTCTGGGGAGAAGAAAATCTGGATTATTCGATAGACGAAAACGGAATATTTTATCTGAATGAGGAGCAGGGCGTAAGGGTAAATGATCGGAAACTGAAAAAGACGCATTTTTGTACATATTCCTATTTTCCAAGGAGTGAAGGAATGCTGTCAGATGGAATCAATGCATTTTCGCCGGAAAATCAACCGGTAGAATTCTGGAAAAGCCAGCCCCGGGATATACAGGAATGTTTTGAGGCGTATGGAGTAACAAACTATGTAGATATGCTTGGGAGAAATGATGCGCCGGGAGTGTGGTATCCCATGTATTCGTATACCAATTCACTGACATCAAATACACAGGCAGGACAGACACTGGAACGGATGGATGAAGTAAAACACCGGTGGCTTCCGCAGGTGATTCTGGCACAGAATTTTGAAGAAACATGGAATTCCTATATGGAAGCATACAACGCATGCGATCCACAGAGCTATTTTGAGGATTTACAGAAAGAGCTCGATCAACGAATGAACAAAAAGAATAGCAATTTTTGCATATTGAATGACAAGAACTAAATAGTCCGAAGGCCCCTATTTGTTTACAATGGTGATAACCAGTAAACAGATGGGGGCTTTTTATAAAATACGGGAGGGAATCCTATGAGAATTTGTCTGGAGCAAAGTGCCTTTCCGGGCGTAATCAGAGTTACGGAAAAGGTAGCACACGATGTGGAACTTGTATCGGGAAAGAAACCGCAGATTCTGGTAGAAAAAGAGATACCGGAAACACTGGAAAGCAGCGGGGAGGACTGGACGATCATTGCCGCGACGAAAGGAAAAAGCAGCTTCCTGAAAAAGCTGGAAGAAGCCGGGAGTGCGGAATTAAAAGAGCTGGAACAAAAGAGAGAATGCTATGCATGGATTTTTCCTGAAATAAAAAACAGGACAAAATCGAACCTTCTTGTAATTGCCGGGAGCGACAAAAGAGGAACGATTTATGGCCTTTTTCATTTATCGGAAATGCTGGGAGTCTCACCGTTTGTCGACTGGTGCGGACTGATGCCGCCAAAGCAGGAAAAGATAGAACTGAGGGAAGACATGGCCTGTATCAGCAAAGAGCCATCCGTCAGATACCGGGGATTTTTTATTAATGATGAATGGCCGGCATTTGGAAACTGGTGCAATCATAATTTTGGCGGCTTTAATGCAAAAGCTTATGATCATGTATTTGAACTTTTACTCAGATTAAAAGGAAATTATCTCTGGCCGGCTATGTGGAGCGCAAGATTTGCAGATGATGGACCGGACCTCTTAAATGCGGAGCTTGCAGATGAATACGGAATTATTATGGGAATGTCACATCATGAGCCGTGCTTAAGGCAGGGGGAAGAATACAAATATCTCAGAGGTAAGAATTCTGTTTACGGAGATGCCTGGAATTTCAGAACAAACAGAGAGGGAATTACAAAATTCTGGGAAGATGGACTGAAAAGAAGCGGAAAGTTTGAAAATGTAATCACCGTCGGCATGCGTGGAGAAGCGGATACTGCGATCATGGGAAAGAATGCAACACTGGAAGATAATATTCAGTTGCTGCGGGATGTACTGAAAACGCAGAAAAAACTGATTCAGGAACGTGTAAATCCTGATCTGACCAAGGTTCCGCGCATGATAGCCTTATACAAAGAAGTAGAAGAATTTTTCTATGGAAATGAAAAAACAAAGGGACTAATGGGAGCAGAGGAGTTAGAGGATGTGATTCTGATGCTCTGTGATGATAACTATGGAAATCTCCGGACACTTCCAACAGAAGAGATGCGAAAACATGCGGGCGGCTATGGTATGTATTATCATCTGGACTACCACGGATGGCCGGTTTCCTATGAGTGGATCAACAGTTCTTATCTGCCGAAAATCTGGGAGCAGATGAGTATGGCATACGATTTTGGTGTGCGGGAACTCTGGATGGTAAATGTCGGAGACATCGCCACACAGGAATTTCCACTGAGCTTTTTTCTGGACATGGCGTATGACTTTGATCGCTGGGGAAGCAGGGCGCTTAACTGCACGCAGGAGTACACCAGAAAGTGGGTGAGACAGCAATTCGGTTCTGTGGAAGAAGAGACACAGGACACTATTGCAGACATTTTAGAGCAGTACACAAAAATCATCCACAGAAGAAGGCCGGAAGCACTGAACCCGGAGACGTATCATCCGGTGCAGGAAAAGGAAAGCAGCAGGATCTTCGAAGAAGAAGAGCAGCTTTTGAAAAAACTGCAGGACGTATATGAAACAATTGAAAAAACGAATCCGCAGAATCTGTCCGCATTTATCGCGCTTGTATATTATCCGGCATTTGGGACAATGAATCTTGTGAAGATGCAGATTCTTGCAGGCTGGAATCATTATTATGCTAATCTTGGTGCGGTCTGTGCCAATGATTATGGGGATGAAGTGGAAAGATGCATGGAACAGGATCGAAAAGCTGTGGAAATGTATCATCAGATGGATCAGGGAAGATGGTATGGAATGGGAATGTCACAGCATATTGGATTTACACACTGGAATGAAGATGAATGCAGGAATCCAGTCGTTATGCGGGTCATACCATTAAAGAAAAGATCCATCCTTGTGGCAGCAGACGGCACGGCGCAGCATGCGGAAGGAAGCCCGTGGCTGGATAACACGATGAAATTAAAGGATTTCTTAAATCCGGACTGTACCAGAGCATCCGTCACCCTATATAGCCGGAGTGATTTAAAGGCAGAGTACAAAGTTCTGAAAAAACCGGGCTGGCTGTCTGTGGAGCCGATGGAAGGATGGCTGGATGGCGTGAGCCAGAAGAAAGTGCGGCTGAATCTTACCTTGATAAAACAGAGATTACCGGAAACGAACCAGGATACTATTCAGGATTCGCTCGAGATTGCAACACCGGAAGGAAAATGTGAGATTACAGTGCCGGTTTATACAGGAAATCTACAGGATAAGAAAAATGTATTTGTGGATACAATGGGGTATCTCAGCATCGAAGCGGCACATTATGTAAATTCTGTTCCTGGAAATTACAAAGACAGACAGGTAAAATTTGAAAATCTGCAGGGATATGGAAAGACGAATTCAGCGATGAAGGCATTTCCATCCGATGCCTGCACAGTTCCGGGACAGGATGCGCCGTATCTGGAGTATCAATTTGTTTTGGAAGAAAGCGGAACATATGAAGCAGAATTCTATATGCAGCCATCCAATCCGGTTACCAGAGAGAATCAACTTCTTTATGCGGTCAGGATAAATGAAGAGATGACAGAAACCGTAAACGCAGTGGAGAAAGATTATCAGGTCGGTGATCAGGCAGAGAAATGGGCAGAAGGTGTTCTGAGTCAGATTCGAAGACAAACAGTTTCGATAAAATGCAGAGCAGGGTTCAATACACTTCGGGTCTATCATGTGACACCCGGCTTCGTTCTCGAAAAAATCGTGATTTATCCGATGGGGGAAAAGCCGGAAGAAAGTTATCTTGGACCGGCAGAAACGTATCACGGCAGACAGGAGGAAAAATAAAATATGGCAGGAGCATATGAAACAGGAGTATACCGCAATATTTTTAAAGAGTGTGGATATTCCGAAGAGGAAATTGAAAAAAGAGTGAAAGAAACATTTGAAACAATCTTTTATGGAAGTGAAGAAGAGCGTTTCTATCATGAAGCAGGTGCGGACATGGGATACATGGAGGACACCGGAAATCATGATGTCAGAACGGAGGGCATGTCATATGGAATGATGGTGTGCGTCCAGATGAACCGGAAACAGGAATTTGACCGTTTATGGAAATGGGTACGGACGTATATGTATATCGAGGATGGTCCGGGGAAGAATTATTTTGTCTGGTCGTGTGCTGTCGATGGTACAAGAAACGCGGACGGACCGGCGCCGGACGGAGAAGAATATTTTGCAATGGCGCTCTTTTTTGCTTCAAAGAGATGGGGAGATGGAGAAGGCATTTTCAATTACAGCAGCGAGGCAAGAGCGATTTTACGGGAATGTGTTCATAAGGGAGAGCCAGGGCATCCGGGAGAGCCGATGTGGAATCCGGAAAATCATCTGATCAAATTTGTTACCTCTTTTGAGTTCAGTGATCCATCCTATCATCTGCCGCACTTTTATGAGCTGTTTGCGTTGTGGGCAGATCCCTGCGATCATGAATTCTGGAAAAAGGCAGCGGACGCAAGCCGAAAATATCTTCACACGGCATGTCACTTCCGAACTGGATTATCTGCGGAATATGCAGATTATGACGGAACACCGCATGCACAGCATCAGGAGATTTTCGGCCGTCATGACTGGTACTACAGCGATGCATATCGTACGATTGCCAATATCGGAATGGATCATCTCTGGTTTGACGCGGATCCCTGGCAGACGGAAAATGCCAATAAGCTGCAGCAATTTTACTGTGAAGAACAGGCGGAACACTGGGATGGGGTATTTCTGACTGACGGCACCAGGCTGGAAGAAAAAGCACTTCATCCGACGGCAATTATTGCGGTAAATGCACAGGCCTCACTTGCCGCAGACGGACCGTATGCAGAGGAATGTGTAAGACGTTTCTGGAATACACCGCTTCGGACAGGCGAGAGACGGTATTATGATAATTTTCTGTATCTTTTTGCAATGCTTGCTTTGTCAGGAAATTACCGGATCTATCGGTAATAAAATCATATATTTTGCAGGAAGGTTTCCTATAGTTTCTCCCGGTGTACAGCACCGGGAGTTCTGTTACAATGGAGTTATCTTGAGTTAACACAGGAAAAGCAGGAGGAATAATAAGGATGGAAGGACCGAAGGCGCCAAGAGATCCGGAAAAAATGAGACCCTATTTTTATATTTTAAAGGACAAAGAAATTTTTGGATCAAAACAGGAAGATGGAACCGGAATCCAGTTCGTGTATGAGAGTGACGGAAGACTGATCAACAGTGCACAGATTGCCGGAAATATCACAGATCAGGAGGAACTGGCTTTACTGGAGAACGTAGAAGGATTTCGAAAACTGGTACACAGCATCGGAATCTCTGTGGAACTGGATGATCCCAGAGAGTCTGTTGAATTTGTGTTTCAGATGTATGGAAAAAAGGATCTCTATGGAGGGGGAACGAATCTGAAAACCAAACTGCCCGGAGATGGAATGGAGAGAAAAATAGATCTGTCCGATTATACATGGACAGAAGATGATGATATTCCGGGGCAGATAAAATTTATCTTTCAGACACCGGAATTGCTGGGAAAAGCAAGTGTAAGACTTTATTTGAATGATGGATATGATGCACCGAAAGAAACCGCAGAAGAAAAAATAGATATTCGTTCGGAAGAATACAGGGAAATGATACAAAGATCTCTGATGAATTTCGGAAATACCTGCCGGATACAGAGAGTAATTGAAAAAGCCAGAGACGGAAAAGAAGTTACGCTTGCATATATCGGCGGATCTATCACGCAGGGGGCGGGAGCAATTCCGATCCATACAAAATGTTACGCCTATCAGTCCTGCCAATTATTTCAGAAGCGCTTTGCAGCACAGGATAATGTCAGATTGATAAAAGCAGGAGTGGGAGGCACCCCTTCTGAGTTGGGGATGATCCGCTTTGACAGAGATGTTCTGCGCGGAGAGGAACAGCCGGATCTTGTAGTGATCGAATTTGCTGTTAATGATGAAGGGGATGAAACAAAGGGGGACTGCTATGAAAGCCTTGTACGTAAAGTGCTGAATCTTCCCTGGAAGCCTGCTGTAGTGCTTCTGTTTTCTGTTTTTGCAAATGACTGGAATCTTCAGGAACGCCTGAAACCGGTGGGATACTGCTATGATCTTCCGATGGTCAGTATACGGGATGCCGTAAGCCCGCAGTTTCAGATGCCAAAAGGACAGGGACGGGTTCTGACAAAAAATCAGTTCTTTTATGATATGTTTCATCCAAACAATATGGGGCACACGATTATGGCGGACTGTCTGCAGTATTTGTTTGAACAATGCGATCTCAGGAATCAATGTGGGGGTGAAACACTGGAAAGACAGATGAAGGCGGAAGAACGACTGAAAGAATGCATGAGCGAGCCACCCGCAATCGGAAAGAGTTTTGAAACAGTTCGTCTGCTGGATCGAAAAGACAGATACAGAGGAGCCGAAATTGATGAAGGTGGATTTACAGCCGTGGACAGGGAACTGCAGAGCGTCGAAATGGACGCAGAACTTACACCTGTGCCGCAGTTCCCGTATAACTGGATGTATGATGGCACCAATTCCGATAAAAACTATTTCGAAATGACGATAACCTGCAGAAGTCTGCTTCTTGTTTTTAAAGATTCCGGTGAAATTTATACGGGAAAAGCAGAGATTTCCGTAGATGGAGGATACTGTATGACAGCGGATCCGCATATCAATAACTGGCTGCATTGCAATGCGGTCATTCTTTTCCAGGAGGAAGAGAGTAAGAAACATATCGTGAGAATTACAATACCAGAAGAAGACAGGAATAAACAGTTTACGATTCTTGGATTCGGGTATGTACAGTAAAGGAGAAAGTTATGGTAACGGCAAATAATCCAATTTTATCCGGTTTTTATCCGGATCCGTCGATTTGCAGGGCGGGGGATGATTACTATATTGTAAATTCAAGTTTTGTTTATGCCCCGGGAGTTCCGATTTTTCACAGCAGAGATCTGGCACACTGGGAACAGATCGGAAATATTCTGAACCGGAAGGAGCAGCTTCCAGTAGAGGGAAGTGAAATCTCAAGAGGTATTTTTGCACCGACGATTCGTTATCATGAAGGATTATTTTATATGATAACAACAAACGTAAGCTACGGCGGAAATTTTATTGTTACAGCGAAAAAGCCGGAGGGTCCCTGGTCAGATCCGTATTATCTTGGTGAAGAAGCAGCAGGAATTGATCCAAGCCTGTTTTTTGATGAGGATGGAAAATGCTATTACTGCGGAACAAGACCAAACCCGGAAGGTGTGCGATATAATGGGGACTGGGAAATCTGGGTACAGGAACTTGATCTGAACACCATGAAACTGACAGGAGAAAGCATGACAATCTGGAAAGGTGCGGTAAAAGACTGCATCTGGCCGGAAGGGCCGCATATTTACAAAATCGGAGAATATTATTACCTGATGCATGCAGAGGGCGGTACAGGTCCGGAACACAGTATCTCAGTTGCCAGAAGCAGAAAACTGTTTCAGTGGTTTGAAGGATGCCCGAGGAACCCCATTTTTACACATCGCAATCTGGGAATGGATTATCCGGTGATTTATGCAGGCCATGGAGATCTTGTAGATGATGGACATGGAAACTGGTATGTAGTAATGCTTGCTTCACGGCCGTGCAGAAAACACAGCAGTATGGGCAGAGAGACATTTCTTGCTAAAGTGATATGGGAAAATGGATGGCCGGTCATTGCGCCTGGAGTGGGACATCTGGAAGAGCAGGTGGAAATCCCAATGGAAGAATATCGCTTTGCACAGGAAGTTACAAAATGTGATCAGATTCATTTCTGGGATAAAGAGTTGGATCAGAGACTGATTGGAATTGGCGGGTGTGATGAAACCATTTATTCGCTGAAAGAAAAAGAGGGAATGCTGCGGTTGTATCCCCGAAAAGAAAGTATTGCAGAAGCAGCCTATTGCTCCTATCTTGGATTACGGCAGAAAAGCTATCGCTTTGAAGCGGAAACAGGAGTTTTCTTTGTGCCGGAAAACGAGAAGGAAACGGCAGGTCTGGTTCTTTACCAGAATTATGAGAATCATCTGAGGATGGAAATCGCAAAAAAGCAGGAACAGAAAGTTTTTCGTGTTGTAACGTGTATCAAAGGAACAGAAACGAAAGCAGCAGAAGTTTTACTGCCAGGAGAGACGGAACAACTGCTGAAAATACGCCTGCAATGCCATGATCAGACGGCAAAAGTATGGATTGCGTCAGAAAATGGCTGGGAATGTGCGGCAGAGGAAATCAGTCTTCTTCCGTACACAACAGAAGAGGCAGGTGGTTTTGTCGGATGTACCATCGGCATGTATGCTTCTTCTAATGGAATGGAAAGCAAAAACCATGCAGACTTTGCATGGTTTACCTGCAGCAGCAGGAATTAGGGATTTTTCTGCTGCTTTTCCGGATGAATATACATATCGCGGAATTCCGTAGGCGTACATTGTTTGACAGAACGGAAGACGCGAAGAAAGGTGGAAAGACTGGAGAAACCAGACTGAAGTGCTGCCTCCGTGACAGGAATATCGGGATCGGATAAGAGCAGCATGGCATGATCAATTCTTTTGCGATTAAGGTATTTGTAATAGGTGGTATTTGTAAACTGCTTAAACAGTCTGGTAAAGTGGTATTTGCTGAAGCCTGCTGTTTTTGCAACCTGGTCAAGAGAAAGATCTTCCGTGCAGTGTTCATCAATATAATTGCAGATGGAAAGAAAACGATCCAGATATTCTTTCTGCTTTTGCGGTCCGGCATCAAAACGGCAGGATGCAAAGGCCTGGTATCTGCCGATCAGAGAAAGAATATCAAGCATGCGCGCATAGATAACAGCTTCCGAAAGAAAGGAATCCTCTTCATATTCCGAAAGAATCTGGCAGATAAGATGATAAATATCGGAATAGATGTCAGGAGCGGTCTGAGGAGTAAGAGTGAGAACCGGGGAAATCAGCGCGAGGATGGAATTGAGATCGCGGATTTTTGACACAACCGACCATTCAATCTGCAGAATAATTCGTTTTCCGTTTTCCGGTGCCACAAGAGAGTGAAGGATCCCAGGGCAGATGAAAATAATGTCGCCCTCCTGAAGAAGAACAGGTTTATCCCCGAGGAAAACCGTATAAGTCCCTTCCAGAGGCATAATGATTTCCATGGGAGTATGCCAGTGAATGGGATAGTCCTCGCAGTCTGTGTTTACAAAAAGCCGCAGACTGCTGTTCTCTTTATACGTTACGGTTTCGTGAATCCCGTCTAAATGTTCAATCATAATATTGCCTCCGGAGGACTGCTGTAAATTTGATATTATCATAATACAGTAAAACAGAGATCACAAGAGAAAAAATTGAAAGAAGAGAACTGAAAACAGAATTCCAATCTAAATCTGGATATGATAAGATAACTGTGTGAAAGATGACATTGGAAAATCCAGAAGGGAGCAGGCAGTGTCTGCTCCCTGATTCACGTGAGAGGTTCTGAGAATGAAAGAGTTGCTTCAAAAAATTGAAAAACGGATGGATGACTTTACGGTCAAAAAGAAATTATACATTTTATATATTTTTTGCGTACTGCTTCCGCTGATCATTACGGACAGCGTGGTTTTTTTAATCATAAGAAATTCCGAGATGGAAAAGCAGAAACATGATATGACCAACATTGCAAATGCGGTAAGCTACAACATCAGCAGCGTGGTAAATAATGCAGGAGAAATGGCAAAAACGATCTATACCAGCAGATATATTGATGATTTTCTATCCAGAAAATATGATACCTCTGCTCAGTATATCATGGAATACCAGGAGTTTTTCAAGGATACTTTGTTAGAAAATCTGCTGGGAATGAATCAGATTGTATTTACGATGTATACGAACAATGACACCATTGTGAAGGGAGGAAAAGTAGGTAATATAGAGGATCTGAAAGAAACGCAGGCGTATCAGAAACTGAACCAGAGTGGGGAAACAAAAGGTTTTTTCTTTGTCTATGACAAAAACAGATCCGGAACGGCAGAGGAACGCAAGGTGGTATTTCTTCAAAAACTCGATTTTTTTTCAGGAGATCAGGAAAAAATGCTGCAGTTGGAATTTGACTATGGGAACATGATGCGTACGCTTCAGAAAATGAATTTTGACAACGAAGTTTTGATCTGTGAGGAGAATCAGATTGTACTTTCCAATACGAAACATGGAAGCACAGGTTCAGACTTTGAAGAACTGGATGATAAAATAAAGAAGGGATATCATCAGACGGTCAATCTGTATGGTACGGAACTTGAGGTGTATGTCAGACGTACGGGGGAGAACGCGATTGCGAATATTGCTCATGATTTACCGAGTATTCTGCTTCTGATCCTGATTAATGCGATTCTGCCATTCTTTTTTGTACATATCCTGAATCATTCGTTCACAAAACGTATTACGGAGCTGAATGAAGTGTTTAAAAGCGTGGATTCCGAACAGCTTGTACCGATGCGTCATGAAGGCGGAAAAGATGAAATCGGAAGTATGATTCGAAGCTACAATCGAATGGCGGCCAGGACAAATGAGCTGATTCAGACAGTTTATAAAAACAAACTCGTAGAGCAGGAGATGCTTGTCAGCCGCAAAAATGCAGAACTTCTTGCCCTTCACAGCCAGATTAATCCTCATTTTCTGTTTAATGCACTTGAGAGCATCCGCATGCACAGCATTTTGAAAAATGAGAATGAAACAGCGGATATGGTTGAAAAACTGGCTGTCATGCAAAGACAGTATGTCGAATGGGGCGAGGACTCTGTGACGATTGAACAGGAAGTGGAATTTGTAAAGGCGTATCTGGCACTCCAGAAATATCGTTTCGGAGAAAGACTGAGTTATCAGATTGAGATTGATGAAGAATGCAGAAAAAGAAAGGTTCCAAAACTTACGCTGGTAACATTCGTAGAAAATGCATGTGTGCATGGAATTGAAAGTAAAGCGTCTCCAGGCTGGATTTTTGTAAGAGTATATGAACAAAACGAGCTGATCTGCATGGAAATAGAAGATACTGGGAACGGAATGGAAGAAGGCAAAAGGCAGGAACTTCTGGAAAACATGAGAAACGCAGACATTGAGATGCTGAAAAAGAAAGGAAGGGTAGGAATTGTCAATGCATGTTTAAGATTGAAAATGGTATCGGAAAATAAAGTGAAGATCGATCTGGATGGAGAAGAAGGGGTGGGTACACTGATAACAATCTGGATGCCCCTGGAGTATATGTAGTGTAGAGCAGGGAGGAGAAAAATGTTAAAAGTACTGTTGGTTGATGATGAACCCTTTATCCTGCAGGGAATTAAGGTCATCATAGACTGGGAAAAAGAAGGATTTGAAATTGCTGCGACGGCAGAAAACGGTCTGGAAGCACTGGAATATTTGAAAAAAGAAAAAGTGGATCTTATCATAGCAGATATCCGGATGCCTGGTATGACAGGTCTGGAATTACTGGAGCAGATACGAAGGGAAGAAATATCGGATGCGTATTTTGTTATTCTGAGCGGTTATGCGGAGTTTGATTACGCAAGGCGTGCCATGCAGAATAAATGTACGGAATATCTGTTAAAACCTGTTGACCGGGAAACCCTGTTAAAACTGTTGCATAAGGTTCGTGCATTATCAGACCGGGAGAGACAGGAATCAAAGGCACATGAGGAAATGGAACATGCCTATTTTTCGAGACATCTGATCTCTTTAATCCATGGAAAATACGATGATGTCAATCTTAATTACGTAAAAAAACACATGAAAGATACGCAGGGAATCCGTTATGTGGAGATTCAGAAAGAACAGCCGAACAATCTGGAAGAACAGAGCGATAAAGACCTGCGGAATTTTCAAAGAGAGCTGTATGACTGCTGCAGAGAATTTTTGAAAGAAGATGCCAAGCACTGTGTATTTGATGTTTCTGCGGATGAAAAAATATATGATATTGGTTTTGTATATTCTGAAAACCTTGCGGAGCGTCTGGGAATGGATGATAAAACATACCTTTCTGCATTCCGGCAATATCTTGTCAATAATACGAAACAGCCGGTTATTATGCTGGTTGGGAAAAAAGTACCAGATATCAGCAATGTGGCAAGATCGTATGGTAATGCCTGTATGCTCCGCTCTTTTCAGGGGTTCCGGGCACGAAAAGAAATCTATTATTATGAGGATGAAGTGCAGGTTACAGCGGCTGGAATGGTCTTATGCAAACAGGGGCTGGATTAGCTTCTTACCACCATTGAACAGAATAACCACATGGAGATCCGGAAAGCAGTAGAACAGTTTTATGAAGAAATGAGTCAGATGGGAATGAATGCTGAGAGCATGAATCTGAATATCAATTATCTGCTTTTCCAACTGATCCATCTGGCGAGTGAGCAGGATAATGACGTAAACCAGGAAGAAATCCTGCGGCTGATCAGTGAAAGCAGCTTTGAGAATGGTATCCTGCGTGGCAGTAAGGCGCATATGGCGCGCTTTGCATGTGAATACGGCGATTATCTTTCTCAGCTTCGAAAAAACGTTTCCAGGGGCGTTCTCGGCATGGTAGAAAAAGAAATCAAAGAGAATTATGCCGCCAACCTCACGCTGAAGGGTCTCAGTGAAAAATACTATGTCAACAGTGCCTATCTCGGGCAGCTGTTTCGGAAAAAATATGGTCTTTCCTTCAAGGACTATCTGAACAATTTCCGGATGGAGCAGGCCGCAGGCCTTCTGATCCGCACGGATAAAAAAATTGTGCAGATTGCAGAAGAAGTAGGATATCATGATCTGGATTATTTTGTAAACCGTTTTATTCAGGTGAAAGGGTGCACACCGGCCAGATTCCGAAAACAGATGCAGCAGGGAAGTTAAAGAAAACAGGAAGTAAGAAACAGGGTAAATTATAGTGCGTATCTACGATCTATAATTTACCCTGTTTCTTACTATAGTTCATCCGATTGTTTCAAACCTGCAAACTGATAAAATAAATACTATCAAAGGGAGGTATTACAAGATGAAGAGAAAAAAAATTGTAAGCATGCTGCTTGCCTCGGCAATGGCAGCAACCCTGCTCGCAGGATGTGGAGCAGGAGGAAAGAGTTCCTCTAAGGGAGATTCTGACGGAGAGATAAAAGAATTTACCGCATTTTTTGCAGTCCCGGGATCCGAAATCAATGATGATAATGAGGTTCAGCAGATCATTGCAGAAAAAACAGGCGCAAAGGTAAAAGAAACCTGGCTGACGGGTCAGACGGATGTTGAGGCTATTGGCACCATGATCGCAGGAGGAGAGTATCCGGACTTTATTGAGGGCGGAAACGGACAGATGCAGTTATATGATGCCGATGCACTGGTTGCACTGGATGACTATCTGGATGATTATCCTAATATTAAAAATCTGTTCTCTGATCTTGAGTGGGAAAAATTAAGACAGGATGATGGCCATATTTACTGGATTCCACAGTTTAGCTGCATTAAAAATGAAGAAAAAGTATGTACACATAATGATGAAGCATTCTGGATTCAGGCCAGAGTCTTAAAATGGGCGGGTTATCCGGAAATTAAAACAATGGATGATTACTTTAATCTGATTGAATCCTACAACGAAGCGAATCCGACTATGGAAGACGGAACGGAAAATATTCCATACACCATCCTCTGTGACGACTGGAGATATTTCTGTCTGGAGAATGCCCCGCAGTTCCTCGACGGATATCCAAATGATGGATCCTGTATGGTAGATCCGGATACACTGACCGTTTTAGATTATAACACTTCGGATACAGCGGTTGCCTACTTCCGAAAACTGAATGAAGAGTATCAGAAGGGAATTGTAGATCCGGAATCCTTTACACAGAGTTACGATGAATATATTTCCAAACTTTCTACCGGACGTGTACTTGGAATGATTGATCAGTGGTGGGATTTCTCGAATGCAAATGATGCAATCAAACAGGCTGGACTGGATGAGCAGGGCTGCGATTATATTCCTGTTCCGGTTACGATTGATGGCCGTGACAATCAGTGGCACAATTCAGGCGGGGCATTTAATGAGTCGAGCGGTCTTGCAATTACAACAAGCTGTGAAGATGTGGAAGGAGCATTACAGTTTGTAAATGATCTTC
Organism: Fusicatenibacter saccharivorans; assembly: GCF_027667425.1. Classification (NCBI taxonomy): domain Bacteria; kingdom Bacillati; phylum Bacillota; class Clostridia; order Lachnospirales; family Lachnospiraceae; genus Fusicatenibacter; species Fusicatenibacter saccharivorans. The sequence goes on from NZ_JAQEGR010000002.1 coordinate 132,046, forward strand.
TGGATCAGGATATTCACAATCTCAGATTTTGGGGTGTAGAGGGTACCGATTATGAGGTGGATGAAAACGGAGAATTCTACCGAACAGAGGAAGAGCGGACGAAACAGTCTGATACCGCGTACAAAGCATCTCATACCTGCCCATATTCCTACTTCCCACAGTACACTGGAACCAGTGATGATGGAATTAACGCCAATAAACCGGATGGACAGGCAAGTGAGTTCTTTGATGGATTAAATCAGGATGTAAAAGAAACCTTTGAGGCTTATGGTGTTGAGACTTATGTTGAGATGCTTGGAACAAATGAGGCACCTGGAGACTGGTATCCGATGTGGTCCTTCTCTAACAATTTCACAACAGATACACCTGGCGGAGTTGCATGGAACAAAATTGCAGATGTAAAACATGAGCAGCTTCCGCAGGTTGTTATGGCAAAAGATTTTGACGCGGCATGGGATACCTACATGGATGCTTACAATGCATGCCACCCGGAAGACTTTATCAGTGAACTGCAGACTGAATTAGACACAAGAATGGAGCAGGCAGCGAAGTTCAAATAAAAAATGAAATTTTGAAGCGGGCAGATGTGAAAAATTTCATCTGCCCGTTTTTTTAAGGAGTGAGGTCATGTCTTTAGCGAGAACAAAATCAAAAACAAAAGAGCCCAGAACAAAAATCACATGGAAAGAAATCAAAAGACAGAAAGTCCTGCTTTTCTGGGCAGCAATTATCGTAGCATATGGTGTGATTTTCTATTACCTTCCGCTTGCTGGCTGGGCAATGGCATTTCAGAACTACAAACCGAAACTAGGAATCCTGCATTCAGAGTTTGTAGGATTAGAAAAATTCCGGACACTGTTCTCAGATATGACGTTTATCCGTGTTATCCGGAATACTCTGGCAATGGGAGTTATCAATCTTGTTGTAACTTTCGTAACGGCAATTGCGTTTGCAATTTTATTAAATGAAATCAGAAGCCATATAGGAAAAAAAGTGGTTCAGACCATTTCCTATCTGCCGCATTTCCTTTCGTGGATTATTGTAACCGGTATTCTGCATGATATGCTTTCCGGAACTGGTATTGTAAATGAAGTTCTGGTGAATCTGCATATCATCAAACAGCCAATTAACTTTTTTGCACATACGAGCTACTTCTGGCCTATTGTTGCTTTTGCAAATGTGTGGAAGGAAACCGGCTGGAATGCCATTATTTATCTGGCAGCAATCACAGCAATTGATCCATCTTTATATGAGGCGGCATCCATAGACGGCGCCGGAAGGTGGAATAAAATTAAGTACGTGACACTTCCTGGAATCAAACCGACCATTATGATTCTTCTCCTGATGAACGTAGGCAACGTTTTGAATGCCGGATTTGAAATTCAGTATCTTTTAGGAAACGGCCTGGTACAGAGAGTATCACAGACCATTGATATCTACGTATTGAAATGGGGTATCAGCCAGGGCGATTATGCAATCGGTACGGCAGCAGGTATTTTCAAGAGTGCAGTCAGCATTATACTGATTATGATCGCAAACCAGATTGCAAAACGCAATGGCGAAGAGCGATTGTTCTAAGGAGGTTCATCATGGCAAAAAAAACTGGAAAAAAGACCGGAAAATTGGATCTGTTTCCGATAATAAATGGTATTATCATGGTACTGTTTATAGTCATTACACTGTATCCGGTATTAAATACACTGGCAATATCATTAAACGATGGTACAGATGCCCTTCGCGGAGGAATTTATCTGCTGCCAAGAAAATTCACATGGAAAAACTATATCACCGTTCTTCAGAAGGATAACCTGATCACGGGCGCATATATCACAGTGGCGCGAACCATCATCGGAACGCTGCTGGCACTGGTAGCAAATGCAATCCTGGCGTTTATTGTAAGCAGAAAACGCTTTCTGTTTAAAAAAGAATTATCCTTATTCTGGGTTATCACCATGTATGTCAACGGTGGAATGATTCCTACATTCCTGCTGTACAAACAACTTGGCCTGACAAACAGTTTCGGGGTATATGTAATTCCTGGAATGGTCAGTGCGTTCAATATGCTGGTAATCCGTACCTATATGAACGGAATTTCCGACAGTCTGGAAGAGTCCGCGCAGCTTGACGGTGCAGGATATACCACGATTTTTCTGAAGATTTATTCACCGCTCTGTAAGCCGGTATATGCAACCGTAGCATTATTTGTGGCGGTAGGACAGTGGAACTCCTGGTTTGATGCGATGCTGTACAACAGAATGAACAGCAATCTGACGACCCTTCAGTATGAGCTTATGAAACTCTTATCATCGGTTACGAATCAGGGAACCTCTGTGGAAGCAATGAAAAATGCAGCCGGTTCGGTCACACCGACGTCGGTCCGTGCAGCAGCAACCATTATTACCATGCTTCCAATTATTTGTATTTATCCATTTTTACAGAAATACTTTGTTGCCGGGCTTACTCTTGGCGGAGTAAAAGAATAAAGATACTGCATTTTATCCAGGGTCATGCTGTTTTGGCATGACCCTGAAATATTATATGAGGAGAGAGCATATGAAGATAGCAGGAAAAAATCCAATTACAGAACTGGATTATCCGGATCCAGATGTCATCCGGGTAGATGATACGTATTACATGGTAAGCACTACAATGCACTTTATGCCGGGGTGTGAGATTCTGCGGTCGTATGACCTCATTCACTGGGAACATCTGAGCTATGTGTATGAAAGACTGGACAGCACAGAGGAACAGAGGCTTGTTGGTGAGAAAAACTGCTATGGAAAAGGCATGTGGGCCGCATCGCTCCGATACCATAAAGGGATGTATTATATTTGCTTTGTGGCGAATGATACCGGAAAAACATACCTTTATACTGCTGATGATATCGAAGGACCATGGGAAAAACGCATCATAGAAGGCTTTTATCATGACTGCTCACTTTTGTTTGAGGATGATCATGTTTATATTGTTTCCGGCAATAGAAATGTTCGTCTGCAGGAATTGAAAAAAGATCTGGGCGGTCCAAAGGAAGGCGGACTGGATCGGATTCTGGTCAGTGATAGTCGGAATCCGGGGCTTGGTTTTGAAGGAAGTCATTTTTATAAAATCAATGGAATGTATTATTTATTCCTGATTCATTCCCTTCCGGACAGGTGGATGCGGACGCAGGCATGCTATGTATCAGACAGCCTGACGGGAGAATTTAGAGGCGGAGATGTGTTGTGTGATACCATGGGGTATTGCGGCCAGGGCGTTGCGCAGGGAGGAATTGTGGATACGCCGGATCATAAATGGTACGCCGTACTTTTCCAGGACAGAGGTGCTGTCGGCAGAATCCCGGTTCTTGTGCCAGTAAAATGGGAGAAAAATGTCAGAGTTACCTATATGCCGGCGCCGGGCGAACAAAAAGAGCAGATCATAAAAGAAAATTATCCGGTATTGGGTGATTCGGGAAGGGCACTCTGTGAAGTGGAAACAAAAAGCACAAGACCGGAGGAACAGTATCATTCGCTTGTGGAGAGTGATGATTTTTCAGAATGGAATCCGGACCAGAAACGGCTGTTTGGAACGTTTGGATGGAAGAGCTGCTGGCAGTTCAATCACGAACCGGAACTTTCCTGGATTGAGAATGATGCAGAAAAAGGGTGCCTCCGAATGAGCTGTAAAAAGCAGTGCAAAAATGTCACGCAGGCAGTAAATACGATCACCCAGAGGATGAAGTTTCCGATGTGCATAACAGAAGTAACCGTTGATGCGGAAAGACTGAAGGACGGAGATTATGCAGGTATGTGTGCATTACAGGGATGTTACGGCATGGCGGCAGTTACAAAGCGTGATGGACGGATGTTTCTGGTTATGAGATCTCTCGAAGCGGAAAATGACAGCCTGGAAGGAAATCAGGGCAACAGTGAAGAAAACGAATGGGAAGCAGTGGCGGTTGAATCATCGAAAATAAGAATCCGGATGGAAGCGGATTTCCAGAACCAGCACGATAAAGTCCGGTTTTTATATTGGAGCGATGAAAAATGGAAACAGATCGGACCATGGCATCAGCTCTATTTCAAAATGGATCATTTCACAGGATGCAGAGTTGGACTGTTTGCCTATGCAACGAAAGAAGCAGGGGGAATCGCAGAATTCGGCAGATTCCGATATTTTTAACAAAAAGTTCCCGCCCCGGCATTTATAAGTGAAATTCCGTTGAATTTCTGGAAACTGCTGGTGATCTTTCTGGAGAGAACCATCATTGCCATTCCGCTGATCGTGAAGGTGGACGTACTGTAGGATCAGGACGTGTTGCTACAGTTATCGAATAATTATAGCATAACATCTTAATTATATATATTGAGTACCGCAAGGTACATTGTGTCCAAACGTAAGATACCCCGGAACCGTAAGGTTTCCGGGGTTTTTCTGTTGAGTAAAAAGTTTAAAATAAGGCTGTAAAGAATAGCGAATATATTAAAAACAGGCAGGTATGGGAAGAAACTGAAAATCTTCGCATATATGCCTGTGATACTGTTATGATACTATTTCTGTTCGTTATTGGAAAATTTCTGTGCTAAAAGTTCATCTCGTTTACGGATTCGGGTTTCAAAATCCAGTTCTTCAATTTCTTTATGGGTGACGGGTTTGGAAGTGTAGTATTCCAACGTCTGTTTCTTCCACATATCAAACATATCTTTACCTGTGAAATAAGATTCCAGGCTTTCTCTGTTCTCCTGCAGATCGGCAAGAAAATTACACATATCTGCATTTAAAGAGTGTTCCGGATCATTTCCATAAAAGCGAAGTCCGGCATACCATTTCTGTGTTTCTGTTTCTATATCACCGGGAAATTTATTATTTATATCCAGTTCATACCGGAGTTCATTGGATTCATTCATCTGCAATAAAACCCAAATAATATCGCTGAGAGTAGAAATCTGTACTTTATTTTCAGATAATCCAAATAACCAGTCCAGTGAGACATGAAATTTCTGAGCAATAGTCAATAACACATCATTGGAGGGAGTAACCACACCATTTTCATAACTGGATAAAGTTGACTGACGTATACCGATAGCTGCGGAAAAGTTTTTCTGATTCATCTTCAGATCAGTTCGCAGCTCTTTTATTTTTTCTGAAATAGATGATTCCTGCATATTATCCACCTCCTTAAAAGCTATGATTAGTATATCACAAATGATAAAAATCAACAATATAGAAAAATATCATTCATACAGATAAAAATTATTGACAATGATTATTTAAAATGATATAGTATCAGTGAAAATGATAATTATAGATAAGGAGAAAATGATATGTAGAGACAGAACTATATGATTACAGCGGAAGAAGTTGCAGAGAGCATGGGGATTTCACTTGGATATGCTTACAAACTGCTTCGCAAACTGAACAAAGAGCTTGCAGATCAGGGATATGTAACCGTTTCGGGCAAGATACCGAGGGCATTCTGGGAAAAGAAATTTTATGGATATTCCCAGATTGCAATGTAAGGGGGTGAGAAAGTATGGCAGCATACAAAGATGAAGAAAGAGGAACCTGGTATGTTTCATTTTATTATGAGGACTGGACAGGAGCCAAAAAGCGAAAAGTAAAAAGAGGATTCCGCACTAAGAAAGAAGCATTAAATTTTGAAGCGGAGTATAAAAGAACAGCGAAAGCAGACATGGATAAAGAACTGTTTGATGAAGCTGTAGAACGATATAATATCGGGAAAAGAAAAGATCGACAGATTACAAATTACTATGAAAAAATCCGGCAGGGCAAACAGGAAAAATTGTTCCATGAAGTGATTTTCCAGATTGGAAATCGAGAAGATATGGCTGTCGGAACAGCAGAAGGAGGTCAGGCTGTAAAAGTACTGGATGAGTATGTAAAGGACTTCCAGAAACGGAATCCAACGCTACGGGTATTTGGTTGTTATCTACATCAGGATGAAGCTACGCCACATCTACATATTGATTTTATTCCTTATGTAACTGATTGGAAAGGAAAAGGAATGGACACCAGAGTTTCGCTGAAACAGGCATTAAAAAGTCTTGGATTTCAAGGTGGGAATAAGCATGATACTGAGTTAAACCAGTGGATGAACCATGAAAAAGAAGTTCTGGCAGGGATTGCAAAAGAGCATGGTATTGAATGGGAACAGAAAGGCAGTCATGAGGAACATCTGGATGTCTATAACTTCAAGAAAAAAGAACGGAAAAAGGAAGTACAGAAATTAGAGCAGGAGAAAGAGTATCTAACTGCAGAAAACGAAGAACTGACAGCACAAATTGCGGAATCCAGAGCAGATATTCAGATTTTAAAAGACGATAAGGAACAGGCAATTAGGGAGAAGCAAGAAGCAGAACAAAGGGCAGAGGACGCAGAAAAAGAACTAAAAAGTCTGGAAGATCGTCGGAATGTGCTACAACCAATCATGGATAATGCCAGTAAGGAAATAAAAGAATATGGAATGATTAAGACGTTTTTACCGGAGGCAGGAACATTTGAACGTGCAGTACCTTACAGGGAGAATAAAATCAAGCCATTGTTTATCAAGATGAAGAATCAGATTGCTGCATTAGCTGGAAAGGTTGTAGAACTTAACAAAATGGTAGAAAGCTGGAAAAATAAATATCAAAAATCTGTTGAGGAATGTGATAATATCCAGAAACAGTTAGACGATGTACGTAAGGAAAATGGAAAATTATCAAATGATAATCAACGTTTACAAGAGACTTCGGACAGATATGACAGAGTGGTGCGTATTCTGGGAATGGAAACTGTAGAGGATGTGGTGCAGCAGGACATTAAAGAACAAAGGGCACTGGAAGAAAAACGGCGAATGGAGCAAATGCCAAAGGGAAGCGTTCTGAAACAGTTGGAATGGGCGACTCAAAAGAGTCAGATTGAAAACCAACAACGTAAGAAAAATAAAACAAAATACAAAGGATTGGAGATTTAGACTATGAAAAAACAAATTTATGATGAGAAAAATGGAATGAGCTATACGTTGCATGGAGATTACTATTTGCCGGATCTGGTTTTAAGAGAAGAAGAACCGACATATGGAAAATATGGAATGTTACGAAAGCAGTTCTTAAAAGAACACAGATCAGCAAGGTATCAGTATTTGTTATTGACTGGAAAGCTGAATGAACATCTGAATCAGATTGATCAAGAATCCAGAAAACAGATGGAAATGCTTATGGGACAGATGGTAGAAAGACAAGGTGTAACTGAGGAATTAAAGGTACAGGATCAGATGAAGTGGGTTAGGTTAATGAATAATATAAAAGCCAGTGCAGAAGAAATTGTATTGAAAAATATGGTATATGTGTAAGTTGTGAAGGGCGGTCGATAAGATCGCTCATTTACACTTTTGTATCTATTAGAATAGCACTTTAGAAAGCACTATGGTAAAATAAGGTGAAGGCAAGTTCGAAATTTGGGATATAGACTGATAAAATTAAAGAGTTTGGTATAGGGTAATATTTATTAACAATGTGGGGATGAAAAATTTTCAATAGAATGAATTTGTTTAGATAATATGATAATTAAGAAACATTTTGGTATTCGGAGGAAAGAATGAATCTTATTGAAGAATTAAAAAATTATTGTGATATAAATAATCCGGTTGGTGCACTAATGTTGTCTGGAGAGTGGGGATGTGGTAAAACATATCTTATTAAAACCAAATTTATCCCATCAGTGAAAGATACATATGTTTTTGTATGTATTAGTTTATTTGGTATAGACTCTTTAGATAAATTAAGAGTTGAGGTAAAGAAAAAATGGTTGGAGAAAGCAAGCGAATTTGATAGTCTGAATGGAACAAAGGTTTCAAGAGTAGCAGATTCTTGTAGAAGAATATTTGACACAATCAAGGATAGGTTGCCTGAAAATTGGCAAAAAAAAGGAGAAGTAGTTTCTTCTATTATGGACTTGATTAATTTTATGCCTATAAGTAATAGAATGTTTGAAAAAAAAGTTATACTTGTTTTTGATGATTTAGAGAGAACTAATATTTCTTGTACAGATCTTCTGGGATGCATTAATGATTATTGTGAAAATCAGGGCTTTAATACGATTATTGTTGCAAATGAAGAAAAAATAAAAGATAGATCAGATAATGAATTATCATATCGTGAAATTAAAGAAAAAATAGTGCAAAGAGTTATTCCATTTGTTCCTGACTATGAAGAAGTAGTTTCTAATTCTATAGAATTAATGTCTTGTGGTATAGAATATAAAGGGCTTCTCAGAAAAAATGAGAAATTATTAGTTAAAATTTTGTCAGGTGATTTTAATGATAACGCAATCATTGAACAGTATAAGGCTAAAAATTACAAACTTGGTAGTAACAAGGAAAGAGAAGAATGTCAAAAAGAAGAGGAAGAACTTCGAAAACTGTTAGCACAAAGACCACATAATATACGAAGTTTTAAATGTGCTATTCAAGACTTTGAACGTGTATATAATAAGTTGGTCAAAGAGGACATTCAAGACTGTAGTAATTGGCTTCTTTCCTTTACATGTCTTATGATGACGAATAAAGCAGGATTGCTTCAGGAAATTACAAGATACGGACATTTGTTTTGGTATCTTAATGTAGAAAAACTTTATCCCGAATTGTTTGACGATAATTTTATAGTGGATGGATTCTCAAAGTGGGTTATTCAAGGGGAGTGGAATGAGGATGTTATTTCGAAAGAGATACAGTTGTTTTTGAAAAAAGAGAAAGCGGCTACCCCACTTGAAATTCTTAGAACATATAATTTACCTGAAGTTGATGAAGAAATAATTGATGAAGGATTTAAAGATTTATTAATAGAAGTATATGCAGGAAATTTATCTTTAGATGAGTATATCCTTTTCCTTTATAATTGTTGCTATTCTAGAATGTATGACTTTGATTTACCTACGATCGATTGGGAAAAAGTGAGAGAGGGTATTAGAAAGCAAATAAAATATTTAGTTGAATCTGATGAAAAAGACAGCCATTCTCACAGAATGATTGGGGATGACAGTAAAGAACATTTCACAGAAGATGAATGGTCAGCATACCAGATTATAAAAGAATTTAGAGATAATAATGTGTGGATTTATGAAAAAAATCAAAAGCTCTATATTGATTTGATTAGTTCAGACTTGAATGTTGCATTTAGAGAGCTGAGTAATAAAAGATACAATAAATTTTCTCTTGAGATGGAAGCAGCAACAATTAATGCATTTAAGAATGCTGATAATATGGATAAAAATCATTTTTCAGGGTGGTTTGTTGGGATTTGGGGACAGTACAGTAATTCACCAGAGATTGAGGGGCAAGGCACAACGGTATCACTCAAAAAGTTAAGAGATGATTTGAATTCTGTAATGCAGGAATATAAAGAAAAAGGCAAGAACATTGCGGCTGGGCATACACAAAATTTTATAAAAAAACTAGAGGCCATTATAAAAACGGAAAGTGAAGATACAACAGTCGAACAGTAACGGGCTAGCTTGTTTTGGGCTATATAGAATAAAAAATTTTTGACATTTTCACACATGCGTGCTAATATGATTATAGATAAAGAGTGCTACCGATAGACGGTTAGTCCGATATATGTTTTGACAAAAATTGCCGCTTAGTTTACCAGACCAGGGCGGCTATTTTTGTGGTTTATTATTATCCTTGCCAAAGGTATATCCAAGACCAAAGCAGGTTAAGCCGAAGCTCACTACTGCTATAAAATCAACAATACTCATGGCTTAGCCCTCCTTTCCAGTGGATTCTCTTTCGAGTTTCTATGTAATCAGAGGGTCACAGTCCCTCTGCTGAAGGACTAACCGCCTACCGTTATGATAGCACCCATGATGTAAATTATAGCAGTCAGGGACATTGTATGCAATAAAAAAATACGAAACATAAAAGAGGCTGTAATGAAGATAAAAGATGTTGAAAAACGAACTGGAATTACAAGTTATAATATCAGATTTTATGAGAAAGAAAATTTATTAATTCCGAAAAGAAATCCTGTAAATGGATATCGTGAATATACAGAGGAAGATATTCTTTTGTTAAATCGTATAAAAATGTTAAGGATGTTAGATATTCCGGTTTCAGATATTAGAAAAATATTATATGAAAAGGAAGCATTAACCAGCGTTTTAAATACACATTTGCTTAAAATTAAAGAAGAAGAAAATAGACTTAGGCAGAATTATTTTTTATGCGAAGAGTTGATAAAAATGGATATGAGTGTGACTGATTTATCAGAAGAGATGTTAGATAAAATGATATCAGGAAAAGAGGAATATATTTACCAATTGGAGAGAATAAAACGGCAGGACAGGATACAAAAAATTTTCGATATTTCTAAATTAATTGTTTGTATTGTAGGGGGAGTAATTGCTGTCATTATGTGCGTGCAATTATATTTGGAATTATGTAATACATATATGAGTGTTCCGTTTAAAGTAATAACTTTTGTTTTGGGTTTGATTTTGGTTGTTTCAATATTACGGATTATAGTGTGTAATGAAACAAAATAAGAATGCGAAGATGTTTTTGAGAAAAAGAGGACAAATAGAAAATGTTCTCTTTTTTTCTTGACCTTAAACTTCCTCTAAGGTGTATATATAAGAAAAACAGGGAGGCGAGAGATATGTATGTAAATGTAGAAAATGTAAATTTTGCTTATGATAAGAAGCCAATATTACATGATATTAATTTTGGAATGAATAAGGGAGAGATAACAGGTTTAATTGGTCCTAATGGCGCAGGAAAATCAACAATGCTAAAACTCATGATAAAAAAAATGAAACCCAATAATGGTAAAATTATTATTGGTGATAATGATATATTTTCTATTAAAAGAGAGAATAATCCTGTGACGTTCATTCCAGATATTCCAGTGTACTATGAAGAGTTGACTGTTTGGGAGCATCTTCAGTTTATTAAAGCACTGTACCCTGAGAACTCAGTGACAGTTGATTCATTAATTCGAGAATTTAATCTTAATCAGCACCTTAACAAAATTCCATCAGCACTTTCAAAAGGAACGTTGCAGAAACTTATGATTGCACTTGCATTGTTGCGGCAATACGATGTGCTGCTGGCAGATGAACCGTTTAATGGGTTGGATCCAGCACAAACATATAAATTCAAAAATACTTTAAAAAATTTGAAGAAACAAGATAAAACGATACTCATATCTACACATTTACTAAGTTTGGCTGAAGATTTTTGTGACAGATATATTTTTTTATATGATGGAAGAATAGTCGAACAAGGAACAAAGACAGAAATATTACAAAAGCAGCAGATGAATAAGGAAACTTCGTTGGAACAAATATATATGTCCTTAATTGGTGAGGGAGAGCATTATGCAGGAGTACAGAAAACTGTTATGTGTGAATAAGATTAGAGAAACTAAAAGATTAATAGAAAATATGCTGATACCTATATTGTCTTTGGTAGTTGCGGCAGCTGTTGTTGGATATCAAATTGTGATTAATTTTTTTCCAATAATTTGGAAAATAAATGCATGTAATCTTCGAATATGTTATCTGGTATTTGGATTTTTGATATTATACTCGTTTGGCGTTTGTTTTATTAATGTTAAACCGGCAATTATAATAAAACCGGCATCATTGTTTTTCATTCAAGAGAAAAGGATAAGACAAATGATATCAATAAAATATATAGGGTTAACCTTAAAGGACATTATATTTTCAATCATTCTTTCAGCTTGTATTAATGGAATCCATTTGAATAGAAATTTTCTATTTATATTACTCATAATATTTTTGTTATTAAATACAACTAATTTAATGAGATGGAAAATATATCATGCAAATCAAAGAAGAGATATTGGAATATGGCTGTTATTTAGTATAATCTTGGTAATATCGCTTAAATATTTTTTTATGTGTATTATTATAGATATAGGAATATGGATGTATATGCTAGTTTATGATTTTGGTGTTTTGGAAATAAATGCTTTAAAGTATGAAGATGAGATGCAATTTTTGGAAAAAGTACGTATTGCTCAAAATTTTAATAATACTGTATTGTTAGATCAATATGCAAAAGAAAAAATGGTGAGATATTTACAGAGAAAAAATAAAGTATCCAATTTTTTATACTACTTTCCATTGATATGGAAAGCTCAAATATCTATTTATAGATTAGGCAGAAATTGGATAATAATGGGAATGATTTTGTTTACGATATGTCTAGGAATTTATAAAATGCCTTTTTATTGGACGCTGCCATTTTTACAGCAAGAAGAAATACGTTATATGTTGTTGTTAGGCAGTATATTTGCCGTTTTTCGATTGACTTTACGGAGTATGGTTCAACAGTTGGATAGTATTCTTGAAAAAGCCACAGATGGTCTATTTATTCCTATATCGGAAAATCGAATTGTGAAACAGTTTATGGTGATACCAATTACAATTGTTTGTGGCGAAGGAATTATAATGGCTTTTGTTGTAAACAGCAATATAGCGCAAATACTGTTAGGGTGTGCAATACTTATATGTGCGACAGTCCTGAATCTCTGGCTAGAAGTGAAATATAAAAATTTTCTGGTGAAAAAGGATTTTATTTTAAGTATTGCTGTTTTCTTAGGAGCATTGATACTTACCAAATAGATAAGAGATATTATAGTGAGAAATGAAGTCGCTGTGATACCATTTTGATACTAAAAAATGCAGAGAATAGAAATATAGCCTGGAAAATCCACAACACAAGAAAATATGGACACGGAAATCACAGAAAATAATGAAATTTTAAGAACCTCACAAACGTATTGTTTGCAAATATGATCGGGCTGTAAATACAGGAAAATACAAGATCCCCGATTTGGCACTTTTGTGCTGAATCGGGGATTTTTTGGCGTAAAAATGCAGGTAAAGGATTCGTAGATTGACAAAACAGCCTATTTTCGCCTATTCTGAGACTGTAAAAACGCTCCGCTGGGCAACATGAGACGGTGCGGGAACAGCAGGAGGAAGGGACACGACGTGGAAGCGAAAGAGTTCGGGCGGTTTATTGCCGGAATGCGAAAAGAGAAAAAGATGACGCAGGCAGAGCTTGCGGAAAAGATTCATGTGACGGATAAAGCCGTCAGCCGGTGGGAGCGGGGACTTGGCTTTCCCGATATCCAGACGATTGAGCCGCTGGCTCAGGCACTTGGGATTTCTGTGCTGGAACTGATGCGCTCCGAACGGCAGGAGAAGGCGGTGCCGGAAATTCAGTATACTCAGAAGGAGGTGGCCGAAATGCTGCAGAACGCAGGTGACATTTCAAGGCAGCAGAAAAAACAGGACCGGAACGCAAACGTGATCGCGGGATTTCTGGTGATCGGTGTGGCAGCGGCAGCGTGGGCGGCAAAGATCGTAAACGTGGGCGGCGGCCTGATTCTAGGCGGTCTGGTGGCAGCAGCGTTTGTATCGCTGTGGTATTTCTTCCAGAACCTCGATGATGAAGAAAGCCGGAAAGTCTATGGGGCAGCATCCATTCTGTCTATGGGCATTCTGGCATCCCTGGTAAATTTCGTCTGGGGCGATCAGCTGGCAGAATTCATTCCCGGCGGTCTGGAACGAAAAGAGCAGATCTTCTGGACCCTGTGGTATCTGTTTGTTCTGGTAATGATGATGATCGGAACCATTCGATGTATCCGCCGGCAGAGACAGAAAAAAGAAAAGAAATACAAAACCGTTCTTTTCACGGCAATTATGGCGACGATCATGTTTGTAACACTGTGGCAGTATCAGAACACCATGCAGAACCGGTACAAAAACACAGGAATCTGGAGCGGCGCACAGCAGTACGCCGAGGTGCTGCTGAAAAGAAACAAAAACCTCGAAAACGACTGGCTGATCGGCGATGAGTCCTGGCGCGAAGGAAACAAAAATACTTTCGAAATTCGCCTTACCTATTACGCTGATGCCGATGACGCAAAAGAGGGACGTGAAAGCGAATATCAGTACAAGATTCATTTTGATGATGTTGACGGCTACGTCATCAAATCAGAAGGCGTACCAGAGAAAGAGATTGTTTTCCCGGAAAATAAATAAGAAGTGAGAAACGGGATTCCATTCTTGCGCCTCCCACAGAAAAAGACTATACTCATAGTATCAGCATGTACGCTCGGAATCTTTCTGCACTTGCTTTTGCGACTGGCGGTTGGAATCAGTTATGATAAAGAAACAAAAGAACATGCCTGTAAAATAGAAGTATTGTGATGATTTGCAAGCTGTGGAAAAGGGATATCGTGTGTGTGAACGGAGAAAAGCAAGTAAAAATAGTAATCTTTACTATTTTTACTTGCTTTTTCCTCCATCATAGGATAATATAAAAATATACGGTTCGGAGCAGGTTCCGGGCAGGAAAAAACAAGATGGAAAGGATATGGATTTTTATGAAAATTACAGAGGATATTATCTACGCGGGAGTCAACGATCATCAGGTAGACCTGTTTGAAGGTCAGTACAAAGTGCCGAACGGCATGGCATATAATTCTTACGTAATTCTCGATGAAAAAACGGCAGTTATGGATACCGTAGATGCAAACTTTGCGGATGAATGGCTGGCAAATGTTGCGAAAGCACTGGATGGCAGAAAACCGGATTACCTGATCGTACAGCATATGGAGCCGGATCACTCTGCGAATATTGAAAACTTCGTAAAAGCATATCCGGAAGCAACCGTTGTTGCAAACACAAAAACCTTTGCCATGATGAAAAACTTTTTCCCAAAGATGGATCTCGCCGGAAGGAAACTGGAAGTAAAGGACGGTGAGTTCCTTACGCTCGGAAAACACGTTCTGACCTTCGTGTTCGCTCCGATGGTACACTGGCCGGAGGTTATGGTTACATACGACAGCACGGACAAGGTTCTGTTCGCAGCAGACGGTTTTGGAAAATTCGGTGCACTCGACCGCGAGGAACCATGGGATGACGAAGCACGCCGTTATTTTATCGGTATTGTCGGAAAATACGGTTTGCAGGTACAGAAGCTCCTGAAAGTAGCAGGTACGCTGGATATCCGGAAAATCTGTTCCCTGCACGGTCCGGTTCTGACGGAAAATCTTGGCCACTACATTGAAAAATACGATATCTGGTCTTCCTACCGCCCGGAAGAAGAAGGTGTTGTGGTTGCCTATACTTCTGTTTACGGCAATACAAAAAAAGCTGCCGAATTGCTTGCAGATAAGCTGAAAGAAAAAGGCTGCCCGAAGGTCGTTGTTTACGATCTGGCAAGAGACGATATGTCTGCTGCCGTAGCGGATGCTTTCCGTTACAGTAAGCTGGTTCTCGCAACCCTGACCTACAATGCAGGCATTTACCCGTTCATGCAGGATTTCATCAACCGTCTGACAGAGCGCAGCTTCCAGAACCGCACCATCGGTCTGATCGAAAACGGAAGCTGGGCACCGACCGCAGCAAAAGTGATGAAGGGCATGTTTGAGAAGAGCAAAAATATCACCTGGACAGAGAATAATGTAAAAGTAATGTCCGCTGTGAAGGAAGAGAACGTAAAAGAGATCGAGGCACTGGCCGAAGAACTCTGCAAATAAGAAATTAAGAAGAGAAGAAAGAATATGGGAAAAATGCTCCGCTGGACTTTGCGAAAGGCAAAGACAGCGGAGTCTTTCGTTCTCCTCTTTTGGAAAGAAGATTCTGTGGAGTTCCGGAGGGAGCAGGATCGCCCTGCGGTGGGTCAAAAAAAGCCGGGGGTTGAATTTTGCGAAAGCCTGCGGCCGCCTCTTTGTAAGTGAGACTGCATCAGGTTTCTGATCTTTCGATTTTGATGTCATAATATTCTGAAAATAATAAAATGTAAAATAAATTAAAAGAAAGTATTGACAAAACGGAGAAGATGAGTTAATATAAGATCAACAAAAGAAAAGAGAACAAAAATAAAAACAAGAAAGAAACATCAAAACGAAAAAGAAACATCAAGACGAAATCTAAGAAAGTAAGAGGTACAGTCCAATGGCATAGTTAATCTGAACATCAAAAAAATCTCTGAAGAGTTTACATATAGAACCTAAAGGAGATGATTCCAATGAAAGGCAGAGGCCCATAGGGAAAAAATAAAAACAAAAAAATCCAGGAGGTACGGTCCAAAAGGAACATAACGAAATACCCCGAAATCAATGAAAGCAGCAGGTGTATAAAATGAAATTACTGGAAATTCATTAAAAGCCCGGTCGAGAAAAAAATAAATCGATCGGGCTTAAACTATGTCTGCTGAAAAATCTGTTTGACTGCCCTGCGGTCTGCGCGAGCCGTGAAAGCAGAAAAGACGCTACAGCCCCGAAAGAAACGAGAGCATACAGCGTCCTTTTTCTTTCAAGAATCAGTGTAATACTTGTACGCATGTGTTTACGAGTTGTTTTTTGCAAAAACGATTCTTTTTCAGATGTCTGGTTTTGGCAAGGTAAGTATGGTAGAATAAGAAACGGAAAATGGATAGGAGGAAACGAATCTATGTATTACATACCAGACGGAACCAAAACATGTGGTTATTATGAATGCAAGAAATGCGGCAACCGCTTTTTATCCCTTCAGACGATGGAAAAAATCCCATGCCCGGACTGCGAGGCGGAGGTGGATTATGAAATCGGGCCTGGTGAATCTTTGGAGGATGTGCTGGATACCGCAGTGCTGCTGCAAAGAATTGAGGGCGAAGAGGAAGTGGAAAAGATGGATGCACTCTTAAGTCTTGCGATTACCGGCGGAGATTTTGACTGGATCTGATATACCGGAGTCTTTTTCAAACAGGCGCCGGACAGGTGGCGGATATTTGATGAAAGCAAAGTCTGGCGTTCGCTCTGAATTTTCACAGAATTTTGCCGGAGTTTTTCCGCGATTTTAAAAGAAAACAAAGAAATTTCAAAGGTTCATGAGAAAAATGTTCAGAAATGACTGAAAAAATATCGGCAAAATTGTATAAAATTGACAGAACTGACGCAAAAGACCGGAAATCATCGAAAAATTTAAGGATTGACAAAAAGCGGGAATTCCGTTAGAATGTGCCTATGTTGAAAAACAGCAGAGCAATGGAACAAAATAAAGACAACGCAACGGAGCGGTTCTGAAAAAAGAATCTCTCCGTTTTTTTATTTCTTCCCTTTCTCCCAGGTTTAAATTTCTCCCGGAAAACACTCTCAGGAAACCAGAAAATGATCTGTCTGTTTTTCAAGATAAACTCCATATAAGTAATGGATTCGCGAAGGCGCGGTACGAAGGGAAAGCTTTGTGCCGCGTTTTTCCATCCAAAGGATACCTGCAAATGGCAGTAAAAAGTTCGCAACGGGGCGATCTGGAAGGAAGACTTCCAGGTCGTTTTTTGTTATCAAAGGTATCAGGGACTGCTTCTGAAAACCAAATTTGATTTTGTCAGAAACAGGACAGAAAAAATGCAGAACCGGAAAGGAGAAAGTCCGATGGAAAACACAAACGTCTTATTTGACCGAAAGCGTCTGGTCCGGCTGATCGTTCCCTTGATTGTGGAACAGGTGCTGGCCGTTACCGTCGGTATGGCAGACATGGTGATGGTATCCGGAGCCGGTGAAACGGCTGTTTCCGGAATCTCACTTGTCAATACGATCTGTGTACTGCTGATCGTGATTTTCACATCGATGGCAAGCGGCGGTTCCGTTGTCGGAGCCCAGTTCCTCGGAAGCGGGGATAAGAAAACAGCGTGTCACGCAGCCGAACAGCTCGTTATGATCTGCGGACTGATTGCACTTGTCATCTGCGGCATTTCCTTTTTCGGAAACCGCTGGATTCTCCGTGTGGTCTACGGATCGGTGGAAGAGCAGGTTATGGCCTATGCGGTGGAATACTTCTTCATTACATCGCTTTCGTTCCCGTTCCTTGGCATCTACAATGCGGGGGCAGCGCTTTTCCGGGTTATGGGAAACTCAAATATTTCAATGGTTACTTCCATCGTGATGAATGCGCTGAACATCATCGGAAATGCTGTTTTTGTTTTCGGCTTTGACATGGGAGTTGCAGGCGTGGCACTTTCCACTTTGATTTCCAGAGCCTTTGCCAGTATTGTGATTCTTGTACTGCTGCATCAGGAAAAATACGAGATCCACTGTACGAAATGGTTCCTGGCCGGATGGGACAAGGAGATGATGAAAAAGATCTTTTCCATCGGTGTTCCGCAGGCACTGGAAAACAGTATGTTCCAGATCGGAAAGCTGTTGACCCAGAGCATGATTGCCGGATTTGGAACAGCATCGATTGCAGCAAATGCCTGTGCAATGACCGTGGAACAGCTTGCTTTTATGCCGGGATCGGCGATGGGACTTGCCATGACAACCGTGGTTGGCCAGTGTGTCGGAGCGGGAGATTATAAGCAGGCGAGAAGCTATACAAAGAAGCTGATCACAGGAGCCTACGCATTCCTTTGGATTCTGAATATCCTGCTTCTGGCAGCAGCACCACTGTTCGCCGGAGCATATAACCTTTCCGATGGCGCTTACCGGATGGCAGTGATTGTGATTCGATACCACAGCATCTGCTGTATGATGATCTGGCCGCTGGCCTTTACCCTTCCGAATACGATGCGTTCTGCCGGCGATGCCAAGTTTACGATGACGGTCAGCATCCTGTCCATGTGGTTCGTTCGAATTGCACTGGCGTATCTGATCGGTGTTTCCCTCCATGTGGGACTCCTTGGTGTCTGGATTGCACAGACCCTCGACTGGGTAGTCCGTGCAGGATTTTGCATTGTCCGGTATCTCGGTCATAAATGGGAAAATAAATCCGTTGTAAGGCAACAGGAAAAGGAAATTCTTACAGAATAAAAACAGAAGAATTAACTTGTCGGCATACTGGAAATCCATCTTGAAATCGGAACATAAAAAGACAGAAGTACAACAGGAGGCGAGGCGTATGAAAGAAGAAAACTATGAGGTAGTCGTTTTTCAGGGAGACCCGGGAACCATCGATCTGACGTACGAAGAAATAGAAGCAGAGTGGAACAAAATGCTGCAGACCGTACCGCAGATTGGAAAGTTCCGTATCATCCATCAGGAGAAAAAGAGGTACACCTTCGAAGATTACAGCAGTCAGATCGGGAACGCCGACGCAGCACTTGGTATCTGGGTCCACAAAGGAGTGATCAACGAAAAGCTCTTTGAAGCGCATCCGAATCTGAAATATATCGCAACGCTGGGACATGGATTTGAAGACTTCGATGTGGAAATGACAAGACGCCGGGGCGTGACCATAACGAATACGATTTACGGCGATGTCACCATTGCCCAGTATGCGATGGCACTGCTCATGAACATCTGTCATAACGTGACGGTACAGAGCGATTACACCAAAACAGGGTACTGGAAAGAAAAAGAAACGAATCCGCAGGCAAGCTACAATCAACTGTTCGTGCCGCAGATTGAGCTCTACCAGAAAACGATGGGAATCATCGGACTTGGCGCAATCGGCCTCTGGACGGCAAGAATGGCAAAGGGCTTTGGCATGAAGGTCATCGCAAACAGCCGTCACAAAAAGGCGGGGCCGCAGTATGACGGCATCGAGCAGGTCAGCATGGAAGAAATCTTCGAACGGTCGGATGTAATCTCGATCCACTGTCCACATACAAAGGAAACAGAAAATCTGCTGAACCGTGAAGCGTTTGCCAAAATGAAGGACGGTGTCATCATTATCAACACCGCGCGGGGCATCATCATCGATGAGGAGGCGCTTCTTGAGGCGCTGGAATCGAGAAAGGTTTATATGGCAGGACTCGATGTTGTCGCAAATGAGCCGCCGCAGTATCAGATTCCGCTGATGCAGTCGCCGTACACCTTTATTACTTCCCATATCGCCTGGCAGCCGAAGGCAGCAAGACTCCGCGCAGTCGATCTGGCGGTGAAAAACTTCCGGTCTTACCTGGAGGGAATGCCGACGAGTGTGATTAATTAAAAACAGTGGATTGTGAAAACAGCTGCAAAAAAACAGCTGCAAAAAAACGACTGTAAAAACAACTATAAAAACAATTGTAAAAACAGCAGAGCTGCGGAACAGTCCAGGCATGAAAGAAGAGGTTAGAAAATCTGTCAGAAAACAGATTTCTATATAGAAGCAGCAGAGCCGGTAAATGGAGGTAGGAAGCTTGTACAGGAGCCGGTTCGGAAAGGGAGGGAAAATCATGAAAAAGCTGGAAATTGTAATTCGTCCGGAGAGTCTCGAAAATCTGGAGCTACTCCTCGAGGAACAGAAGGCAAACGGTATGATGATCACGAATATCCTTGGATATGGAAACCAGAAGGGATATCGTCAGATGTACCGCGGAGCGGAAATCGTGGCCAAAATGCTTCCGAAGGTTAAAGTGGAAACCGTTGTGGAGGATGACAAGGTTCCGAAAATCGTTGATTTTGTTGTAAAAAACCTGTCAACCGGAAACTACGGCGATGGAAAAATTTTCGTTTACGATGTCGAAGATGCAGTGCGGATCCGGACAGGTGAGCACGGCGAACAGGCACTTTAAAAAATCTGAAAGCTACCGTTTCAAGATGACCGTTTCAGAAGATCTGCAGACGGGAACAGGTAAGATGGGAATGAGGAGGAACTTATTATGGAAAACACACAGGTATTACTCAATATCGTATGGACCATGGTCGGAGCCTTTCTGGTGTACTTTATGCAGGCCGGATTTGCCATGGTGGAGACAGGATTTACAAGAGCGAAAAACTCCGGAAACATTCTGATGAAGAATATGATGGATTTCGTGCTCGGCTCTATTTTCTTCTTTATCATCGGATTTGCGCTGATGTTCGGAGGAAGCAATGCCTTTATCGGAACAGCAGGTTTCTTTCATCCGAAATCGCTGGCAGATGCAGATGGTATGTTCAACGGCCTGCCGATCGGCGTATTTATGATTTTCCAGACCGTGTTCTGTGCAACATCGGCCACGATTGTATCAGGTGCTATGGCAGAGAGAACCAAATTCATCTCTTATTTGATTTACTCCGCAGCCATCAGCGTTTTCATTTATCCGATCACCGGACACTGGATCTGGGGCGGCGGCTGGTTAAGCCAGATCGGGTTCCATGATTTTGCAGGATCTACTGCAGTTCATATGGTCGGCGGTCTGTGTGCCCTTGCCGGTGCAAAAATGGTCGGACCTCGTATCGGAAAATATACAAAAGAGGGAAAACCGGTTGCTATTCCTGGTCATAACCTTCCGCTTGGAGCACTTGGTGTCTTTATCCTCTGGTTCTGCTGGTTCGGATTTAACTGTGGATCGACCACAGCAGCAACCTATAACCTTGGCGACATTGCCATGACCACAAACCTCGCAGCAGCAGCAGCAACGCTTGTTACCCTGATTGTTACCTGGGTACGTTATGGAAAACCGGATATCAGTATGACAATGAACGGCGCACTGGCCGGACTGGTAGCTATTACAGCAAGTTGTGATGTAGTCAATGATTACGAGGCACTGTTCATTGGAGCAGTTGCAGGTGTTGTCGTTGTATTTGCAGTTGAATTCTTTGATAAAGTCGTAAAAATCGATGACCCGGTTGGTGCAATCAGTGTACATGGTGTCTGTGGAGCACTCGGAACCTTATTCACCGGCATTTTTGGTGAGGGATGCAGCTTTATCACCCAGCTGATCGGTTTTGTAGCAGTTGCGGCATATACCCTGATCCTGGCGTTCATTCTGTTCTTTGTCCTGAAAAAGACCATCGGACTTCGCGTAACCGAGAAAGAAGAGATCGACGGACTGGATATGCACGAGCACGGATGCAGCGCTTATGCAAACTTCCACTTCCATAATGATAAATAAAAAAAGGATCAATAAAAAGGTGGTGCGGATATGAAAAAGCTGACAGTTATTGTCAAACCCGCGAACCGGGAGGATGTCATCGACATCATGGAATCGTGTGCCGTGTACGGCGTGATGGAAACGGATATCACCGGATATGGAAACCAGAAGGGTTACCGGGTGATGTACCGCGGAACCATGAGCGGACCGAATGTACTGATGAAATGCAAATTCGAGACCGTCGGTGACGATAAGACAATTGCAGTATTAAAAGGCTTCCTGGAAAAGAAGCTGTGTACCGGAAATATCGGAGACGGAAAGATTTTTGTCGAGAAAGTGGCAGATGTCATCCGGGTTCGTACCGGTCAGCGCGGCGAGGAAGCATTATAAAAACAAAAGACAGTAAAAAGGTGCAAAGAGGCAGCCAGAACAGATCGTTCGGCTGCCTCTTCTGAGCTAAAAAAGCCGGAACGGGAGGAATGCTGCATGGTAAGATATATCATAAAACGTTTATTCATTGGAGTGGTGACGATCTGGGCGCTGATCACCATTACCTTTTTCCTGATTCGGATTATGCCGGGCAGCCCGTTCGAGGCAGACAATCTTTCCAAGAGCGCCATTGAGCAGCTTGAATCGACCTACGGGCTGGATGAACCCATGTGGAAACAGTATATCCTTTACATGGAAAATCTGATGCACGGGGATCTCGGCATTTCCTATAAAAAGAACGTTTCTGTTAATACACTGATCGCAAGAGGATTTCCGTACACGCTAAGCATCGGACTTCTCTCTATCGCGGTATCTGCTTTCATCGGTATTCTGATGGGCATCTGGATGGCGACGAGCAAGCGGCTGGCAGTGAAAAACACCTTGCTTGGAATTGCGACGCTGGGGGTCAGTATCCCGGGATTCGTCACAGCGATCCTGCTGATGATGATTTTCGGTGTCTGGTGGCCGGTACTCCCGATCGTCGGTCTTGGTTCTCCGGCCAACTACATTCTTCCGGTGGCAGCACAGTCATTCGGACAGATCGCTTCGATTGCCAGACTGACCAAGAGTACGTATTCCGAGGCGATCCAGATGGATTACGTAACGATGGCAAGAGCGAAGGGACTTAGCAATCTGTACATCACCGCGCGTCACGTCCTTAAAAATGCACTGATCCCGGTTGTCACCTATTTCGGACCGGCCATCGCATTTCTGATCACAGGAAGCTTCGTCGTAGAATCTATTTTTTCCATTCCCGGAATCGGACGTGAATTTACGAATGCGATCACGAACCGTGATTACACCGTAGTCCTTAGCTTCAGTGTTTTCATCGGTGTGATTATCACCGTTGCAAACCTGGCGGTGGATATCATTTGTTCCCTCATTGACCCGAGAATCAAACTGACAAACTAGGAGGTGACTGTTATGGACTGGTTTTCACCGATTGATCCATCCAAAAAGAACAGCGAGTTTATTGCCGTGGAGAGCAAAAGCTTCTGGAAAGCGGCATGGGGAAGATTTAAGAAAAATCCAATGGCAGTTCTCGGACTGGTCGTCATCCTCCTTCTGGCGGTGATTTCCATTTTCGGGCCGATGATCAGCCCCTACGCATACGATGCACAGGACGCAGCCAATCAGTACGCAGGCTTTTCGGCACAGCATATTTTCGGAACCGACAAATTCGGCCGTGACGTATTTACAAGACTCTGCTACGGAGGCCGTATCAGCCTGGCGATCGGTTTTGGAGCAGCCGTCATCAACACCGTACTCGGTGTGGTGATCGGTGGACTGTGCGGCTACATTGGTGGAAAATTTGATAACTTTGTGATGCGTATTGTGGATATCATCTACGCAATGCCATCTATGATCTACGTTATTCTGATCATGATGGTTCTCGGATCGAATGTACGAAGCATTTTGATCGGTATCTGCATTCCGGGCTGGATCGGCATGGCGCGTCAGGTAAGAGGCCAGCTGATCGCCTTAAAGGAGCAGGAATTTTCCATGGCAGCACTCGTCATCGGAGCAAGCGATGCGAGAATTCTGTTCCGCCATCTGCTGATCAATGCCATCGGGCCGATCATCGTACAGATTACTTTCCTTGTTCCGAACGCCATTTTCACCGAAGCCTTCTTAAGCTTCATCGGAATCGGCATTTCCGCTCCGATGGCAAGCTGGGGTTCCATGGCACAGGATGCCCGTCAGGTGCTTACCATGCACCCGGGACAGCTGCTTTTGCCGACCATCTGCATCTGTATCACCATTTTCTCCCTGAACTTCCTCGGCGAGGGAATCGGCGATGCCTTTAATCCAAAGAAAACCAGGGGGTGAAGCGTATGAGTTTACTCGAAATCAGCCATCTCACAACAAAATTTGAAACGCAGCAGGGAACCGTCAGCGCAGTCCGCGATGTTTCCTACCATCTGGAAGAGGGCGAGGTACTTGGTATCGTCGGCGAGTCCGGTTCCGGAAAAAGTGTCGGCATGCTGACCCTGATGGGGCTTCTGGCATCGAACGGCAGAGTGGAAGAAGGAGAGATCCTTTTCGACGGAGAAAACATTTCTCCGCCGCACACGAAGGACCGGAAAGAAAAACGGGCTTATGAAAAGAAAATGCAGCAGATCCGCGGAAACCGCATCGGCATGATTTTCCAGGATCCGATGACATTTCTGAATCCGATCCTGAAAATCGGAATTCAGATGACAGAGGGAATTCGAAAGCATCAGAATTGCTCCCAAAAAGAGGCGGAAGCGAAAGCCATTGAGCTGATGCGGCAGGTCGGAATTCCAAGTCCGGAAAAACGGCTCGATCAGTATCCATTTGAATTTTCCGGCGGTATGCGGCAGAGAATCATCATTGCGACGGCTCTGGCGTGTGACCCGAAGCTGATTATCGCAGATGAGCCGACAACCGCACTGGATGTGACTGTACAGGCACAGATTCTGGAGCTTTTGAAAAAGCTGACAAAGGAAAAAGGAACCTCCGTTATTATGATTACCCACGACCTCGGCGTTGTCGCTTCTATGTGCGACCGGATCGCCATTATGTACGCAGGACAGATCGTAGAAGAGGGAACCGTCGATGAGATTTTCTACGAACCGCATCATCCGTACACGAAAGGTCTTCTGAACAGTATCAACAATTCGGCAAAGGATAACGACGAACCGCTCGTTCCGATTCCGGGAACACCGCCGGACCTCTTAAAGCTTCCGAAGGGCTGCGCATTTATGAGCCGCTGTCCTTACACTATGAAGATCTGTGAGGTACAGGCTTCTCCGGTGACAACCTACAGCGAGACGCACTGCTGCAGATGCTGGCTGGAATGTATGGATGAAACAAAGATTACAGTTTCCGGGGAGGAGGCGGCTGCCAATGAGTAAAAATGTACTGGAAGTAAAAAACCTGTGTAAATACTTTGATGTGAACAGAGGAATGAAGGGAGCACAGAAGGTCATCGCCGTAGATGGTATTTCCTTCGAGGTAAAAAAAGGGGAAACCTTCGGACTGGTCGGAGAATCCGGCTGTGGAAAAAGTACACTTGGCCGCACGATTTTACGGATCTATGAGCCGACAAAGGGCGAAATCGTTTTCGAGGGAGAAGATATCTCCAGGCTTTCCCGGAAAAAGATGCTTCCCTACCGGCAGAAGCTGCAAATGATCTTCCAGGATCCGTATGCATCCTTAAATCCCCGTTTTACCGTCGGTGAGATTATTGAGGAGCCGATGGTGATTCATCACATGTACGATGAAAAAAAGCGAAAAGAACGCGTGCAGGAGCTGCTGGAAACGGTTGGATTGAAACCGGACCACATCCGGAGATATCCGCATGAATTTTCCGGCGGCCAGAGACAGCGAATCGGAATTGCGAGAACGCTGGCACTCGAACCAGACTTTATCGTCTGCGACGAACCGATTTCGGCGCTCGACGTTTCCATCCAGGCACAGGTCATCAACCTTTTGGAGGATATTCAGAAAAAAGAGGGCATCAGCTATCTCTTTATCGCACACGATCTTGGCATGGTAAAGCATATCAGCCACCGGATCGGTGTCATGTATCTGGGACACATGGTAGAGATCGGAGAATCCAATGATGTTTACCGCCGTCCGCTTCACCCATATTCGAAGGCACTGCTTTCTGCAGAGCCGATCCCGGATCCGAAGACCGCAAGAAGCAGAAAACGAATCCTGCTGGAAGGCGAAATCCCAAGTCCGATCCATCCGCCGAAAGGATGCCCGTTCCACACGAGGTGCCCCTACGCTATGGAAGAATGCAGCCAGGCCCGCCCGGCAACGTATGATATTGAGGGCAGGAAAGTGGCTTGCTTCTTATATTCCCCGCGGTATTTGAGACAGAGGGAGGGTCTGGCAATCGAACCGCTGCTGGCCGGAGCAAAATAGAACCATTCCGGTGCGGCAGGTTTGGGAACAGAGGTTCCGGGGACCGGAGTTGTGTTTCAAAAAAGCATCAGCAGCAAAAGGAGGAGAACATTATGAGAAAATTATGGAAAGCAACAGCGACACTGGCAGCGGCTGTTCTTCTGGCAGGATCCCTTGCCGGATGCGGAAGCAGCGGAGGAAGCAGCAGCTCTTCCGGAGGAGGCAAAAGCGGCAGTACTTCCGATATGATTGTGACAACGATGTATACCGAGGCCGGAAGCCTGGACAGTGCAGGAGAGAGCGGTTTATGGTGGTGGTCCTACGATGATGTGTGTATGGCGCCGATCATGGAAATGAAAGAGGACGGTTCCTGGGATTACATTCTGGCAGAAAGCGTTGATGTCAATGAGGATATGACACAGTACACCGTTCACCTCCGCAGCGATGCAAAATGGAGCAACGGAGACGATGTGACAAGTGCCGATTTCAAAAATACCATTGTCCGCGCACTGGATCCGAACTGCAAGAGTGGTTATTCCTCAATGCTTTACCCGATTGTGGGAGCTGAGGAGATGTACAACGGAACCGGCGATGAGAGCGGTCTTGGCGTAGACACCAGCGATGATAAGACCATCGTATTCAACTTAAAGGAGCCGTGCGCTTACTTCGAACAGCTCTTTGTACTTCCGGTTTATATGCCGACGCATCGCGAGCTTCAGACAGAAACCAACGGCGACTGGGCAATGGGAAATGACATGGATGCGCTGGTAAGCTGCGGACCGTACTACCTCGCAGAGTATGTACCGAACCAGTACAGCGTTTATAAGAAAAATGAAAATTACGTTCAGGCAGACCGGATCAAAACCGATACGATCAAAAAGATGGTTATGGACGATACACAGTCCATCATCAATGCGTATAAATCCGGTGAGCTGAACTTTATCTCAGCAGATTATACCGTTATGGACGAGTATAAAGACAGCGATGAGCTGATTACTTCTCCGGCCATGACAAGCTACTACGTATTGTTTAATGTAAATGAAGCACCGTTTGACGATGTCCGTGTCCGCCAGGCGTTCTCTATGGCAGTCAACCGCGATGAGGTAGCTTCCGCGTGCGGTTCCTCTTATGAGGCAAGTGATTTCTTCGTAGCAAAACATCTGAAATCCTCCGCAAGCGGCAAGGACTGGGCAGAGGAAGTAGAGGAAGATCCGATCGGCTTTGATCCGGACAAGGCAAAAGAGCTTCTGGCAGAGGCCGGTTACCCGGATGGAGAAGGCTTCCCGGCCATCACCTACAAATACCCGAACCTCCAGCTCGACAGCGATATGGCACAGGCCCTGCAGGCACAGTGGAAAACAAACCTTGGCATCGAGGTGGAGCTTCAGGCAGAGGAGCAGCAGGTACAGGTAGCAGAGAGAAGATCCGGTGATTTCCAGCTTGCCCGCATGAGATGGACTGCAGACTTTACAGATCCGTTCACCTTCCTTTCCATGTACCGTTCCAACGACAGCTACAACGATAACAAGACCAACTGCCCGGAGTATGACGAACTGATGGCACAGTCGAATGAGGAAAGCGATCCGACCGCCAGATTTGAGCTGCTGCACCAGGCTGAGAGCGTACTGGTAAACGACTACTGCTTCGGCGTACCGGTACTGAATTCTTCCAATATTTATCTGGTAAGCACCGATATCACAAACTTTGAGATCGACCCGTCCAGAAACATGATCCGTACCAAATATCTGGTATTGGGAGACAGCTCTTCTGAGTCTTAAGCAAAAAATCGGAAAACGGGAAGGCTCTGCAGATGGCTTAGCAGCTGTTTCGAGGGGAGCCGTAAAACGGTAATTTTCCGGAAAAAAAACAATAGAAGCCGTGAAAACAGGAGGAAATGAATATGGAAGTAAATAAAATCATCAGCCACGCATTACAGAGCATGCCGCCGAGCAAACGTCAGAAGGCATTTGCGAAGGACACCTCAAAACTGATCCATATGGGATTAAACGAAAACAATTACGGAATGTCACCGAAGGCAGTGGCGGCACTGGAGGACTCTATGGCGGGAAGCCATTTTTATCCTGATTTTGCGGCAGTACTGCTGAAACAGAAGGTAGCGGAGCAGTACGGATTAAAAGCAGAAAATGTACTGACAGGCGCCGGATCGAGTGCGATGATCGATATGATCGGACTGACCTTTCTGGACGAGGGAGATGAGGTGCTGTTTTCCGCGCCGACCTACGGGGCATTTGCCGACATGGCGTATTTAAATGGCGGTGTGCCGGTCTCCGTACCGGTAACCGAGGAGCAGAAATTTAATCTCCCTGCCATGAAAGAAAAAATCGGTGAAAAAACAAAAATCGTGGTGATCTGCAATCCGAATAACCCGACCGGAACGTATGTGCCGATCGGGGAGCTGGAAGCATTCGCAGATACTCTTCCGGAGGACGTGCTGCTGGTGATGGATGAGGCATACATGGAGTTTGCCACCGAGCCGGACTGCTGCAGTATGGTTGATTATATGAAAGCGCATCCGGAAAAACCGATTCTGGTTCTCCGTACCTTTTCCAAATATTATGCGATGGCAGGCCTTCGTGTCGGCTATGCGCTGGGCTCCGAAGAGCTGATTGGAATCATGCGGAAATGTTCCGCTTCCTGGAACCTGAATGTCTGTGCCCAGAAAGCGGCAGTGGCAGGCCTGGCAGACCAGGAATATTATCAGGAGCAGAAAGCAAAAATCGTGGAGGGAAGAGAATATCTGGAAAAAGAGATGGCAGCGCTTGGCTGCAGGGTTTATCCGTCCCAGTCGAATTTCATCTACTTCGATACCGGAAAAGATCCTGCCTGGATTCAGGAACAGCTGATGGAAAAGGGCATCCGTATCGGCGCTTTTGAGATGAGCCGTGTGAGCGTGGGAACGATGGAGGAGTGTAAACTTTATATCAAAGCATTAAAAGAAATTCTGGAAGCGGCAGAGTGAAAAAAGGTTTTACGGTAAACGTTAAAAGATAGAATGAAAGAGAAAAAGACCGGATGAGAAGTAAAAAATCCGGTCTTTTTCTGCTGGTATGAGAACAGAAAAAGCGGATCAGCAGGTTGCATATTTCAGGTAAAAAAGGTATACTTATAAGTGATAAAAAGAGAAATATGTTAGCAGCAGCTAATAAGAAAAAAACAGAGAAAAAACATGGTTTTTGCAAATTAGTGCTTGCCATTCCATGAAAATTGGAATATTATATGTGCAAACGCCTATAGATGAAAAAACATGTATCACATCCTGAAAGGGGAAAGAAAATATGCTTTTTAAAACATACCAGAAGATCACGACGTTATTTAAAGAACATCATGGATATATGAGCTTCGCAGACCTCAGAGATCATCAGGTGACTGTACTGCAGCTGGCAGAAATGGAAGAGGAAGGAAGTCTGGAACGATTTGCACGCGGCTGGTACTGGTGCAAGGACTGTGGTTATGAAAAACCGGAAGACTATCAATATATTGAAATTGCGAAAGTAAACCCACGCGCAGTCATCTGCATGGACAGTGCTGCATGGCTTGCCGGAATGCTGAAAGAAGAGCCGGCTACGATTGCAGTTGCAACAGCACGGACAGACCGAAAAAAAATGGATCTGGAAAATTTTGAAATCAGACGTTTTTATTTCCAGAATGCCGATGTCCCGGGTGAAATCTGTGAGAAAAAGACAGAGTTTGGTTCCTACAAATATTATTCTCCGAAGAGAACCTTCTGTGACTGTCTGCGCATGAACAACAAGATGCCGGAGGAAGTAAAAGAAGAAATCCTCACCTGGTGCCGGAAACAGAAATATTCCAAAGAAGAGATTCTGGAATACGCGAACAAGCTCCGTGCGGTAAAAAATATCGAGGAAGAGTATCAGAAATAAAATTTCACAGGAATAGATAAGGGAAACTCCCGACGGAAGATCTTATACGAGAAATTCTGCCGGGAGTTTCTGCGTGTATATCAGATGGTTACGCATACACGATTTCCTCGTATGTTCCCCTGTGTTGTTCGCAAAAATCGCATAAAATGAGAAGCAAAGAGCAATACTTGACTAGCCGAACGGGAAACGCGGCGATATAATAGAGGCAACAAATTTCGGGAGGATTTTACCTATGAGTAAAGAGACGAGAGAGTATGCAAAACAGCTGGTTTCCCAGATGACGCTGGAAGAAAAAATGAGCCAGATGGTCTATCAGTCACCGGCGATCGAGCGTCTTGGCATTCCGGCATACAACTGGTGGAATGAAGCGCTGCACGGCGTGGCAAGAGCTGGTGTGGCAACGGTATTTCCGCAGGCTATTGGCCTTGCAGCAACGTTTGATAAAGAGCTGCTGCAGGAGATCGGTGATGTTGTTTCTACCGAGGGACGTGCAAAATTCAACGAGTTTTCGAGAAAAGGCGACCGCGGCATCTACAAAGGCCTGACCTTCTGGGCACCGAACGTCAACATTTTCCGTGATCCGAGATGGGGCCGTGGCCATGAGACATATGGTGAGGACCCGTATCTGACTGGTGAGCTCGGATGCGCCTACATCCGCGGATTACAGGGACCGGACCCGGATCACCCGAAGGCAGCGGCGTGTGCCAAACATTTCGCCGTCCACAGCGGCCCAGAGGCGATCCGCCATGAGTTTGACGCAAGAGTCAGC
Source organism: Fusicatenibacter saccharivorans (assembly GCF_027667425.1). NCBI lineage: Bacteria > Bacillati > Bacillota > Clostridia > Lachnospirales > Lachnospiraceae > Fusicatenibacter > Fusicatenibacter saccharivorans. The sequence goes on from NZ_JAQEGR010000002.1 coordinate 162,860, forward strand.
AAACATGATCTGTATGACACCTATCTGTATGCCTTCAAACGCTGTGTCAAGGATGCAAAAGTCGAGGCAGTCATGGGCGCGTATAACCGTGTCAACGGTGAACCGGCATGCGGAAGCAAGACATTGTTAAAGGACATCCTGCGCGATGAGTTCGGCTTTGAAGGCCATGTTGTCTCCGACTGCTGGGCAATCATAGATTTCCATGAGCACCACAGAGTGACCAAAAATGTAGAGGAGTCCGCAGCGCGTGCCGTCAACAACGGCTGTGACCTGAACTGCGGCGTTGCTTTCCTGCATCTGCCGAAAGCATACGAGGATGGCCTGGTATCCGAAGAGGCAATCACCGCGGCAGTTGAGCGCCTGATGGAAATCCGCATCCGCCTCGGTATGATGAAAGACTATCCGTCACCGTACGAAGATCTGTCCTACGATCTAGTCGAGTGCAAAGAGCATGTTGATCTGTCCGTCGAGGCAGCGAGAAGAAGTATGGTTCTGCTGAAAAATGAAAACAACATGCTGCCGCTCGATGTGAAGAAGATCCGCAGTATCGCCGTGATCGGACCGAACGCGAACTCGAGAGCAGCGCTGGTTGGAAACTATCAGGGAACATCGTCCAGATACATCACACCGCTGGAAGGAATTCAGCAGTATGTCGGTGATGATGTGAGAGTGACATACGCAGAGGGCTGCCATCTGTATAAAAATAAAGTCGAAGGACTCGGCGAGGACAAAGACCGTTTCAAAGAGGCTGTCATTGCCGCTGAGCACGCAGACGTTGTCGTTCTGTGCCTTGGACTTGATGCAACTGTTGAGGGCGAGGAAGGCGATGCCGGAAACGAATACGCGAGCGGCGATAAGCTGGGCCTCAATCTGCCGGGCTTACAGGAGGAACTGCTTGAGACAATCACAGCGGTTGGAAAACCGGTAGTCCTCGTTCTCTCGGCAGGAAGTGCCATCGACCTGTCCTGGGCCGAGGAGCATGTACCGGCTATCCTTGACAGCTGGTATCCGGGTGCGCGCGGCGGAAAAGCCGTGGCCGAGGCGCTGTTCGGCGATTATGCACCGAACGGAAAACTGCCGGTGACTTTCTATCAGGGAACAGAAAATCTGCCGGAGTTCACCGATTACAGCATGGCAGGACGAACCTACCGCTATACTGATAAAAATATTCTGTATCCATTTGGATATGGACTGACGTATGGAACAATTTCCTACAGCGGCGCAAAAACGGAGCAGGAGACGAGCGCGGTGCTCGACGATGTGACCGTGTGCACGAAGGTGAAGAATGAGAGTGCATATCCGCTGCATGAGAGCGTAGAGGTTTATGTGAAATACAAAAACGCACAGCCGGGTGAGCCAGGTTTCCAGTTAAAAGGCATCGCGTGCGTGGAACTGCAGGCAGGAGAAGAAAAAGAGGTTTCCGTGACACTGCATGCAAGAGATTTTGCTGTTATCACAGAGGACGGCGGATGTGTCGTACGGCCGGGCGAGTATGAAATCTCCATCGGCGGACAGCAGCCGGGCGAAAGAAGCCGCGCGCTGACAGGACGTGAGACAGAGATTCTGACGGTCAGAAAAGAAGGAAATGAAGAGAACGTCGAGTATTAAGTATTAGATAGAAATTGAAAAACGAAGAGGGAGGTGGAATCGTCTGCCTCCCTCTTTTGGTGACAGAATGGACGGCTTGGTGCGATGATCGCTGGAAATCTGCCGAACCTGCTTCATTTCCAGACCGGCGGACTGTATGGTGCTGCATCTTCGTGCACCGAAGGGAAAAGTGTCGGTTGAGGTGATGCTGAACCGTGCAAAATATTTTGACCGTACAGGAAAGGTCAACGATCACACGATTTATCTGAGCGGAAACCTAGGAAAAAATGCCCTGGAATTGGCCATGTGCCTGTCGGCAAAAGCAACGGGCGGCCGTGTGTATACCATGGGTCATACTCTGGTGATCGAAGAGGCAGAGAAGATTACCGAAAAGCTGGAGCGCGCGATGGCGCAGAGCAGAGAACACAAAATCATTCTCCTTCCGGCGCTGCCGAAGGCGTGGGATCATGGAGAAGTGAAAGGCCTGCGGCTGGTTGGAAATGCATCGATTGCACTTGCGTGGGAGAATGGAAAACTGACACGGTGTGCGGTTACGGCGGATCAGGCGTATGAAGGGGAAGTTGTGTATGGAGAGATGCGTCAAGCGGTAAAACTGGAAAAAGGTGAGACAGTTATGCTGGATGCGGTATTGCAGCTGCTTGAATCATAAACATGAAGATAGAAAATGCCGGGCAGAGAAAAATCTGTCCGGCGTTTTCAGCATATGTAAAGACTATAAGGCGATGGAGGAAAAAGAAGCTTCTTCTGCCAGCAGCAGGTGATAGTAATGCTCGGAATAGCGGCAGAGATAACCAGGCATTCCCCGATAAGAACTGGTTTCTAAAAACGCGGCTGCGACGCAGGTGCGGCATATCGGTTGCAAACGGCATTGACAGCATTGGGAACTTAGGGAAATCTTCTGTGCAGCGGCGGAAACTTTTTCCCAGGCGGAAATAAATCCAAGATCAAAAACAGGGGCGGAGATTTCGGATAACATCACACAGGGGAAAAGAAAGCCCTGCCAGTTGATGAAGAAGGAGCAGTTTCCGGCAAGACAGGAGATATGACCATTGTCCCGTGGAAAAGACGGATTGTTGACGCGGTGGATGGATTCATGAACGTACTGCCGGAAAATATCGCTGGTCAGCTGCAGTTTCAGTGTCTGCAGGGCAAGCGCAGCGGCGTCTTCCGGGTTCAGGCGGACCTGAGCATCAAAAGGAAGGGAGCGTTCCCGGACGGCGGGCATCATATAGTGATCGGCATGAACGGGGACTTCAAGCTTTTCTCCGAGAACAAAGATTTTTGGAAAATCATGCGCGTTCTTTTTAGTGACGCTACAGCTGATTTTGACATCAACGTTTCGTTCGCGGAGCAGACGGATGGCGCGGACGGTCTGATCAAAGCCCTGGGGGTAATGGCAGAGACGGTTATAGGAAGCGGCATCGGCACCGTAGAGCGTGATGTTAATGCGGCGCGGCCTGTACTCAGCAAAAAAATCAGCCCAGGATTCGCCCAGCAGGGTTCCATTGGTGTTGATGGTAAGAATCATACCCATGTTTCGAAGCTCAAGATATAGTGTTTTGAAATCAGGAAAGAGAAGTGGTTCACCGCCGGTCAGAAGAAGAAAAAGTGTACCGGCTTTTTGCATCTGCTGTGCAAGCAGAATCCATTCATCAACTGTGCGGAGTTGTCCCTGACATTCCATTTCTGAACGGGACAGACGGACATAACACATGTCGCAGTTCATATTGCAGAGTGGCAGAAGTTCAAGCGCGCCGGTAATAGGAATGTGCTGCTGGCGCGCTTTCTGGAGAAAAGAACGCTCGAAGGTGGAAGCGTCGTCCATGTAGTTCATAAAGGTTCCTCCGAAAAAAGTGGTTTGATGAACCAATTATTAATAGGTATAGTAAAGGATCGAAACGAGTGGGTTCGATCCTTTTGCTGTGGTTTGAAAAATTATTATTTAGTGGAAAAATCAGGATTTGGCGGTTTCCCAAGTATTGATGTCTAGTCTGGTAGTACAATGAACGTTTGTACCATTTTCGGTCCAGATGACAACGGGGGTTGCTTCATCATTGCGGGTAGACTGGTCATCTATAAAACCACTGATAAATCCACTGTCAGATTCCGCTTCATGAGTCTTGTTACAAGGATGATATCCAGAAAATTGAGCTTGAGAGCCCCAGCCTCCCCATGAGTCTTCTTTTGCGATATATTTTTTTTGCCCAGATCCATCATAATAATAAACATTATAATTATGACCGTATTGTCCAGCATCGCAGACAAATTTATAAACTTTCCCGCTATCCCCGCAGGCCGCCACATATTCATTTGCAGCAAATTCCTGAACCTCAACAACAGGTTCCATCCACTCTTTCTTCATAACGATATAACCTCCTCTAATAATGCATACCTTAAAGTATCATGCACAAAATTTAAAGCAGAATTTTGAATCGTATCTTCCGCAGCCTCATATTCCTCTAACGCCTGTGCAACGACTTCCGAAATGGTACGTGGCTGCTGAAAAGCATTCCAGAGAAATGCAGCGGTATCGTTTGGAACCATCACTGCATTCGAAATCTGACAGGCAGTCCCAACGGGAATAATCGCATATTCCCCTGCAATTTCACGCAGCAGATAATCGGAATTGACACGATATTTTTTTTCATTTATCTTTTGTAACAAATCCGACCGGGTCGGAGAAGCAATCGGTTCCATCACAAACTCCCCTCTTGCAAAATGCTGTGCCTTTTCAGGCAGAAAGTATTTCTGCAGTCAGCAAGAAAAATATGTAGAATGTTCGCAGAAATAAATTACATTTATCATTACAAAAAGATTATAGAAGAAGAACTAGGAAAAGTCAAGTAAAAACTGGAAAAAGATGGGAATGTAATCTGCTCAAAAACGAAAAACAAATCGCTGTGTGCGGACACTCCAGCGGTATCTGTGCGTGAGCCGTCCGAGACGATTTGGAAAATCTATGGCAGCGGATATGCTGGCGGCTTATTATGACAGAAGCACAGACACCGATGCACTATTTCAGAATTTAAAAATCGGCAGAAGTGAAACATATAAAAAACATCGGAATCAGTATGATGTAATAAAAACCAATATGCAGGAATTTTTAAGCGCAACAAGCGGCATTGACGAAATGCTGCGCATGCTGAACGACTATCTGATTTTTGATCTCAGAGAGCAGTACAGTCAGGTGCGCTTCCGTGATGAAAAGAATCTGGTACAGGTAATGAAAGATCTGACATACGATAACGAAAAAGAAAACGTATCCATTCCAAACCGCGAAGTATCCCAGGAGTATATCAACGCAATCAGCAGATTTCCATTCTGCAATACAACGATGAAAACTCGCTGTGGAAGAATATTTTTATCATTATTCTCGGTTCCTGTGTGTTCCGTGTGATCTGGGTGTACACGATTTTCGCGTATTTCCATACCATTACGTCACTGTATCTGCTGTATATCTTTTCGTGGAGAATTACCAGTGCGGCGGAGATCCTGTATTTCCGGCATGACTATAAAACGCTGCAGATCAGTCAAAAATAAAATTACGTATTTAATTACAAAAAAGCCACAAAGATTGACGGAGACTCTTTTTTTTGTTATCATAAATGCGGAAAAAGGGATCGTGATACGTGGCGGAGAGAAGGGAAGATCATGGGGAGAAAGAGGAGTTTTTGATGGAAAAAACATTTCAGACAGGGAGTTTTTCCTTCCGGCTGAAGTTTCCGGAAGAGCTGGTACTTCCGGTGGATATGGAAAAATTTTTGGTGGAAACGGATTCTGCAGATTATACATATATCATTACGGCCGTCGACATATTGCCGGAAGCGGAGGGAGAGCTGATTGTGGATCGGGTCGATCTGCAGGTGTTTCATACAAAAGAAGGATTGGAGAGCCGCCGGATCGGTGTGAAAGGAGAAGCGCGTCCTTATGCATTCTACCGTGAGACTGCGCAAAATCGTGCGGAGGTTTTCGTCGGCAGGTGGTATCTGGCAGAAGTTGAAAAGTATGAAGTTGTTTTTCTTTCCCTCCTTGCCTTGGAGCGCCGTCTGGCAGAGCAGCCGTGCCTGATTCTGCACTGTGCATACACGGAGTATCAGGGGAAAGCAATGCTCTTTTCTGCACCATCGGGAACGGGCAAAACCACGCAGGCGGAACTCTGGGAACAGTACCGGGGAAGCCGTACCGTAAATGGGGATAAGGCATTGCTGGAATATGATGGCACAGCGTGGACAGCAAACGGCTGGCCGGTCTGCGGAACATCAGGAGTCTGCGAAAACAAAAAGCTCCCGGTCGGATGCATTGTAATGCTGAGCCAGGCAAAGACGAATCAGGCGTGGCGGCTGCGTCCGGCAGAGGCATTTACGAGTCTGTACGGACAGATCACCATGAACCGCTGGGACAGGGAGGGAATGGTGCACAGTCTCGACCTTCTCGAACAGCTTGCTGGAAAAGTTCCGGTGTATCATCTGGCGTGCGACATTTCAGAAGATGCGGTGAAAACGCTGGAGCAGGAGATCGGGGCCGGTTCGTTCGAAAGTGAAACATATGCAGCTGCACTGCACAAAAACATGATTCAGAAAAGGGAGAAACATGCATGAAAATGATGGATACACGTGCCTATGTCGGAATGCTGAAAGAACTTGTAGAGCAGGGCAGAGAAATGCGTATGGTGATTTCCGGGAGCAGCATGGCGCCGTTTCTGATTCATGGACGCGACAGTATTTTCTTCCGAGCGCCGGAGCGGGAACTTCGGAGAGGTGATATCGTATTTTATGAGCGGCCGGGCGGACAGTTTGTCGTGCATCGGATCTGCCGCGTTCATGCAGACGGTTATGACATAATCGGGGATGCACAGACGGAAATCGAGCATCATGTGCAACGGAAGCAGATCTTTGCACGGGTGACAAAAGTGGAACGAAAAGGAAAAATACTTGTACCGGGAACGTTCTGGTGGGAGTTTTTTGCACAGGTCTGGATTCGCATCATCCCGCTTCGCCCGATTCTGATGCATGGATATGCCCGGTTATTCGGTGTGGATAAAAAGAAAAATGATGCGTGCACAGAAAATGAAAGGAAAAGAAGATGATTACAGAAACAGAAACCGCATTCCTTGCGGTGATTTGTGCGTTTTTGACAGAAGAAAAAGCATCGCCGGCGGAAATTCAGGCGCTGACAGAAAAACAATGGAATCATCTGTTTGTCCTAGCGGCACAGCATTCGCTGCTGTCAGCGGTCTACGATGTTGTGGGCAAAACACCGGAATTTGCAGAACTTCCGGACGAGCTTCGCAGACAGGTAAAAACGCAGGCAATGCAGAGTGTTTTGCAGCAGGTTTCGCGTACAGCGCTGTTTCTTTCCGATGAAAAGGAGCTGGAGCATCTGGGCGTGCAGCCGCTGGTGATGAAAGGAATTGTGTGCAGAAGTCTCTATCCGAAGCCGGATCTGCGCCCGTCCGGGGATGAGGATCTTCTGATTTCGGCAAAGGATTTTGCAACAGTAGATGCCTGTTTTATGAGGAAGGGCTTTGTGCGGGACAAAGAAACCGCAATGCCAAATGGTGCCAAAGACGGTGATGCCCCGGAAGAGATGGGCTACATTCATCCGAAAACAGGGGTCTTCTATGAAATACATACCAGGCTGTTCAGCACAGAATCCTCTGCCTATGGTTATCTGAACCGTGCATTTTCCGATGTTTTTGCGCATCCATCCAGGGTGGAAGTGCAGGGTCAGAGTATCTTTACCTTAGAAGAAACGCATCATCTTTTCTATCTTCTCTGTCACAGCTTCAAGCACTTTCTTCACGGCGGCGTCGGGATCCGTCAGATCTGTGATATGGTACAGATGATTCGTATATATGGAAGAAAAATAGACTGGGAAATGTTCTGGCAGCTGTGCGAAGAGTATCATATGACGTGCTTCTGTATCAATCTGCTGGATATCGGCGAGCGGTATCTGGGCTTTTCCTATGAAGCAAGTGGGGCAGTCCGTGCCGCAAAGAAGCTTCACTCGGATTCCGAAGCGCTTCTGATCGATATTCTCGATGCCGGTTCGTTCGGAAAATCGAGCGCGGGACGGATCCACAGTGCAAACATTACCCTGTATGCGGCAGAAACCGGAATGGAAAAGCACACAGCCGGGGGAATCTGGAAATCGCTGGTTCCGGAAGCTTCCTATATGAAAAACAAGTATCCCTATGCGGCGAGGTATCCGTTTTTGCTCCCGGCTGCATACGTGGAGCGAATCCTGAAATGGCTGGGGCAGGGAGAAAAAGGACAGAAATTGAGCATTGAAGTGGGTGCGGGACGTGTCGAATTGTTGAAGAAATACGATATGATCCGCACCGCAGACGGGAAAAAGAGAGGAGGCGCGCATGCAGGAAGAATCCAAAGAGAAAAGTAAAGACGCTCCCTTTGAGTCTATCCGCATCCTGTCGGAGCGATGGAAAAATGGAACGTTCTCTGAAATCATCGATGACTGGAAATGGATTTTTGGCTACAGTGCGCGCTATAAAGGTGCGATCGTTTTTTACACGATTCTCGGCATCTTAAGCACTTCTCTTGGCCTTGTCAGCAGCGTGGCAGGAAAATACCTGATCGATATCATCACCGGATACCAGATACAGAAGCTCCCGCTGCTGCTTTGCATCATGATCGGAAGCACCGTGTTCAGCCTTGGGTTTGAGAGTGTCATCAACCGCATTTCAACGAAGCTTGGTATCGCCATCAACAACGACATCCAGGCGGATATTTTTGACAAAATCGTTGATGCGGACTGGCTGGAAATCAGCAAATACGCAAACGGTGACGTACTCAACCGTTTCAACGGCGACATTGGAACGGTCAGCGGCAACGCAATCAGCTGGCTCCCGACGATTATCATTGCCGTGTATCGGTTTATTGCCACCTTTTTCGTAATCCTGCATTATGACTGGGTCATGGCACTGATTGCTTTTTTAAGCGCACCGTTCCTGCTTCTGATGTCCCGGTTTATGATCCGCCGTCAGCGGGAATACAGCAAAAAAGTGCGCGAGATGAGCAGCAACCTGATGAGCTTTGAGGTAGAAGCATTCTACAATTTTGATACCATCAAATCGTTTGGCATTGCGCCGTATTACAGCAAAAAGATGCGCTGGTGGCAGGGACTTTTCAAAGACATCAGCCTGAAATATAATCTGTTTACGATTAAAACCAATATTGTAATGTCCATTCTCGGGAGTGCGGTGGAGTTTACGGCATTCGGATACTGTCTGTTCCGTCTGTGGACGCACGACATTACCTATGGAACCATGACGTTGTTCCTGCAGCAGCGGAGCAACCTTTCCGGCGCGTTTGGAAACGTGATTTCGATTATTCCGTCCTTCCTCAACAGCTCCGTCTCGGCGCACCGGATCCGTGAGCTCGTGGAGCTGCCAAAAGAAATCCATATCCCGGAGAGTGCCGCGCTTGATCCGCTGGCAAAGGATGGCTTCCGGGTACAGATGCACGGGGTAGAATTTTCTTATATAGAAGGAAATAAAGTAATCACCAAATCGGAGTTTCAGGCCGCTCCCGGCGAGATCGTAGCGCTGGTCGGCCCGTCCGGCGAGGGAAAAACAACGATGATCCGCCTGATTCTCGGTCTCATCCGCCCGCAGGAGGGGGAAACCGTGATCATTGTCTCAAACGGAAAGACGGTTCCCATGAACGCTGAAACGCGTCATCTCTTCGCGTATGTTCCGCAGGGAAATACGATCCTTTCCGGCACAATCGCCGAAAATATGCGTATGGTAAAAGAGGATGCGACCGACGAGGAGATCATTGAGGCACTCAAAATCTCCTGCGCCTGGGATTTCGTCCAGCATCTGCCGGATACCATCAACAGCCGCGTCGGGGAACGTGGCCGCGGTTTCTCCGAAGGCCAGTCCCAGCGGCTTGCCATCGCCCGTGCCGTCCTCCGCGATGCCCCGGTGCTGCTTCTCGATGAAGCCACCTCGGCACTGGATGTCACGACGGAACGAAACGTCCTCCGAAACATCATCCGTCAGCGTCCCAACAAAACCTGTATCGTTACGACGCACCGTCCGAGTGTCCTCAGCCTCTGCCAGAGAGTTTACCGTGTCATGAATGGAACCGTGACCGAACTCGATGGGGCAGAAGGGGCAAAGATGGTGGAAGATTTTTGACAGAAAAAAGACACAAAAAAGACACAAAGGTCGGAAGAGTGATACTTCAAAGTCAAATCAGTTATAGAGTTGCAAGTCAAAATCCTGCTATAATACAACCATCAAAGGTCACACAACACGATACGTGAAAAGGAGAAAAAGTATGAAGAAAAAAGTGTTAGCAGGCATTCTTGCGGCAACCATGGCATTTTCCATGGCAGCATGCGGAAGCACAGGATCCAGTTCTGATTCCGGTTCCTCCGCAGCTTCCGGAAGCACAGCAAAGACAGAGGAAAAAGGCGAGCCGTACACTGTAACTATGGTACTGCAGGGCAGCCAGCAGCAGGATGAAGAGAGAATCGAAGAAAAAATCAACGAGATTCTGGAGCCGGAGCTGAATGCAAAGCTCGATATCGTTGTTCTTCCGTGGGCAAGCGCATCTCAGCAGTTACAGCTGATGCTTTCCGGCGATGAGAAAATCGATCTTCTGTACACAAATGCAACAACAGCTGTACAGTATATGCATTCCGGCCAGATCATGGATATGTCTGAACTGATTGACAAATACGGCACAAACCTGAAAGATATCTATGGCGAGGATATTGCAAAAACAAATCAGATTGATGGGTTTGTCTATGGCGTTCCGAACCAGATCGAACGAGGCAGCATTCCAGCCATCTTCATGAGAAAAGACCTGGTAGAAAAGTATAATATCAATACCGATGAAATCAAAGAGCCGAAGGATATGGAGAAAGTATTTGAGACCGTACAGGCAGGCGAGCCTGATATGACAATGCTGTTCTCCAGCAACAACAGTGATACGCCTCTGAGCCGTCTGTCCCGCGCTGATGGACTTGGCGATGCCAACACGGGCGCTCTGATGGATCAGACCAACAGCACAACCGTAGAAAACTACTTTGCAAGCGACTGGTACAAGGAGACTGCAACTATGCTGCATGACTGGTATCAGAAAGGCTACATCAGCAAGGATGCCGGAACAAACACAGAAAACTGGAGAACCGTATGCAAAGCAGGAAATCTCTTCTCCTTGTTCTTTGCTTATCATCCAGGTACCCCGGTTGAGTTCCAGAGCTCCACAGGATATGAGTTTGAAATCGTACCGTTCTATGATCAGCCGATCATCAACTCATCCTCTTACGGCGGAATTATCTTCTCTGTAGCACAGAACTCCGAAAATCCGGAAAAAGCAATGCAGGTTCTCGATTATATCTATGGCAGCCCGGAGGTCATGAACCTTCTGAACTGGGGCGAAGAGGGAACCGACTATGTAGTAGAAGATGAAGAAAACGGAATCATCAACTACCCGGACGGTGTAACAGCAGACAATGCAGGCTACAGCTTTAACTGTGGATGGGAGCTTCCGAACCAGTTCATCGCATACAAATGGGATGGATCTGACCCGCAGCTCTGGGACAAAATGCAGGAGTTCAACGCTTCCGGTATCGAGTCGAAAGCACTGGGATTTGTCTTTGATAACAGCGAATATGCGGATCAGGTATCAGCCCTGAACAACGTAATCAGCCAGTACAACGGCGCACTTAGCAGCGGCTCCGGAGATCCGGAAGAACTGCTTCCACAGTTCCTTGAGGCGCTGGACGATGCGGGAATCGACGATGTCATTGCTGCAAAGCAGGAGCAGCTGGATGCATTTCTTGCAGAGAAATAGGCACCATAATTTGTAAAAAGAGCACGACCGGGGCGGAAAAAAATCCGGTGTGATACAGTAACCGAAGGCTCCACTCTTACCAGAAAAGATGTGGAGCTTTCTCTGTGAAAGAACCTGAAAAAAACAGCCCTCATAAAAGGAGAGACGCTTTATGAAAAAAGCAGAGGTTAAAAAAGGAAAAAAGAAAAACGCGCTGAAGGAATACTGGCCGCTTTATCTGATGATGCTTCCGGCACTTCTGTATCTGCTGATTAACAACTATATCCCAATGGCAGGTATGGTGATTGCGTTTAAAAAACTGAACTTTGCAAAAGGTATCTGGGCAAGCCCGTGGGCAGGACTTAAAAATTTCAAATTCCTGTTTGCTTCCAAGGATGCATGGATTATTACAAGAAATACGCTGTTGTATAACATTGCATTTATTCTTGTAAACATGGTAGTCGGAATTGCCATTGCGATTCTGATTACGGAGATAAGAAACACAAAGCTCAAAAAGATATATCAGAGTGCGATTCTTCTTCCGTTCCTGATGTCCATGGTTATCTTAAGCTACATCGTATATGCGCTTCTGAGTGCAGAAAATGGTCTTGTCAACAACTCCATCCTTCCGTTGTTCCACATTGACCCGATTCAGTGGTACCAGAAACCGAAATACTGGCCGGCGATCCTGATTATCGCGAACTGCTGGAAGGGCGTAGGATACGGATGCCTGATTTACATCGCATCCCTGATCGGTATCGATCCTTCCTTCTATGAGGCTGCAAGACTGGACGGTGCAAGCAAATGGCAGGAGATTACGAAAATCACACTGCCGAGCCTCGTTCCGACCATCATCACCCTGCTGCTCCTCAGCATCGGAAGAATTTTCTATTCCGATTTCGGTCTGTTCTATCAGGTGCCGATGAACTCCGGTGTTCTGTTCCCGACCACAAACGTTATCGATACCTACGTATACCGTGCCCTGATTGAACAAGGAAATATCAGTATGTCATCTGCAGCCGGTGTATACCAGTCTCTGGTAGGCTTCTGTGTCGTAATGTTGAGCAACTGGATTGTCCGCAAAGTAGACAAAGACCAGGCATTATTCTAGGAGGATGGAAGTATGACAAATTCAAAAAAAGCAAAACGTTTCCAGTTCTGGATTAATGTAGTACTCATTCTGATTACGTTATCCATTATACTGCCGTTTGTACTCGTATTTATTTCCTCACTGACCGATGAAAACACACTGATCCGCAACGGATATTCGTTCTTCCCGGAGAAATTCAGCTTCTATGCTTACTCCTATATCATCCGCCAGGGCGAGAAAATCCTGAGAGCATACGGAATTACCATTTTTGTAACCATCGTCGGTACCGCTGCAAACCTTGCGATGTCCGCTCTGTTGGCATATCCGCTTTCGATTAAAAAGCTGCCGTACCGCAGAGCAATTACCTTTTTCGTATTCTTCACGATGCTGTTCAACGGCGGACTGGTGCCGACCTACTTGATGTATGTAAAGTATTTTCACATCAAAAACACGATCTGGGCATTGATTGTTCCGGGCTTCCTGTTAAGTGCAAACAACGTGCTGATGATCCGAAGCTACTTTAACACCAGTATCCCGGACGCGCTGTTCGAGGCGGCCAAAATCGATGGCGCAGGACACATGAAGATTTTCACCAGCATCACACTGCCGCTTGGAAAACCGATTCTGGTAACCATGGGACTGTTTTCCGCACTTGGCTATTGGAATGACTGGACAAATGGTTTATACTATTTATCAGGAAATGAAGGCCAGAAGCTTTACAGTATCCAGAACCTGCTGAACCAGATGATCACCGATATTCAGTACCTGGCAAGTGGAAAAGTAACCGGAAATATCGGTGCCGAGGTGGCAAAGCTGCCGACAACCTCGATCCGTATGGCAATCGCATTTATCGCCATGCTGCCGTTGTTTATCATCTATCCGTTCCTTCAGAAATACTTCGCAGAAGGTATCACACTTGGCGCGGTAAAGGGATGATTTTCCATGCAGGAATAAAAAAGAGAAACATTTCGGTGTTTCCGACATAAATCAGAAAAACAGTACAGACTCATGGAAACATGAGGTGTACTGTTTTTCTGCTGTATTATATTCAGAAAAAAAGATCAGTTCGTAAAATCAAACACGGAAAAATTTCGAGTGTACCGGAACAGAAAAAAGGAGGAAACTTCATGCGTATTTCAAAACAGACGAAAAAAACAACACTGGCGCAGCAGGGGCGTTATCTTTTGATCTGCCTGCTGAGTATGCTGCTGCTTTTTCTGGCTGGGAGCGTGCTTATTCTGAACCGGACGCAGCGGCAGGTATATGAGCAGCTGGAAGAGATTTCAAAGCTGTATACGGATGAGCTGGATAACCGTTTTTTTCGAATCAGCCGAAACTTGTTCTCGACCGTAATGGACAGCTCCAACCCGGATTCCGCGTTCTGGAAATATATGGATCTGATGGAGAAGGATCAGTATGAGGAATATGTCATTACACAGCTGCGAAGGAACTATGTATCTGCGGCGTGGGATTTTGGAACGGATTACAATGTTTTTCTCTATACGAAGAAGGATGACAGCTTATATCAGCTGAGCATTTCCTCCGACGGGCTTTACGCCGTTGACCCGTATCTGCAGGAGGCACTGAAGCGCCGGATCAAAAGCCTGTCGCAGCAGGCGTATGCAGTCAAGAAAAAATGGACCGTGATGTGCCAGGGAGACGATATTTATATGCTCAAGGTAGCGCAGAGTCAGGGCGTCGGACTCGGCTGCTACGTCAATCTGAAGACAATTCTGGAACCGTTCTCTGAACTGTCTCTTGGAAAGAGCGGCTATGTCAGTCTCGTTGACCACAACGGGAAAAGCATCGGAACACTGACGGAAAAAGGAATTGTAACGGACAATTCGAAAATTAATACCGACAATTACACCTTCCGGCAGGAACTTTCGCAGGCGCCGTTTGAAATCCGGATTAAAATCTCTTGGACGGGAGTCTTAAATCTGATGACGGGAAGTGTGTTTGCCCTTCTTGGCGTTGCTTTTCTGATGGTGATTGCCGGTTCCGTGCTGTTGTTCCACCTGGAAACAAAAATCCTGAAGCCGGTCGGTATGTTTACGGAAAATCTTCAGAAATATGACAATGGGGACCTCACCTATCAGATGTCGGAAGGAAACCTGGTAGAGCTGGAGCGGATTGACGATAAATTTCGGAACATGATTCACCAGATCCGCCGGCTGAAAATCACGCTGTATGAGCAGGAGCTGGAAAAACAGAAAATCGAGATGGACTACCTGAAAATCCAGATTCGCCCGCATTTTTATATGAACTGTCTGAACTTTATCTACAGCATGATCGACTTCGGTCAGTACGACCATGCAAAGTCGATGAGCCGTATTACGTCCGATTATCTTGCGTATATTTTCCGGAATACAAGCGAGATGGTGCCGGTAACGGCGGAGACGAACCACTGTGAAAATTACCTCAAAATTCTGCTGCTGCGCTATCCGGAAAAATTCACCTATTATTTTGAGGTTCATGAAGAGGTGGAAAACGCAGTAATCTTCCCGTTCCTGATTCAAGTGTTTGTAGAGAATGCGGCAAAACATGCCCTGACGCTGGAGACGGTTCCGCTGATTTCCGTGACGGTTTACCCGGAGGACCGCGGAGACGAAAAGTATGTCAACATTTATATTTCGGACACCGGAAACGGCTTTCCGGAGGAGACGCTGCAAAGGCTGAAAGCAGGGGAAGATATTTCCGAGCATGGAAAGCATATCGGGATTGAAAACTGCCTGAAACGATTCCGCTATTATTATGGCGATTCCGGAGAGATTCATTTCGATAACAGTCCGCTCGGCGGAGCGATTGTAGATATCCATATTCCATACAGGACAGGGGGAGAAGAACATGAAACTATTGCTCGTGGATGATGAAGAGTACGTGATTGAAAGTATCAAAAGAAACCTCGATCTTACAGAGACCGGGGTGAACGAGGTGTATACCGCGTTTTCCGTACAGCAGGCGAAGAACATCATGGGAATGGTGGACATTGATATCGTGATCAGCGATATCGTGATGCCGGGCGGAACGGGATTCGACTTTGTGGAGTGGGTCAGGAAAGAGGAGCTGAAGGTCCAGGTCATATTCCTGACAAGCTATGCGGAGTTTGACTATGCCAGAAGAGCGATTCAGCTGAACAGTGTCGATTATCTGCTAAAGCCCATCGATTTTGGCAAGCTGAAGGAGGCCGTACAGCGTGCGGCGGAATCCGTTGCGAAAGAAAAGAAAATACAGGATCTCAGGCAGGAAAGCATCAAGTGGAATCAGAATAGAAAAATTCTGCAGCAGGATATCTGGAAAAATGTGCTGAAAGACGGCTTCTCCGAGAAAAAATTCTGCGAAACGGCAGCACAGCGCCAGTTGCCATACGGACCGGGACACTATTTCCGGCTGATTTGTCTGATGCCGGAAATAAAGAGCAATAAGCGGGAGATGTGGGATACCGCGACCATGGAATTTGTGATCGAAAATGTGCTGTCGGAACTGTATGAGAAAACGGATATTGCGGTAGATACTGTTTTTTACCAGGAACCGGGCAGCTACTGGATTGTTACACAGTCAAAGGAAAAAGCATTCCCGCAGGACGGTGGGCGGGATTGTGAAATTCTGCGGCAGTTTGTTGCGTGGATGAATGAAAAAATCTATCCGGAGCTGTGGTGCGGTGCCGGACAGTGGGAAGCTGTACTGGGGATGCAAAAGCAGAGCCAGAATCTTCAGAAAATGCGGGAGGGAAGCCTTTCCGTGCGGAACGAGGTGCTGTTTCTGAACGAATTTCAGGCTCCGCAGACCAGCTACGAAAATAAGGAGCTGGATGTATGGAAAGCTCTGCTTTCGGAGGAAAAACCGGAGGAGCTGCTGGAGCGGCTGCAGAAATACCTTGACCGGACGGAGCGGGAAGGAATGATTACCAGGGAGCTTCTGGTAGCACTCCGTACCGATCTGACGCAGGTGGTGTATGCATGGCTTTCGGAACGGGAGATCAAGGCGTATGCACTGTTTGCAGATGCGGATATGGAAAACCTGCATCGGAATTCCCTTTATGGCAGAGAAGAGATGATGGAATATGCCGGGGTACTGGTTCGGAAAGCAGTTCAGTACAGACAGTACATCAACAAATCAGATTCGGTTACGAGTCAGGTATGCGCTTATATCGATGCACATTACCGGGAGGAGATTCACCGGGAGGAGCTTGGAGAGCTTGTCTTTTTGAATACCGATTATCTGTCCCGGATTTTTAAAAAAGAAAAGGGTATTTCGATCAGCAATTATATTATTCAAAAGCGGGTGGAGGAGGCGAAAAAGCTTCTGACACAGAGTTCGCTGCCAATTAATACGGTGTCGCTGTATGTGGGGTACAGCAATTTCTCGTACTTTACGAAGATGTTTAAGGACAATACGGGATACGCACCGCTGGAATACCGAAGAAGCTTTAGTGAAAAATAGCGGAAAGCCACCCTTCACATGTCCGGGAAATAACAGAGGATTTTATCACTTTCTTACGCACCGGAACAGCAGAAAACAGGTCGGAATAGTGAAAGAAAAAGGTCGGATCAGGGGATATTTTTTTCAGGTCAGATGTGGTAAAATTTCAGTATAAGATTCAGAAAAAACGGAAAAGCGATATTTTTCTGACATTTTAGGGGTTTCTGAAGAAGCAGATACAGCAAAAACGAGATATGGAGGAGAAAAAATGACCGAGCAGAAATTAAAAGAGCTTCTGGCCGACATGACGCTGGAAGAAAAAGTGAACCAGATGAGCCAGGTGGTGGGCGCCTTCTTCAATAAAGATATGGACATCACAGCCATGGGACCGATGGCAGATAAGGGCTTTACGCCGGAAAATGTAGCGCTTTCCGGTTCCATCCTGGGCAGCATGGGCGCAGAAACGTTAAAGAAAATCCAGAAGGATTTTGTGGAGCAGCACCCGCATCACATCCCGATGCTGTTCATGCTGGATGTCATCAACGGCTTCAAGACTATTTTCCCGATTCCGCTGGGACAGGGCGCAACGTTTGAACCGGAGCTCTCCGAAAAGTGTGCGGCAGTTGCTGCAAAAGAGGCAGCCGTTTCCGGCCTTCACGTAACCTTCGCACCGATGACCGACCTGGTCCGCGATGCAAGATGGGGCCGTGTCATGGAGTCTACCGGTGAGGATCCGTATCTGAACGGCCTGTTCTGTGCCGGAATGGTACGCGGATTCCAGGGAGACGATCTGAAGGAGCCGTACAAAATTGCTTCCTGCGTGAAACATTTTGCAGGCTATGGCGCTCCGACAGCGGGAAGAGACTACAACACCGTAGAGCTTTCCGAGCATACCTTCCGTGACTTCTATCTGCCATCCTATAAAGCCGGCATCGATGCAGGCGCAGCGATGGTAATGACTTCCTTCAATACGGTAAACGGTGTTCCGGCAACCGGAAACAAGAAACTGATGCGCGGCATCCTGCGTGACGAGATGGGATTTGACGGAGTTCTGATTTCCGACTGGGCGGCAATCGAGGAGATTATTTACCACGGCTACTGCGCAGACCGTGAGGAGGCAGCTGTCCGCTCCGCCGAGGCAGGCGTCGATATCGATATGATGACAGGTATTTACTGCGAGAACCTCTGCCGCCTTGTAAGAGAGGGCAAGATTTCCGAGGATCTGATCGATGAGTCCTGCATGCGTATCTTGGAACTGAAAAACAAACTGGGACTGTTTGAAAACCCGTATAAAGACGCAGACGAGACGAAAGAAAAAGAGGTCATTCTCTGCAAAGAGCACCGCGCCCTGGCAAGAGAAGCCGCAAGAAAATCGTTTGTACTGCTGAAAAACGAAGAGAAAATCCTGCCGCTTGGCAAGGAGAAAAAAATTGCCTGGGTCGGACCGTATGTCCACAGCAGAAACCTGATGGGCGCCTGGTCCTTTATCGGAGATGCAAAGGATGTGACAAATCTGGAAGAGGCCGTAAAAGCGCAGGCAGATACGACAAACATGAGCTTCCATGCAGGCTCTCCGATGCTTGGCTCCGACATCCGCCTAGAGGGCTTCGGCGAGGCGATGGAGCAGTCCCATACACCGGAGGAAGAGGAGGCAATGCTTCTTGAGGCTGTAAACGCAGCAAAGGAGGCCGAGGTTGTCGTTCTTGCGATCGGCGAGGATCGTCTGCAGTCCGGCGAGGCAACCAGCAACGCGAACATCCGCATCCCGGAAATCCAGCAGAGACTGCTTGAGCGCGTTTCAAAAGTCAATGAAAACGTTGTCGTTGTCCTCTTCAACGGTCGTCCGCTCGACCTGCGCGATGTCGTATCGAAAGCAAAAGCCGTTCTTGAAGTATGGATGCCGGGTACCGAAGGTGCCAATGCAATCGCAGACGTTGTTTTTGGTGCATACGCTCCAAGCGGCAAGCTGACCATGAGCTTCCCATACTCTGTAGGCCAGGTGCCGGTTCACTACAACGAGTATTCCACCGGAAGACCGCATGTGCCGGGCAAGGACAAAGACCGCTTCCGCTCCAAATACCTCGACATCCCGAACGCACCACTGTTCCCGTTCGGATATGGCCTTGGCTACACCAGCTTTGCAATTTCAGATGTGAAACTGGACAAGGCAGAGCTTGGCATGGAAGATGAGATTAAAGCCTCCGTAACCGTGAAAAACACCGGCGATACAAAGGGAACCGAGACCGTACAGCTTTACATCCACGACGTAGCCGCATCCGTGGTACGCCCGGTGAAAGAGCTGAAAGATTTCTGCAAGGTAACCCTTCAGCCGGGAGAAGAAACCGAAGTCATCTTCAAAATCACAGAAGAAGAGCTTCGCTTCCTGACAGAAAATGAGCGTGTAGAAAGTGAAAACGGTGCTTTCGAAGTCTTCATCGGAAGCGACAGCACGACAGAGAATAAGGCAGAATTTGTGCTGAAAAAATAAGAAGCAATACTGGGATGTAGCGTAAGCGGAATCAAGATGGGGGTCTGAATCGCTACGGAAAGATAAAAGAAAAGCCAGCCACAAAAAGCGAAAAGAATTTTGCTTTTGCGGCTGGCTTTTTTCTGCCGGTACCGTATTGACCCTTCTGTTAAAACAAAGTAAAATAGAAATTGGTATTGGGACGAAAGAGAGGAAAAGAAATGGGGTACTTAGGAAACAAGTTAAAGGGGAAATACCACAAAGACACATTCCAGACCGCCGTCAACATGGCGTGGCCGGCGATCGTGGAGTCGTTTTTCATTGCATTTGCGGGTCTTGTAGATTCGCTGATGGTAAGTTCGCTTGGCTCCTACGCAGTTGCCGCGGTCGGTCTGACGACACAGCCGAAGCTGCTTGGCCTGGCGTTTTTCTTTGCGCTGAATGTGTCGATTTCCGCCCTTGTTGCGCGGCGGCGAGGGGAACAAAGACAGGGTGCGGCGAATGAGACTCTGGTAACTGCGCTTGTATTTATTATCCTTGCGGCAGCTGCATTCAGTGTTGGATTTGTGGCGTTTGCAAGTCCGATCATCCATCTGTGCGGCTCAACGGCGGAGACGCATAACGGCGCAGTAACATATTTCCGTATCATCATGGGCGGTATGATTTTTAACTGTATCCAGATGGGGATCAACTCGGCACAGCGCGGTGCGGGCAATACAAAAATCACGATGCGCACAAATGTAACATCAAATACGATTAATATTATCCTGAATTATCTTCTGATCAACGGCCATTTCGGGTTCCCGGCACTCGGCATTCAGGGTGCGGCACTGGCAACCGTCACAGGAACGGTTGTCGGATGTGTGATGAGCATCCTTTCCATCACAAAGCAAGACGGATTCCTGAATCTTGGCTATATTCTGAAGAACAAAATTAAACCGACGATTGCAGCGTTCATCAGCCTGGTCAGGGTCGGGTACAGTGTGTTTTTCGAGCAGGTTTTCATGCGGATCGGCTTTATGATGACGGCGATCATGGCGGCCAAGCAGGGAACCGATGCGATGGCGGCACACCAGGTCGGCATGAATATTATGTCGCTTTCGTTTGCGTTCGGCGATGGCCTCCAGTCCGCAGCGGTTGCACTGATCGGCCGGAGCCTCGGCGCAAAAAAGCCGGATCTTGCGAAAGAGTACGGCAGAACGTGCCGTCTGATCGGCGCGGGCATCGCAGTATGCCTCGTTGCGATTTATCTCTTCGGCGGAAGATGGCTGTACAGCCTGTTTTTCGAAGAACAGCATATCATTGAAATCGGTGTCAGCATCATCCATGTCATTATCTTCGTCGTCATTTTCCAGATCTGTCAGGTTATTTACATGGGATGCCTGCGCGGTGCGGGAGATACGCTCTATACGGCAGTTGCATCTATGATCAGCGTTACATTTATTCGTACGATCGTTTCGTATCTTGGCGGTTACACGCTGGGGCTTGGCATCGTCGGAATCTGGTTCGGCGTGCTGGCGGATCAGATGTCACGGTTTATCTTTGCGACGATCCGATTCAAACAGGGAAAATGGGTGAAAATTAAGATTTAACCGAATCAAGCAAGTAGCGAAGCAGATTGCGAATATCCGCTTGACGTAACGATTCAGAGCCATGCGAAATGGTACTCTGAATCATTACCAATATAAAACTAAAACAGGAGGAAGCAAAACGATGTACAAATTTGACAGAGAAGCTTATGACAGGCGGATGGAGTGGTACCGCGACGCCCGTTTCGGCATGTTTATCCACTGGGGACTTTATGCCATCCCGGCGCGCGGAGAATGGGTGCGGAGTACCGAGCAGATTCCAAAAGAAGATTACATGAAATATTTCGAGGAGTTCAACCCCGTTGATTTCGAGCCGCGGAAATGGGCAAAAGCGGCGAAAGAGGCCGGCATGAAATACATGGTTCTGACTGCCAAGCATCACGACGGTTTCTGCCTCTTCGACAGCCAGTATACCGATTTCAAATCCACCAACACGAAATGCGGCCGCGACCTCGTTGCAGAGTATGTTGATGCCGTCCGCGCAGAAGGACTGAAGGTTGGTTTGTATTTCTCTCTGCTCGACTGGTTCCACGACGATTTCCCACATTACGGCGACCGGAACCACCCGATGCGGAACAACCCGGCATACAAAAACGATGACCGCGATTTCGACCGCTACCTGACCTACATGCACAATCAGGTACGCGAGATCTGCACAAACTACGGAAAGCTCGATGTGCTGTGGTTTGACTTTTCCTACGATACGTTGCGCGGCGAAGCATGGAAAGCGACGGAGCTGATCAATATGGTGCGGAAGCTCCAGCCGGATGTCATCATCGACAACCGTCTCGAGGTGAGCGGAGAGGGCTACGGTTCTCTGGCGGCCGGAAATCCGACCCCGTACCACGGCGACTTTGTGAGCCCGGAGCAGATGATTCCGCCGAATGGCATCCAGGATGTAAATGGAAACGATATCGCCTGGGAATCCTGCGTCACGATGAACAATCACTGGGGTTATTGTGCCAACGACCACTTCTTCAAACCGGCACCGATGCTGATCAAAAAGCTGGTCGAGTGCGTATCGAAGGGTGGAAACCTGCTTTTGAACGTCGGCCCGGACGCCAGGGGAAATATCCCGGAGGAGTCGATCGAACGGTTGGCTGAGATTGGAAAGTGGATGAAGAAAAACGGAGAGAGCATTTACGGCTGCGGAAAAGCCGGTATTGAGAAACCGGACTTTGGCCGTGTGACGCGCCACGGAAACCATCTGTATTTTCATGTCTATGAAAATACCGTTGGGCCGCTGCCGCTGCCCGGCGTGAAAAAAGAAGAAATCCAGGCGATCCGCTACGTCGCAACCGGCGCGGAAATCCCGGTTTCCACAAGCTGGGTACACAGCGATTATCCGACCATGGCATTCGCCGATCTCGGCGAAGACCCGGTATTGCCGGATGGAGTCGATACAGTCATCGATGTGATTCTGAAAAAGTAGAGGGTAAAATCGGATTTGATTCTGGAGCGTGTCTGAAAAAGCATTTCCGCAATCTGCAGGCTTCACTTTGCGGTATCTTTTTTTCAGACACGCTCTAAAAGTCTTACAAGTTCTTACAAAATTCTGTATTTTTCGTTCCGCTGATTGACAGTTCTGGCAGAAGAATGCATACTGAAAAAAACACAAGATCACAGCCCGTGCTTCGAAATTTAACCGAATCAAGCAAGTAGCGAAGCGGATTGCGAAGATCTGCCTGACTCCTTTTCCTGCGCAGGGAAGGATAAGAGCTTTCGGAGTGAGAAAAGGGCAGTCTGTTTTTAGAAACGAAGCAAGAGAATCACAGTTTCGTTTTACAAGAAAAAAAGAGGGGGAATAAAACATGATTCGTCTGAACCACGTCAGCAAAATTTACGGCGATGGAAGCAAAAAAGCCGTCGATGATCTTTCCTGGGATATCGAAGATGGAAAGATCACCGGATTTATCGGCCCAAACGGAGCCGGGAAAACGACAACATTAAAAATGATCACCGGCATCCTGGCACCGTCCGAGGGAACGATTGAAATCAATGGAAAAGATATCCAGAAGGATCCGCTCGAAGCCAAGCGCCAGTTCGGTTTTGTGCCCGACGACCCGGATGCGTTTCTTCGCGTCAGGGGAATTGAATATCTGAATTTTATGGCAGATATCTACGGTGTCGGAACGGAAGAGCGTCAGCGTTTTATCGAAGAAACCGCAAAACGCTTTGAGATGGAAGAGAACCTTTCGAGCCGTATCATGAGCTACTCGCATGGCATGCGTCAGAAAATCATGGTGATGGGCGCACTGATCCACAAGCCGCCGGTCTGGATTCTCGATGAGCCGCTGACCGGCCTTGACCCGCGCTCCGCGCACGAGCTCAAACAGATGATGCGTGAACACGCCGATGCCGGAAACGCCGTGCTGTTTTCCACCCATGTGCTGGAAGTAGCGGAAAAACTCTGCGACCGCATCGCCATCATCCATCACGGCCGCCAGGTATACCTGGGTACTCTGGAAGAATTAAAAGCGGCCTATCCGGATCAGACACTTGAAAATATCTTTCTGGAGATCACCGAACATGCGTAACTTATGGATTCTCACCCGTTTCCTTCTGAAAAGCGGACCAGGAAAAAGCAATCAGAAGAGCGGAAAAAAGAAAGCATTTTCGGACGGAGGACGTATCGTTGTATACCTTCTGCTTGGTGTCTGCCTCCTTCCCGTGTCGGTCTTACTGTTTCTTCTGGGATATTCCGGCTATACCTTCCTGCAGCCGCTCGGGCTGGAAACCCTGCTGATCGAGTTCGTCTGTGCCATTGGCATGATGGTCATTTTCTTCTATGGCCTGCCGCTGTTTCTGAGCGAGTATTACATGGACTCTGACCTCGTAAAGCTTTTGCCGCTGCCGTTTACCCCGGCGCAGATTGTCGGTGCGAAAGGCTTCTGCTGTCTGCTGAACGAATACTATCTTATTGTACTGCTGTTCTTTCCGTTTCTGTTAGGGTACGGGATCAGCGCCAAAATGGGCATTTTTTACTGGATCAATATGATCCTCGCCTGCCTTATTTTCCCGGTTGTGCCGCTCGTTTACGCCGCAGTTTTGACGATGCTCGTGATGCGTCTTTTCAAAAATATCCGAAACAAGGATTTCTTAAGCTACCTCGGATTCGCCGCATCCCTGATTTTTGCGATCGGCATCAACGTATTTTCGCGCAGTATCGGAAATTTTGAAATGCAGGATATCATGAACCTGATGGAAAGCCAGAAGGGCACTCTGCGCGCCTTCCGGACCATTTTTCCGAACCTGCCCCTGATGACCGGAAGCCTTGCAGATGCATCCTTTCTCAAAATGATACTCTACATCGCTACAACAGCCGTCATCCTTGCTGTCTTTTTCGCCCTCGCCTGGAAAATCTACCTCCCGGCTGTCCTCGGCATGAGCGAGACCACCAGCGAAAAACGCATTTTATCCAAAGAAGAAGTGACCCGAACCGTCAAAAGCAAAAATCCGGTCCGCACCTACGCGATGATCGAATGGAAAAAACTGTACCGAACCCCGGCCTGGTTTATGAATTGTGTTCTGATGCCTCTCATCTGGCCGGTCTTCATGCTTGGCATTGCCCTCGTTTCCGTCATTTCCAGCCTTGGCATGGCTAAAACCACCGGCCTTTGGACCCGGCTTGTCGCCGATGGCACCATATTCCGCCTCCTGAAAGGGGAACTGCCTGTCGCAGTTGCCGTCCTTACCGCCGCCGGAATTGCCGTCATGATGTCCATGTTCTGCGTGATCTCCGCCACAGCGATGTCCCGAAAGGGCAGCGAATACATCTATATGAAATGCATTCCGATGAGCTATCACGACCAGATCCGTGCCATGCTGGTAAGCGGCATCCTGATCAGTCTCCTTGGCACCTTGCCGTACGCTCTGGTCTTCAACATCATCGCGGTCGTTTTCGGTCTGCACCCGGCGACCTTTCTTTACACCACGGCGATCACGGTTTTATTTACCCTGTTCGTAAACTATGAACAGCTCCTTTTTGACCTTGCATTTCCGAAATTAAACTGGGAAAACGAAACCGCCGCCATAAAATCCAACAACCGCTCCCTGATCTCCGTCCTCATCGACCTCACCGTCGGCGCAATCCTGATCGGAGCCGGCTACCTGCTGTACGGAAAACTTCACCTCAACATCCACATCACCACGAGCGTGATGATTCTGCTTACCGCAGTCCTGACCTTTGCCATGCGAACCGCCCTTTTTAAATGGGGCGTTCAAGTGATGGAACATCTGGAAAGCGCTTAACAGTTTCGAGACATAATAACAATATTAAAATGTGATAGAAAAGAGATTTCAGCCAATGTGCGGATCTCTTTTTTTTGCGCTCCATTCCAATTTCGCTGCGTATTTTCTTTTATCGATTATGCTTCATTGTACTACTAAAAGACCTGTGTGGGCAATCCATTGCCGCCATTCCCCGAAAATTTTAAAAGACGGACAAAAAACAGAGGATTTCTCTCTGCATTTTGTCCGTCTCGCTACAACGTATTTATTGGATTCTCCGTTTACGGAAATGATTTCGGAAATGATGAACTAATTCATCGCCTCACCCTTCAGCAGTCTGCTGATGTGCTTGTACAGAAGCATGGTTACCAGTGATACCACAACACCTTTGATGATATTAAACGGTACAACGGCAAACAGAACAAAGGTCGGAAGGCTTGTAATTGCTTTGTTGACTGCAGATCCCATTCCCACAAGGGCATCCATCGGCATTCCAAAGGCTGCTGCATAAGCCGGAAGCAGTACAAAAGCGTTCAGAAGACCGCCGGCTGCTGCCAGAAATACGGTTCCGACTGCCATACCGATCATGGCATTTTTCTTGGTTTTCTGTGTTTTGTAGATCCATGCGGCCGGCATAACATACGCGCAGCCGATCAGGAAGTTTGCTACCTCGCCAACACCTGCGGTGGTACTTCCTTTCATGACAAGGTTCAGCAGAATCTTAATCAGCTCAATCGCAGCTCCGGCAAGAGGTCCCATCGCAAAGGCTCCGATCAGCACCGGAACTTCGCTTAAATCAATCTTGTAGAAACTCGGGGCAAACGGAAGCGGGATGTCAAAAAACATCAATACGACTGCGGCGGCGCCGAGCATTGCCACCTGTACCATGTAACGGGTTTTTCCGATTTGCGACATCTTTGATGTCTGTTTTGCTGTTGTCTGTGCATTCATAACTGCATTTCTCCTTTTTTCTGGAGATCTTGACCGGTTCTGCCGGAAGTAACGAGTCCAAATACGCTCCACGAATTTGAACTCGTTTTCGCGGCAGTCGCCAAGGTCTCGTGCAAGCACGGACTTTGGCTCGTTGCCCGCGAAAAAAAGTGCCCTGAATTCCTTTTCTTGAATTCAGGGCACCAAAAATATTTCCATGCAAATAAACTTTATTTTGTCTTCTTTCATCCAGACTTTAACTGTTGGTCCCGGAGTTGCACCGAGTCAGCCGCTGTTTGATATCGCAGCGGGTCGCGGACTATACCGCCAGTAGGGAATCACACCCTGCCCTGAAGATCTCCGTATTTTGTTTTTACAGGAATATTTTATTCATATTCACACAATTTGTCAATACTTTTTTCAGACAATACATGATCTGGTTAGTTTGCTACGCCCATCTGAATTTTTCCTGTGCTCTTATTTTTCAGCACACGCAGATAGCAGATCCGCATATCTCCCTTCAGGACAAGACGGATCTCAGATACGCCGTCCGTCTGCGGTCTGTCTGCGAGGGAAATTTCAACATCCTCATAAATCGGCTCGCGGTACCGGTTGCGCTCTTTTACTTCTTCCTCCGCATAGCGGTCCAGTTTCGGGGCGCTGCGGAACTCACAGGTTCTTGTGTCACCGGTAAAGCTTCCCATCGAAACACCGTCCACAAAGGCTTCCACACTGCCGCCGCGTTCACTCTTCACATGAAGCGCCAGAACAGCAGCATCGGAAAGATCACAGTCACGGTAAACGAGAACACCTTCTTTCGTCTCATCCTGCACGCGGACTGCCTTGAAATTGAAGTGGCCTTCCGTCAGATACATGTTCTCGTAATCATCGTAGTGGTCTGCCGCGGTAAATGCACTCAGATCGCGTACTCCCCTTTTTCCGCCCGGAATAAAGATTTCTGCGGAAACGGCTTTATCCTTGCAGGATGCGCCCGCATAGATTTCATACGTTCCTTCTTCTACCATCAGTCTGCGGCTGATGACATCGTAGAAGCGAAGCTCCTCCACCGGGATTTCCAGTGCGATGTGTCTCGTCTCGCCCGGGGCAATGTTTTTCACACGGACAAAATCAAGCAGCTGGCAGATTGGTTTCTTCACGCAGGATTCCAAAGCGGAACCGTAGATCTGGACGACCTCGTCGCTTGCGGTATCGCCCGTATTTCTCACATCGAGAGAGATCTGCAGCAGACGGTCGTCTTTTAAGGAAACCTCATAGTTCTCATACGCAAATGTGGTATACGTCAGGCCATAGCCGAATGGATACAATTCCTTCCCGTCGAAATAGCGGTACGTTCTTTTTCCTTTGATGATGTCGTAATCGTCAATGTCCGGCAGCTGATCGATACTCTCATACCAGGTCATATTCAGACGGCCGGCCGGTGCATAGATTCCAAGCACAGCCTCTGCCATTGCGCTTCCCATATCCTGGCTTCCCGTTGCAGACATGATGATCGCCGGCAGTTTTTCCATCGCTTTCTGAAGTGTGTACGGATAATTCGTAAACAGCACCAGAACGGTATTCGGATTGACCTCTGCGATCCGGTCAAGCAGCATCTCCTGCTCCTCTGGCAGCTCCAGTGTGTTGCGGTCGATCTCCTCTTTCGCATTGATCACGGAGTTACAGCCGAGCGCAAGTAAAACCTGCTTTTTGCCCCGGACTGCAGCAACTGCTTTTTCAATTCCGTTTTCGACAACCTCCATCGTAATCGGAATTCCCTCCGTCTGCTCGAAGGAGAAAAATCCCTCTGCATCCTTATAAACCGGGTAATGGAAACGGTTGGTCAGCACAACGCTGCCATCGTCCTGCGGCTCCACGTGGAAAATCTCCATCACAAACCAGTCGAAGGCTTCCTCCCGGTCTGCCGCAATCTGTCCCATTTTCGGCTTTTCTCCCTGCGACTCTGAGAGTCTTGCGCCGAGGTATTTTCCGGTACGGACACTCTTGAACGTATAGCTTCCCGCACCCCAGTATTCCTTGATAAACACATCTGGCTCATCTGCCATCTGAAGTGTTCCGTCTTCTGCTACGGCAAGACCTTTTCCATCACAGCGGAAAACAACGCGATCCAGACCATCCGCGAATGTAATGTTCTCCTGCTTCAGTACTTCCATCCCCTGCAGGAAGGTTGTGCGGTATGGTGCCGTTCCGCCGTACCAGTCCTGATACCATGTATCACCAAGCGGTCCGACAATGGCAATATCTTCTGCTTTCAGGGCTTTGTCAAGTGGCAGCGCTCCGTTCTCATTTTTCAGAAGTACGATCGATTCGCGGCTCAGCTCTTTACAGATTTCACGTGCCTTCGGGGAATCGATATCGTCCTCGGTCACACGGTCATACGGATTCAGATTTTCCCGATCATAAACGCCGAGACGAAGCTTCGTCTCCATCATACAGCGAATAGAGCGGTCCATATCCTCTTCTTTCAGAATGCCAAGCTCATATGCCTCGCGTGCCGCCTGCTCTACCATACGCGGATCGTCAGACATGGCATCCACACCGGCTTTCAGCGCCGTTGCGATCGTCTCCGCATGCTGTCCGAAATAGTGATGCAGATTCACGACAAGTCCCATCGCACCGCCGTCGCTGACAACGTGACGGAGACCGTACTGTTTTTTCAGAATATCGGTCACTTCCGGATTCAGGATACCGATCGTTCCGTTGATCTTGTTATATGCCGTCATGATGCCCTCTGCGCCGCCATCCTCAATACATCTGCGGAATGGCTCTAGATACAGCTCATATTTGTTCCGCGGGTCAATGGAAGAATTTTTCCATCCGCGGCCGACCTCCGTGTTGTTTCCATAGAAATGCTTTAAGGTCGCTGCACAGCGCAGATACTTCGGATCATCGCCCTGCATTCCCCGGATATAAGCACCGGCCATTTTTCCGGTCAGCACAGGATCCTCTCCGTAACCTTCTTCGTTTCTTCCCCATCTCGGATCGCGCTCAAGATCAACGGTCGGAGCCCATCTGCTGAGTCCATGGCCCTGATGGCGGTGCCATACGACGCGCGCCTCGGTTCCTGTTATTTCACCGGCCTGTCTGATCAGCTCCGGGTCCCAGGATGCACTCATACCGATCGGCTGTGGGAAGGATGTTGTCACATCCGGTTTTCCAAGACCGTTCTGATCGTTTCTGCCCTCAACGCCGTGTGCCGCCTCACCGCCCACAGAGACGCCCGGAATGCCAAGGCGCGGCAGATCCGGGGAAGAGCTGGCGAGGTATCCCAGTTTTTCTTCGACCGTCATTTCTTTTAACAGCCAGTCGATTCTTTCCTGATCCGTCAGTGATGCATCCCAGAACGGTGTGTTTTTGTTTACCTGAAACTCCTTCTTTTCTGTCATTTTCCAAAAACCTCCCTATGATTTTGTCTCATGAAATTGTTTGCAGATTTTCCATATACTGTTATCTTTTTACAATGTTTCACATTTCCCATTACTGTCGCTGTATTTTAAAACATGGCCTGATATTTAATAATATCAGACCATGTTTTTATGCCGCCTTCCGTTCAACGGCAAAACCTTATGTTTTTGCTTTACTTACTCTACATCAACAAGTTTGGTAGCAAGGAACTCTGTCATAGCTTCTTCTGCATCTGCCAGACCATTGTCTGTCAGCTCCTGTACCATGGTCTCCCAGTTTCCATCAAACTCATCTTCGGTACCAGTTACGCATTTAACAAGTCCCGGCCAAGCAATTTCGTCCAGAATTGTCTGTTTCTCAGCAAGTTCCTGTGGCTGCTGATATGCCCACAGTGCAGAGTATGGAAGAAGATCGAACTCTTCCGGCTGTGCAAACATGTCGGTCAGCATCTCAAATCCCATCGCTTCGCATCCTTCTTTTTCTGCTGTATTGTAGTTTGCAATAACAGACTCTTTGGTAGTTGGAGTGTATGGGAATCCGTCTTCAGAGTAGGAACCTGTTCCGTAGATCGGGAATCCAGTGTAGTTGTCAATACCGGTGTTCTTTGCATAATCCGGATCAGACTGAGCTTTTGCAACTTCTTCATCAGTACGATATGGCTGTCCATCATCATCAAGGAAGTAGTTCTCGCCTTCGATACCCCAGTGATACAGGATCTGTCCTTCATCGGAGCACAGATAGTCAAGGAATTTGATGGCACGAACCGGATCTTCACAGCTCTTGGTAATTCCAATACCCCAGCCAACGGTAGTTCCCTGATACAGAAGGGCTTTTTCTACCTGATCTTCTCTTAAGGTTACAGGAAGTCCAACATAAGTCTGATCTACTTTTCCGTCTGCTACCAGAGTAGCTTCGCACTGGCTGTAATGCCACTCAGCATCGGTGATGGCAACAACACGGCCGCTGGCAACTTTTGCAATATAGTCATCATCTGTCTGCGTTGCAAAGTTCGGATCCAGGATACCTTCGTTGTACATACGGCACAGCCATTTGAAGTATTCTTTCT
Organism: Fusicatenibacter saccharivorans; assembly: GCF_027667425.1. Taxonomy (NCBI): domain Bacteria; kingdom Bacillati; phylum Bacillota; class Clostridia; order Lachnospirales; family Lachnospiraceae; genus Fusicatenibacter; species Fusicatenibacter saccharivorans. Next base: position 193,491 of record NZ_JAQEGR010000002.1, read on the forward strand.
CTTCATCTGTTACATGTTTGTAATGTACGTTGTACTCGTCGTCAATGATCCACTGTCCATTATCCGGGGATGCATCAGCGATCAGTCCTGCCGGGTTTCCAAGGGTAATCATCCAGTGCCAGTCAGAAGCACTCATGGTGATACCGATCATATCCAGACCATCTTCTGTTTTTGGATGTGCTGCAAGATAGCTCTTGATCATTTTTTCATACTCATCCAGTGTCTTCGGATATTTATAATCGTTCTCTTTTAATGCAGCCCACTGAATCTGGCAGCTTCCGCCTGTTGTCAGGGTTTTCTGGTTTACACCTGCGTAGGAAAGCTGATAGATTCCAGGATCATCCTGGCTCCATTTCAGTTTTTCCATCTCTGCTCCGTACATTTTTTTGATGTTTGGACCATATTTTTCAATCAGGTCTGTCATATCAATCAGCGCGCCTGCCTGATACAAATCCGTTGCTGAGCCTTTTGCATAAATCATGTCCGGATACTCATCATTTGCGATCATCAGCGCAACATCTTCTTTTGCATCACCCTGGGATGCTACCGGATAGGAAACATCAAGTGTAACGCCTGTTGCCTCTGTGATTGCTTTTGCTACCGGGTTATCCCAGTTGCCGTTTTTACCATCAGCGTTAAAATACTCAAAGGTAATCGGAGATTTGTCATCTGCATCATCTGCTGTCTCGCCTGAAGAACTTGCCTCTGCCGCTGATCCAGTCTCTGTGCTGGACCCTCCCTTGCTGCTGCCACTGTCGGAACCGCATCCTGCGAGCATTCCGGCCACCATAGCAGATACTAACATGAGTGATACTACTTTTCTTTTCATAAAAGCCCTCCTTAAAATGGTTTATGTCATCCTGCACTCTTTCTTTCGCCTGGCAGGAATAAACATCATCTTTTTCTGAAAATTTTTTAATACTGCTTTTTATCAGTCTTTAACAGAACCAAGTGTCATACCGCCGATAAAGTATTTCTGAAGGAACGGATATACAATAACGATCGGCACAGTTGCTACAATCGTTACGGCCATACGTACGGACATTGGTGTTACGGCCGTCTGTACATTGGTTCCTGCATGAACGTCCATTTTCATGGTCGCCTGGTTCATAATCTCATACAGTTTGTACTGCAGAGTCGGGAGTTTTTTCGCATACAGGTAAGTATCCATGAAGGAGTTCCACTGTCCTACTGCATAGTACAGACCTACGGTTGCGATAACCGGTTTGCAAAGCGGCATAACGACTTTATACCAGATCTGAAAATCGTTTGCTCCGTCGAGCTTTGCTGCCTCCTGCAGAGCCATCGGCAGTCCGTCGATATAAGAGCGGACCAGAATCATATTATAAACCCACATCAGACCAGGCAGAATGTATACCATGAAGTTATTGCCCAGCTTTAAGGTACGGATAATCAGAAGGTATTCCGGAATCATTCCGCCACCGACATACATGGTAACAACGAACAGAAGCTGAAATGGTTTGCGGAGTACGAAGTCTCTGCGGCTTAATGTGTAAGCAACCATCGAGGTACATACAATACCTACGATTGTTCCGATGATGGTTCTTGCTACAGAAATCACAGCCGGCATTGCAATGCCGCCGTCTTTAAATACATATTTATAGTTGCTTAATGTAAACTTTCTCGGAATGATGAAGTTTACATTCTTAATGGTATCCGTAGAATCGTTGAACGAAATCGCCAGTACGTTCAGGAACGGATAAATGGTGATGATGACGAGGAATACGAAGATTACCGCCAGTACGTAGTCAAATTTTTTTGCTTTCTTGTTCATATTCGCGTCCTCCTACATAAGTTTATCTTCGCCTACCAGACCGGCAATCTTATTGGCGATCAGCAGCAGGGTAACGCTGACTGCAGACTGGAATACACCGATTGCGGTACCAAGACCGTAGTTGCTGTTTCCGATACCTCTCTTATAAGAGAACCAGGAAAGTACCATCGTGTGATCCTCAACCAGCGGGTTACTAAGAAGCATCTGACGCTCCATACCTACGTTCAGGGCGCCACCGATGCTCATAATCAGCAGTACAATGATGGTCGGTCGGATACCCGGCAGAGTGATGTGCCAGATCTTCTGCAGACGGCTTGCACCGTCCATATCAGCGGCCTCGTAAAGACCAGGATCAATACCTGCCATGGCGGACAGATAAATAATTGCGTTCCAGCCAACCTCTTTCCAGCAGTTAATCAGGATAATGGTTACCCAGATAAGCGGTGAGTTGGAACTCATCAGGTGCAGGTTCTTGCCGAAGATACTGTCAACAACACCGCCGTCGTTGAAAATATTCTTTGCAATACTTGCAATGATAACCCAGGATACAAAGTGCGGCAGATAAGAAATGGTCTGCGTTACTTTTTTGAACTTCATAAAGAACATCTCGTTCAGAAGAACCGCAAATGCGATTGCTGCGATCGTTCCAACCGCGATGTCAAGGAAGCTTACTCCCAATGTGTTGATTAATGTCTGTGTGAACAGACGGTCTTTGAATGCATCTGTAAAATTTTGAAATCCAACCCAGGTTCTCTCCCAGATCGGAAGTGCAAATGTCGCAGGTTTTACCTCCTGAAATGCCATGGTCCATCCCCACAGCGGAATGTACTTGAAGATAATCAGCCAGATTACAAATGGTACTGACATCACAAGCAGCCAACGCTGTTTCCACAAGATTGCAGGGGTAATTTTCTCTCCTTTTTTCTTTTTCATTTTTTCCTTCGCCATACTCCCCATCCTTTCCGTTGTTTTGTGCGTTTTTATTACGCATTTTCTTTGATTATTTGTGATATTTACATCATATCAAATAAAATCCCCGTTTGATATTGTGTATTTTGTCCACTTATATTGACTTTTTTTATCTTTTTCCACATTTTCAGGTGCTATGGCAGGCATTTTTACTAATTTATATGCGTTTGTTTTTATTTTTTACACCAGCTTACAACTCTACCAATCAGTGTTTTTTTTGTAAAAAAAGCAGGAAAACGTAATGGGGGATTACATTTTAAGAAAAATGTCAGTTTTTTATCCAAATAATCTCCGTTTTCTCTGCTATGATAAACACCATAGAACCAAGAGGGGAAAAACGAGATGAGCCAATACAACATATTAGTCGTAGACGACGACCGGGAAATCGTAAGATCTCTCGGCAAACTATTAGAACTGGAAGGCTACAGGGTAAAAAAAGCCTACAACGGCATGGAGGCACTCGACATCCTCATGACCGAACAGATCCATCTGATCCTGCTCGATGTCATGATGCCCAAAATGAACGGCCTTTCCGCCCTGATGAAAATAAGAGAAAAAAACAACATCCCGATTATCATGCTTTCCGCGAAAACCGAAGAGAGCGATAAAGTCATCGGACTTTCGATGGGCGCCGATGATTACGTGACAAAGCCGTATAATACCGCCGAACTCATGGCACGTGTCAAATCCCAGCTCCGCCGTTACTTTTCCTTAGGCGCCGCAAACGGAACCATGCCAGACCAGGATATCCTGAAAAACGGCGGTCTGCTGCTGAACCGAAACACCAAAGAACTCCTGGTGGACGGCGAACCTGTCCGCCTGACCGCAACCGAGTACAAAATTATGGAGCTTTTGATGGAGCATCCCGGCTACGTGTTCTCGGCCGAAGAAATCTACAGTCAGGTCTGGCAGGAGGATGCTTACAGTGTAGAAAATACCGTCATGGTTCATATCCGGCGCATTCGTGAGAAAATTGAGATTACGCCGAAAAATCCGAAATATTTAAAGGTGGTGTGGGGAATTGGATACAAAATTGAAAAAATTAACGGAGACTGAAAAACGCATCCTGCTGTGGATGCTTCTCGATCTTTCTATGGTACTGATTTTGTGCGGAAAGCTTCTGCGGAAATGGGCCAGTGAATTCGAATGGGGAATGTGGCGCAGCATCGAATGGGGTATCGGCATTGGAGTGACGGTAGTCGGCGTTTTGGGCATAGCCGCAGCCTTGTATCTGGTATGGAAATTCCGAAAAAATACCGGGAACTCGAAAATGACTGCTTTTGCCGGCAGCGAACCGGAAAAAGCGGGAAAAACAGCAAAAAGCAGCGAAGGGGCAGCCGCAGATAAGTCCGAGACAGATGAAATAGAAAAATCCCGGCAGATGCAGTTTGAGGCAAGAGCCGCTGCGGAAGCAGAGAAAGAGCAGCTGTTTCTGAAAAAATCCGAAAAGGTGCCAAATGAGCTTCTGGTTCTTGTCGGAGGATTTGCTTTTTTCAGATGGCTTCAGCCGCTCCGGCACAGCTATGCCAGATACCGCATTGTTGCCGAATGGGGTACTGTAATAGAGTGTGTGCAGACAGGTCTTCTGTTTTTTGGAATCTGTGGCGTTTTCCTTCTCAGTGCCGGCATTCTTGTCTGTCGCTATGAAAAGAAACAACTGAGAGAAATGTCCTTTTTTTGCAGAGAAAGGAAGCGTTACAGAGATCGGACCAGCCTGGAACGGCAGCTTGCCGGTCAGAGTAAATGGCCGTTCCGTGTGGCACTGATTGCGGAACTTCTAATCGTGATTACCATGATCACCGGACTGATAAACGGAATGGATGGCGAGGTACTGTTTGTCATTCTTCTTGGGCTGACCACGCTGATTTTAATTCTGTTTGCCTGGAAAACATACCGCAGTCGCCTGAACCGGGAGATGGGCCTTTTGATGGAACAGATCCATACGATGGCAGAAGGCAGCATGGAAAGCCGGATCCATGAAATATCCGAAAAATCTCTGCTGTATCCGGCATTTGCAGAGCTGGAAAATATTGAGAGCGCTATGCAGAAGAGCGTAGAAAAACAGATGCAGGCGGAGCGTCTCAAAATTGACCTGATTACCAATGTATCGCACGATCTGAAAACACCGCTCACCTCGATGGTCGGCTATACAGATCTTCTGAAAAAAGAGGATCTGACACCGGCGGCACAGGATTACGTCGAAGTGATTTCTGTGAAACAGGAACAGCTAAAGGAGATGATCCAAAGCCTCTTCGAGCTCTCCAAATCGACAAGCGGAACCGAAAAATTCCAGATGGAAAAAATGGATATGAAACGGTTGATCGAGCAGACCCTCGCCGATATGGACGATGCGATTGCGCAGAGCAATCTGTCGTTTCGCACGGCGCTCGGAGATGAGCCGCTTCCGTTCCTTGGGGATAATGGGAAAATGTACCGCGTGATACAGAATCTCGTGGAAAATATCCTGAAATACAGCCTGGGCGGAACGAGAGTTTACATTGACGCAGGGAAGGAAAACGGGGAGATTTTCGTGACGATGAAAAACATTTCCGCCTATGAGATGAATTTTGAAGCGGAGGAAATGATGGAACGCTTTGTGCGCGGCGACGAATCACGGACGAGCGAGGGGCACGGCCTTGGCCTTGCGATTGCATCAAGCTACACGGCCAACATGGGCGGCCGCATGGAGCTTGCGGCAGACGGCGATCTGTTTAAAGTCATCCTGCGTTTCCCGGAGGCAGGCGAGGATTCTGCAGCGGGAGAAACAGCCACAAAAACCTGACTTGCATAAGAATGAGACAGAAGCGGGATTGCAGCAGGAAGGATCTGAAGAAGGATTCTGAGAGAGTATGTAATCCCCAGGAGGAAAAAAATGGAGACAATCAGTATTATCATACCATGCTACAACGAAGAGGAAGCAATTCCGGTTTACTACGAGACGATGGTACGTCAGATGAATGAGATGGAAGAACAGCAGAAGGTTCAGTTCGAGCTGATCTTTGTTGACGACGGCTCAAGGGATCACAGTCTGTTTGAGATGCGCCGGCTTGCGCAGAAGGATATGCGCTGCCGTTACCTCTCGTTTTCGAGAAATTTCGGAAAAGAGGCAGCCATGTACGCCGGACTGCAGGCGGCCAAAGGCGATTACGTAACAGTGATGGATGTCGACCTTCAGGATCCGCCGTTCCTTCTTCCGAAAATGTACGCGATGCTGCAGAGCGGTACCTGTGACTGTGTGGCGGCACGCCGGAGCTCGCGGGAGGGCGAGGGAAAAATCAAATCCTTCTTATCAAATGCCTTCTACGGTGTGATCAACCGCCTTTCCAGAACAGAGATTGTAAGCGGTGCACGGGACTACCGTCTGATGAGCCGCAAAATGGTGGATGCCGTGCTGGAAATGAGTGAGTACAACCGCTTTTCCAAGGGGATTTTCGGATGGGTCGGCTTTCACACAGAATGGCTGGAATTTGAGCACGAGGACCGCTGCGCCGGAACGTCGAAGTGGCCGCTTCGAAAGCTCCTCGCGTACTCAATCGACGGCATCACAGGTTTTTCCGTAGCTCCGCTGTCATTTGCATCTGTCATGGGCGTGCTTTTTTTCCTGATTTCTATAATTCTGATCGTGTTCATCATCGGAAGAACGCTGCTGTTTGGCGATCCCGTTGCGGGCTGGCCGTCGATGGCATGCATCCTTTTTCTGGTGAGCGGTGTACAGCTTTTCTGCACGGGCATTGTAGGCATTTATCTTTCCAAGACATATCTTGAAACAAAGCACCGTCCGATCTATCTCTTAAAGGAGACGAGTGAAGAGACGGTCAAGATGCACAGTGTGCAGCCGGTGAAGAAGCAGGAGAGTGCTGCAAAGAGAAGAAAAGATACCCATACGGCAGAAAAGAAAAACGTGTATTTTCCAGAGTATGCCGACAAACGCCATGCGTCTGAAAGAGGAGAAATCCGGGCATGAAAAAGGAAATCTTAAAGGAAATAAGAGAGCCGGGAAAATCACGGAAAAAGAAAGGCCAGCCGAAAGGACGGCGGAACGGCTTCTTGGAAGGTCTTACCGGAAAGGATTTTACGGCGGCTGGTCTGTTTTTCTTTTCTTTGCTTTTGTGCCGGCTGTTCGTCCTGCAATACGGCGTATTCGGCTCCTCGATTGACTGGATCAGCCAGCACAGCACCCTTGCCGATTACTTCCGGAAGCGGTTTTACGCGACCGGAAACCTCTTCCCGGATTTCGCATGGAATCTGGGAGGAGGTCAGAATATTTACCATTTTGCCTACTACGGACTGCTGAGTCCGACCATGCTGTTATCCTACCTTTTCCCGTTCATCCCGATGGACCTGTGGGTGATGGGTTCCTCCGCGCTGCTGTATGCGGCGGATGCAGTGCTTTTTTATCGATGGATCAGCAAAAAGGGTCTGCATTACGGCAACTGTCTTTTTACATCACTTTTCTTTACGTGTTCTACCGCACTTCTATATCATTCCTATAATCAGCTTATGTTTGTCAATTATATGCCGTTTCTGCTGCTGGCTCTGCTGGGCGTGGATCGCCATTTTCAGAAGAGAAAGAGCGGTCTGCTGATTCTTTCCGTTCTTGGGATGATTCTGACCAGCTTTTATTTTTCGGTCGGCGGGCTGCTTGCGCTCACGGCGTATGCGGTGACGGAGTATTTGAAATGCGGTACAGAAAATGCTGCGTATGAAGCGGAACAGGAGAATCGAAAAGTGTCGCGGAATCAAAAGGCCGGGGCAGAGAAAAAGCAGAGGGCAGGTGAAAAATCTTCAGGAACAGTTGAAGCTTTGGCGGGTTTGCGGAGCTTTTTTGGCGCAGCAATCCGCTTTGCGCTTCCGGTCCTCGCAGGAATCCTTCTTTCCGGTATTCTGCTGATCCCATCGGCTGCCGCCTTGTTCGGCGGCAGCGGCGAGGGCGGACGCGGCACCGCAGCGGGCGGCATCGCAGGACTTTTTACCGATCCGGCGATGTGGAAACCGCAGTTTCTGATCCTGCGTCTCTGCTACACGCCGTATGGCATTGGCCTCTCCGCATTTGCGGGGGTGGCGCTTTTGGGCAGAGTGATCGGAAAGAGCCGGTTGCGTGAGAAACTGTTGTCCTTCCTTTTGCTGGTATTCTTTTGTATTCCCCTGTTCGGCTATCTGCTGAACGGTGGCCTGTACAGCAAAGATAAAGTATTCATCCCGTTTCTTCCGGTCCTCTGTGCAGAAGTCGGGCTTTATGTGGAAAACCAGCTTGTCCGGAAGCGGGAGTGTGGAAAAAATCGAAGCACCGGGAATTTTAAGCGCAAAGTCATGACAGAGCTGCGAGAATTGTTTCCGTACCTCATAGTTCTGATTCTGATGTGGAATGCAAAGCAAGAGACATACTTTGAACCATACTGGCATCTCGGCATACTGGATGTGATTTGTGTGACTGCGTGCTATCTGGCATGGCGGTGGTTTCCGGCAAAAAAACGGCTGCGGGGCAGAGAGCTTCCGTTTCTGCCGCTCGTCTTTAGTGCTGTGATTCTTGCATTTGCCGGAAAAGCAATCAATCAGGAAAAGCATGTGATGATCCCGCGTAAAACGTATGAAGCTCTGACGGACAGCAAGATTGCAGCGGCAATCCGCGAGATCCGTGCGGAGGATCCCGGCTGGTACCGTATGGAGCAGTATGGAGACGGCGGACAGAACCTTGCGAACGTCAACCGGATATGGGATATTGGGCAGAATGTTTCGACGATTTATTCCTCGGCATACAATGCAGAATATAAGAAATTCCGGGACGAGACGTATGGGATTAATGAAGCCTTCCGCAACCGCATGATGCAGACGGTTTCCGATGATCCGCTGTTCTGGCAGCTCATGGGCGTGAAGTACATTCTGGCAGAAACACGGCCGGAAGGGTATGAACTGTACCGGGATTACGGGGACTTTCAGGTTTATCGTGCCATATCCGCAGCGCCGGTTGCCTACGTGACAGACCAGGTGGTTTCCGAGACGGAATACAAATCGTTACCTTATCCGCAGAACCAGGAAATACTGGAGACGGCAGCCGTGATCCCGGATCAGGAAATGCGGAAGACAACAGCGGCAATCACGGATCAGGAAAAATCGGCGGAATCTGTGGATAATTTCAGAGCCGCTGCAGATTCAGATACAAAGAATGGTTCTGTAGGACCCCTGTTTCACAGTTGTTTTCAGAAAGTAAACCTTGAAATTCCAGAGACCGATCAGGAAGATCTGCGCATTCAGAAGACAGCGGACGGATATGAGATTGAGACGAAAAAATCCGTGACCGTCTCAGCAACGCTGCCGGGTGCCGCAGAGGGAGCAACGCTGCTCGCCGTTTCTTTCGAGGTGGAGAATCAGAAAGCGAGTCATGATATGTTTATCCGCATCAACGGCCAGACCAACCGCCTGACCGGCATCAACCATACGTATGCCAATGGGAATACACAGTTTAACTATCTTGTAACGATGAAAGAAGATGGAACCGTATTCATTCGGATGGGAAAAGGCCATTATATCCTGAAAAATTTTGAGACATGGACTGGTATGGCACAGCCGTTGGAAAAAACGGAGCAGCTGTACAGTCAGGCGGTTACCCTGATTGGCGGAACAACAGCAACATACGGCGGCGACGGCATCACAGGCGTGGTTTCCGCGGAAAGAGACGGATACCTCATCACCAGCATTCCATACGATGAAAATTTTGTGCTGAAAGTGGATGGGAAAGAAACACTGCTGTTCCGCGCAAACACGGCATTTCTCGGCGCAAAAATCCCATCAGGCGAGCACAAAATTGTTCTTGTGTACCATGCGCCCGGACGGACGGCTGGCAGTTGGTGCAGCCTGATGGGAGGAATGCTGGCACTCATCCTTGTGATCTGTGAAAAAAAGAAACAGCAAAACGGCAGCGAACGGGCAGGAGAGAGCAAAATGTTGCAAAAACAGCGGAAATATTATATCATCAGAGTGTAAAAATAGTTGTAGTGACGCTTGGTGGAATGGAGCATATCTTTACAGCCGCAGGAAGAACTGGCAGCGTTTGCCCGTTTTGGAAACGCCGTTGCAAGCCTTTGTGTGGAGAAAAAAGGTGCTAGAGCGTGTCTGAAAAATCATTTCCGCAATCTGCAAGCCCCACTTTGCGGTATATTTTACCCTCATTCGGTTGCCGTAGCCCGCTACGCCGCCCTTATTCGGATAAAATCTCCCACGAACTGGGACTCGCAGTTCACGAAATGATTACCGGGGCCGGTCTGAATACGACGCAGGATGAAGTACATTTCCTTCCGTTCTGGGAAAATGGCGTCCGTTTCTTCACGATCGAAGGACCAAATAAAGAAAAAGTGGAATTCAGCCAGTATTTGTAACGATTCCAAGCCATGCGAAATGGAAGAAAAATCGCGAATCATGCTTGCATGAATATCCGTTTGACCAGCAAAGCCTCTGCCGGAAAGCAAAATTTTTGCCCGGCAGAGGCTTTTTTACTTACTCTGAAACAAATACTACCGGATAGTCAAAAAAGCGCAAATTATCCCTATAGAGTAAAGGAGATGCAAAATTTATCTGCAGTTACAAAAACGGGGTGGAGTTTTTATGGAAACAGGGCAGGAAATCATTGTGCTTTCTGCACGTGAGTGGTAAAATAGAATAGATAATATATAATCTGTTTTGAATAAAAACAGGATATTTTAGATAACATATAATCTGTAACAAGAAGGGGAAAAAATGGAACAATTTATATGGGAAACTCCGGAAGAACTGGATCAAAAACTTGCGCAGCGAGTGAGAAAAATCAGAAAGAGACGTTCAATTACGCAGGAAAAATTAGCATCTATAAGCGGAGTGAGTTACGGCTCAATCAAAAGATTCGAAACGACAGGACAAATTTCCCTGTTATCTTTAACGAAAATTGCAATCGCACTGGATCTTGCAGATGAGCTCAGAAATATTTTCACGCAGGTACCGTATAAAGATATTCAGGAGGTTATCAATGAAACAAGATAAAGTACTGCAGGTGTGTTATGAGGATCAAACGGTGGGAACATTAGCTATGACGGCAGACCACAAAGTGGCATTTCAGTACAGTGATGAATGGCTGGAAACCGGATTTTCGATCAACCCATTTTCATTGCCTTTGCAAAAACAGGTATTTGTTCCAGTTAAGGATCATTTTGAAGGATTATTTGGGGTTTTTGCGGACAGTCTTCCAGATCATTGGGGCAGATTACTGTTGGATCGCCTGTTACGGGCACATAAACAAAATCCGGATGAACTGACCGTACTGGATCGTCTGGCGATTGTGGGCACATCGGGGATGGGAGCGTTGACATATCACCCGGAAAAGAATTTTCCAGAGGAGCAGAGCAGTGCAGATCTGGACAAACTGGCGGAAGAGTGTCAAAAGATACTGAATACAGAGTATTCGGATAAACTGGACGAATTGTATCTGCTGGGAGGTACCAGCGGCGGAGCAAGACCTAAAATCATGACAACCATTGATAATGAAGAATGGATTATCAAATTTCCAGCGCATGTGGACGGAAAAGATGCAGGAAAAATGGAATATGACTATTCCTGCTGTGCCAAGGCCTGCGGAATTATGATGAGTGAAACGAGATTGTTTCCATCAGAAAAATGTAAAGGATATTTTGGAACTAAAAGGTTTGACAGGAGAAACTGTTTGAAAGGGAAAAAGAAAGTGCACATGTTGACGACAGCTGCAATTCTGGAATTGGATTTTGAGCAGCCAAGTCTGGACTATCATGGATTAATGAAACTGACAAAAATCATGACACGCAATTGCGATGAAGATGTTGAAAATATGTTCCGCCGAATGTGTTTCAATGTTTTTGCACATAACAGAGATGATCATTCGAAGAACTTCACGTATTTGTACGAAGCAGACGAAGATAAATGGCATTTAAGTCCGGCATATGATCTTACTTACAGTAATACGTATTATGGCGAACATACTACGTCAGTAGATGGAAATGGAAGAAATCCAGGCAGAAAAGAGTTACTGGCGGTAGGAACTGGTGCAGGGATGAAAAAGACAAGGTGTGAAGAGATCATAGACGAAATTGAGAAAAAAGTAAAGGAAATGTTGGAAGAATATCTTTTGGGTAAGTGATTCTCTTTGCATTCAAAAAATTTTAAACAGCAAGTTATTAACAGTTAAATAAAAAAGAGTTGCCCGACAAATGAACACTATAAGTACCTTGCTACGAGTTTTATTTTCGTAGCAAAGTACAAGATAGTACAGAGATAAAAATATGTCTCATTTGTCGTTTAACTCTTTACATTGCGCTTTTATTTCTTCTATCGAATCCTTCAATAACTTTAATCTGGCAGGCTACTTTCTAAACAAAGTCGTCCCCATCCCACCCGCCTGTTCGGGTATTCGCTCTCGGATGCGATGGGTTTTGCACCTGCAATGAGATAAGCTTTCAGTTTTTCACCATATAAAAACGGGTCATTTCCGCGCAGAATGCCCCATTCCATCATAAGCGCGGCGCTTCCCGATACAAAAGGCGTGGCAAACGAGGTGCCGGTGAAGGAAGCATAGCCGCCGCCGGAACGGGGAGCTGGGATATTGACACCCGGGGCGGCGAGATCAGGTTTGATTTCGTGGAGAATACGGGTATAGCCGCGGCCGGAGAAGCTGGCATAGGAGGAGAGGCGGGGATCATAGGCACCGACCGTGATAGCGGAGCGGGCGGTGGAAGGGATGGTGAGTGTGGTGTCGGCAGTGGGAGAGAAGAAGCGGGTCTGTAGACCGATGGCATTTCCGCCGGGAAGCCAGAGGTCAAAGGAACCAGAGATCAGGCGGCCGGGGGTGAGACGCAAGGTCCAGATGCCGTTTTCGACGGACAGATGGTTTCCTGTGCCCTGAAAGGTCAGGTAAATTTCCTGCGCCTGGCTGTAGGGGGATGGCATGCCATAAAACAGGAGAAGTTCTGTCGGACCAAGCGTCAGACGCGCCGTGCCGAGGACAGGAGAGAGCGTGCCGGAGCGGATGCCGCCGGGGGAAATCAGTTCGATCGAGATTTCATCCCCATAAACCTTCCAGATCTGGAGACTGAACGAGGATTCATAAGCACCGACCTGAAATTCGACGGAGACAGCGCGGTCAGCCGTTGCCGAGACCGCAGACGTCGCAGCCGGATCAGATGTCGCACGGACTGTTTGCGTCTGACCGGACGACTTGCGATCCGACTTTAGGTTCCCGGCATAATGGCGTCCGGTATCCCCTTCATTTCCTGCCCCGATACAGATCACGTTCTGCCCTAAATTTGACACTGCATTCAAATACGTTTCAAGTAAGGAATCCCCGCTGTGCGAACCGTAATTATTCCCGAAGCTCAAATTAATCACAAGCGGCCGCTCCACCAGAAGTGCATATCTTACGCAGAAATCCACCGCCTGCAGCAATTGCGATGTCCGCGGCAGATCCGCCGGATCAGGATTCCCAAGCTTTACGACCACGAGTGTTGCTTCCGGTGCCACGCCCCGCATGGCCGCATATGCCGAGGATCTCCCATTTCCCGCTGCGATTCCGAGCACCGCTGTCCCATGCCCCGTTACATCGCGGGACGGCACGAGGGCAAACCGTTCTTCCGGCGTAGAAGATGCAAGTGCCTCATTGATCTGCTGCCGTGTATATACCGACCCAAGAGCATACCCCATCGGAGGATTCCCCGGAATCGTCTGATCCCATAAAATTGCAATTCGGCTTGTCCCGTCCGGTGCGCAGAAATCAGGATGCGCATAGTCCACGCCTGAATCAATGCATGCAAGCAGCACCCCATTCCCAGACAGACCCATAACCCCCTCCTGCACAGGCGTAATACAGGATATGCTCCGCACAAATGCATCTGCGAAATAAAGTAATTTCGGTTTCTCCAGATAGGTAATCTGCGGCAGTCCTGTCACGTAATCCATCAGGGACTCCGGAACCAGAAGAATGGCATACGAAAACAGCAGCAGCGTCACACGAACTCCCTGCTCCTCCAGAAAAGCCAGGTCTCCCTGATACTGTACAATTACTTCCCATGTTTTGCTGTAAGAGTTATAACCTGCCGAAAGCTCCGGCACACGCCGCCGTTCGACTTCCGTTGCGGCCAGCGCAAGGTTCAACAGGTTTTCCCTTTTTTGATCAATCATTACAAAAACTCCGTCCAAAATGTTGTTAAAATCTATTCCGCTTTTCCTGGAAATATGATATAATCGCCATCGTACAATAGGGGTACAGATCTGCTTTTTGGAGTGCATCGAAAAATGGTTTTACGATGCCGCCTGGCGGGTCTTTACTATTTTACGCGAAATGCTTTTGCATTGAAGGGAGAGAACATGAAAATTATCATTGTGGGCTGCGGAAAAGTCGGAGCCGCACTGACCGCCCAGCTGAGCCGCGAGGACAACCTTGTGACGGTCATCGACACAGACAGTATTGTCGTCCGCAACGTCTCCAACACCTACGACGTTATGGGAATTGTAGGAAACGGAGCAAGCTATCAGGTGCTTCAGGAGGCGGATATTGAGCATGCGGATCTGATGATTGCCGTAACCAAAAGTGATGAAATGAACCTGCTTTGCTGTGTCATCGCCAAACAGGCAGCAGACTGTCACACCATCGCCAGAGTCCGAAATCCGATGTATCGGGAGGAGAGAGAATTTATCCGTAAAAAGCTGGGTCTGTCCATGATCATCAACCCGGAGCACGCGGCCGCCATGGAAATGGCAAGACTGCTGCGGTTCCCATCTGCGATTGAGATCGACAGCTTTTCCCGCGGAAGAATCGAAATGCTGCGCTTTAAAGTGCCGGAAACATCGAAAATTGTCCATATGTCGCTGCGTGAGCTGGCCGGAGCGCTTCAGTACAGTCTGCTGGTCTGTGCTGTTGAGCGAAACGGCGAGGTTTACATACCGGATGGAAATTTTGTGATCCAGGCAAAAGACAGCCTTTCCATCATTACCACACCGCAGAACGCAGAGAGCCTGTTTAAGAAAATTGGTGTTCATACAAACAAGGTACACAATACGATGATTGTCGGCGGCGGTGAAATTACGTATTATCTCGCAAAATCACTGGCAAATATGAACGTCGAAGTCAAGATTATCGAGAAAAATAAGGATCGCTGTGAGGTTTTAAGCGAAGCACTGCCGGATGCAACCGTTATTTACGGTGACGGAAGTGACCAGGAGCTCTTAAAAGAGGAGCGCATCCAGAATATGGATTCCTTTGTGGCCTGCACCGATATGGATGAGGAAAACATCATTCTGTCGCTGTATGCGAAAGAGAAGGTATCCTCAAAGGTTGTAACGAAAATCAACCATCTGGAATTTAATGATGTTATCCACAGCCTGAACCTGGACAGCCTGATCTACCCGAAACACATCACCGCAGAGTACATTCTGCAGTATGTCCGGGCAATGAAAAACTCCATCGGAAGCAACGTTGAGACGCTGTATAAGCTGATGGAAGACCGTGTGGAGGCTCTTGAGTTTATCGTGAACCAGAATTGCCGTATGATCGGCATCCGTCTGCAGGATATGAAAACACGGCCAAACCTTCTGGTAGCAGCGATTAACAGACAGGGAAAGGTCATCATTCCGGGTGGACAGGATTCCTTTGAGGCAGGAGATTCCGTCATTATCGTAACAACGGAAACCGGTCTTCAGGATATCCATGAGATTCTGGCAGAGTAACGGGGGAAGCGGATTATGAACTATAAAATGATTCGTTTTGTCATCAGCTGGGTGCTGAAAGTGGAAGGTATGCTGATGCTGTTTCCGGCGCTGGTCGGAGCCATGTATCAGGAAAAGACAGGCTTTGCGTATCTTATCTGGGGACTGCTCTGCATTGCGGCCGGTCTGATCCTCTGCTTCAGAAAACCGTCCAATATGGAAATCTATTCCCGCGACGGATTTGTCTGCGTTTCGTTAAGCTGGGTTGTCCTTGGTGTTTTCGGAGCGGTGCCGTTTGTAATTACGGGGGAAATTCCGTTTTATATCAATGCGCTGTTTGAGATCGTTTCCGGTTTTACAACGACAGGAGCCAGCATTTTGAGTGATGTGGAAGCCCTTTCACACGCCAGCCTGTTCTGGAGAAGCTTTTCCCACTGGATTGGCGGTATGGGCGTTCTTGTGTTCATTCTTGCATTGCTTCCGATGAAGGGCGGTTCCGTCATGAACCTGATGAAGGCAGAGAGCCCGGGACCGACCGTTTCCAAATTTGTTCCGAGAGTGCGCGGAACTGCTAAAATTCTGTATCAGATTTATCTTGGCATGACACTTTTTACCATTGCTGCCCTGCTGCTTTCCGGCATGAAGACATTTGATTCTGTCACACTCGCCATGGGAGCTGCCGGAACAGGAGGTTTTGCCGTGTTGAACAGCGGTTGTGCAGTGTACACACCACTGCAGCAGTGGATTCTGACAATCGCCATGATTGCGTTCGGTGTGAATTTTAACTTTTATTATCTGATGCTTTGCAAAAAGGGAAAGGCCGCCATTTCGTCCCAGGAGGTAAGAGCGTATTTCCTGATTATCCTTCTGGCAGGAGGCGTGATTTCCTGGAATACCTATCCGATGTACCATTCCATCGGTGAAGCGGTGCGGACTGCCTTTTTCCAGGTCGGATCGATTATCACGACAACGGGTTATTCCACGACGGACTTTGACCTCTGGCCGGAGCTGTCAAAATGTATTCTGGTGATGCTGATGTTCATCGGAGCCTGTGCCGGTTCAACGGGAGGCGGAATCAAGGTTTCGCGAATCCTGATCCTCTTAAAAACCGTGAAAAAAGAGCTTGGTTCGATCGTACATCCGCGCAGTATCAAACGCATCCGTTTCGACGATCACCCGGTAGAGCATGAGGTTCTGCGGGCGATCAACGTATTTTTGATTGTTTATCTGGTGATCTACAGCTTTTCCATGCTGATCATCAGTATTGATGGATTTTCCTTCGAGACAAACTTCACGGCAGTTGCCGCAACACTGAACAACATCGGACCTGGTCTTGACCAGGTAGGACCGACCAGTAACTTTTTCGGATACAGTCCGGTTTCCAAGCTGATTCTGATTTTCGATATGCTGGCAGGCCGTCTGGAACTGTTTCCGATGCTGATCCTTTTCTATCCGTCTACTTGGAAGAAGAGAGGATAAAGCGGTTCACCGGGAAGAAAAGGGACTTCGCATTGGCGGGGAACTGCCGGGGCAGAAGGAAAAGAAAAAATGGTTACGATTCACAGGGTTTCCAAAAAAACAGAAAGACGGAATAAAGTCAGGGTGCATTTCCTGATCACAGGCAGAAAGGAAGGAACTTATGAGTAACTGGGAAAAGAATGTAAGAAAAGTTGTGCCGTATGTACCGGGTGAACAGCCGCATGAGGCTGACATGATTAAGCTGAATACGAATGAGAATCCGTATCCGCCGTCACCAAAAGCCGCAGAGGCGATCAAACGGGTAGCAGAAGAGGATACTCTCCGTCTCTATCCGGATCCGACCGCGGCAGAACTGGTGCAGGCGATCGCGGATGTCTACCATGTAAGTCCGAAACAGATTTTTGTCGGCGTCGGTTCGGATGACGTTCTGGCAATGGCTTTTATGACGTATTTTAACTCTGATAAACCGATTCTTTTCCCGGACATTACGTATTCCTTCTACGATGTCTGGGCGGAGGAATTCCGCATTCCGTACGAGCAGATCCCGCTCGATGAAAATTTCTGCATTGTGCCGGAGCAGTATTTTGCAGAGAATCATCCAAATGGCGGAATCGTGTTCCCGAACCCGAATGCACCGACGGGTGTGGAGCTTTCGCTTTCTGCGATCGAATCGATATTGCAGCATAACCCGGATGTGGTTGTGATCGTAGATGAGGCATATGTCGATTTCGGAGCAGCCACTGCGCAGCCGCTGCTGGAAAAATATGAAAATCTGCTGGTTGTGCAGACAACATCAAAATCCCGTTCGCTTGCCGGCATGCGCATCGGCTATGCAATCGGAAATGAGAAGATGATTTCGTATCTGAACGATGTGAAATATTCCTTCAATTCGTATACCATGAATCAGACCACGATCGCAGCCGGAGCCGCAGCGATCCGCGATGTGGAATATTTCCGCAAGACGGTGAAAAAAGTGATGGAAACGAGAGAGTGGTCGAAGGAGGAGCTGAAAAAGCTGGGATTTTCTTTCGAAGATTCGAAATCGAACTTTATTTTCGCAACGCACAAAAGCGTACCGGCCGGGAAGATTTTTCAGGCACTCCGGGAACGCCATATTTATGTGCGGTATTTTGAGAAACCCCGCATTGACAATTATCTGCGTATTACGATTGGTACGCGGGAAGAAATGCAGACGCTGTTTGATTTTTTGAAAGATTACTTAACCGAATCAAGCAAGTAGCGAAGCGGATTGCAAATATCCGCTTGCCAAGAGGGATGAAGCAGCTGAAAATATAAAACAGAAGAAGAGTATCTGCAGAGGAGCAGAAGAAAATTTTAAAGGGGGACTGCCGTCGGAATCAGCCATGAGATCCGGCGGCAGTTTTAGAAGGTATTTGGGTATGAACAAAGAGAAGAAAGAAGTAGTAAAGGTAAATCAGATTACGGAAGGTGTTATCTGGCAGCAGATTCTGATCTTTTTCCTGCCGATTCTGTTCGGAACGTTTTTCCAACAGCTCTACAACACGGCGGATGCCATGATTGTCGGACACTTTCTTGGAAAACAGGCACTTGCGGCGGTCGGCGGAACGACAGGTACGCTGATCAATCTGCTGGTCGGATTTTTCGTCGGCCTTTCGAGTGGTGCGACGGTTGTTATTTCACAGCATTACGGAGCCAATAAAGAGGACAAGGTGCAGTGGGCAGTGCACACGTCCATTGCCTTTTCCATTCTCGGAGGTATTGTGCTGACAGTAGTCGGCATTGGCTGTTCGAGATGGATGCTCGATCTGATGAACACGCCGGATGATGTTGTAAATCATGCGCTGATTTATATGCGTGTTTATTTCCTTGGAACCATCGGAAACCTGATTTACAACATGGGTTCCGGTATTCTGCGTGCGGTCGGCGATTCGAAACGTCCGCTGCTGTATCTGATCATCTGCTGTATGACCAATATCGCGCTTGACTTTTTATTTGTTGTCGGTTTGCAGATGGGTGTTATGGGCGCGGCGCTTGCGACCATTCTGTCTCAGATCATCAGTGCGGTTCTTGTTATGGGCTCTCTGATGCGGACCAGAGACATTTACCGGCTTCATCTGCGGAAAATCAGCATTGACTGGATTATGCTGAAACGAATTGTCCGCATTGGTTTTCCGGCAGGCGTACAGTCAATTCTGTACTCGGTATCGAACGTGATCATTCAGTCTGCTGTCAATTCGCTGGGAACCAACAATGTGGCTGCGTGGGCGGCTTACGGAAAGGTGGACGGTCTTTTCTGGATGATGATCAATGCGCTCGGTATTGCGGCGACAACATTTGTCGGTCAGAACTACGGTGCGAAAAAGATGGATCGTGTACACCGCGGTGTGCGCACCAGCATGATCATGGCATTCCTGATGACGGGTCTGATGGTTGTGTTTATGTGGCTTATCGGTGATACACTGATTTCTCTGTTTACCACAGATACGGCGGTGCGTGAAATCTGTCACGGACTGATCCATTTCCTGGTTCCGACCTTCTTTACCTACATTTCCATCGAAATCCTTTCCGGTGCACTCCGTGGTGTCGGAGATGCATGGATTCCGATGTTTATCACCGGAATAGGAATCTGTGGAGTACGTATCGTGTGGATGACGGCGGTTCTGCCGCATTTCCACTCCTTAAAAGGAGCTGCCTTCTGCTATCCGCTGTCGTGGGTAATCACAACGATTGCATACTTTATTTATTACCTGTTCTTCAGTCAGCTGAGTAAGAGGAAAGAATTGAGGAGTATCTAACAGAATGTTCAAACTGTATTAACAAAACTGTGCTATCATGAAAATATCAGTGTCAAAAGGTCAAAAAACCGATGCAGGAGAATTTTTGAACTCGGGACACGGCAAAAAATGAGTAAGTAGCCATTTTTCAAAGAAAAATGAGCGGATTACAAAGGAAAGACAGGTGGAACGTAAGATGGTAAGTGAAAAAGTAACGATTGTCAATCCGTCAGGTCTGCATCTTTTAAACGCGGTAAATTTGTCAAACAGTGTAAGCCGGTACAAATCTTCCATGTCGTTTACCTATGAAAACAACGGGATGCAGGGAACGGTTAATTTAAAGAGTATTTTGAGTATCGTTGCCGCAGGAATCAGGCAGGGAGACACTATTGAGATCTGCAGCAGAGGAGAGGATGAAGAGGAAGCACTTCGGGCGGCCATTGCCGCAATTAAAAGCGGGCTCGGAGAGACGCCGGAGTGAGGAGATAGGAACATAGAATAGAAATAAAGAAAAGGACCTCGCTTTTTGAAAAAACGGAATGGGAAACCGGACCGTATTTCAAAAAGCGAGGTTTTTGTGTGGCGGCAGATAAAAGATTCCTGCCTTCGGGGGGGATTTCGAAAGCAGGGATGAAAAGATAAGCTGCGAAGCAGCTCTTCGGCTATGAGCAAGCAGCGAAGCGGATTGCGAATATCCGTTTGACAACAGGAGGTATAAGGCCGGAAAAAAGTGTCTACACTCTGGATAAAGCAAAAATGCAGAGAAAAGGAGTGTAGAAAAAATGGCAAGGCAGAAGAAAATTGATCTGGAACATATGACGGAGAAGGAGAAAATGAAATACGAAATCGCAGGTGAGCTGGGGCTTTTAGAACGCGTGCTGAATGACGGCTGGCGATCACTCACGGCAAAAGAAACGGGACGGATCGGTGGCCTTGTGACACGGAGGAAGCGGCAGATGGCGGCGGAAGGAAAGAACGAAAACGAAGAAAAATAAGCGGTACCGCAATTTTTGCAATATCCTCAACAGTTTTGACCATAGATTTTTCCTGTGAAAGCGTTATAATAAAAACAAGGAATGGGTGGTGCCGCGCCAAAGTCCGTGTCTGCACGAGACCCGGCGACTGCCGCGATACCCTGAGAAACTCGCAGAGCGTGTTTCGGATCGTTTGGAGAAGTGAGGGAAAAGTTTATGGAAGCAAAAAAAGAGAAAAAGTATATGTCGGATATCCATCTCGAGGATTATACCGAACAGTACGAAATGGGATTTGCCACAGTGGACACGATGATATTTGAAGGGGGAAGAAGAGAGGAGCTGCTGAACGGCGGCTGGCATTATGCAGTCGATCAGTACGATACCTGTCTGCGCCAGAAATGGTACAAAGAGAGATACCGCGACGAAAAAGGCTTCACTGTGCCAATCGACTATTCCTTTGACGAGTGGCCGGTGATGCAGCTTCCGTGCAGCTGGAATACCATCGATCCGATGTATCTCCTGTATGAGGGAAGCATGGTCTTTACGAGAAAATTTTCCTATATCGCAGAAAGAGAGGAAACAGTCTTTCTGAAGGTGGGCGCAGCCAATTATCTGTGCCGCGTTTTCTTAAACGGAAAATACGTCGGTATGCATCGCGGCGGATCGACACCGGCGTTCTGGAATATCACAGAATACCTGAAAGCGGAGAACCGCATCGTGCTTGCTGTTGACGGAACGAGACGGCCGGAGCAGGTGCCGACCGAGAATACCGACTGGTTCAACTACTGCGGCGTATACCGCGATATCGCACTGATCCGTGTTCCGAAATGCCATATCAAAACTTTTAAAATTGCGCTTGTGCCGGACGGAACATTTGGACATGTTATGGCGAAAGTGACACTGTCGGAAAAAATCACAGCCAAGGCAGAGCTTGTCATCGAGGAGCTTGG
Organism: Fusicatenibacter saccharivorans; assembly: GCF_027667425.1. NCBI lineage: Bacteria > Bacillati > Bacillota > Clostridia > Lachnospirales > Lachnospiraceae > Fusicatenibacter > Fusicatenibacter saccharivorans. The sequence goes on from NZ_JAQEGR010000002.1 coordinate 215,107, forward strand.
CGTGAGCCGGAAAATCCAGCTGGAAAACGGAGCCGGAGAAGTTGTTTTTGATGCAAAACCGGAGCTTTGGACACCGGAAAAACCGAAGCTGTATGATGTAAAAGTAACCTGTGGAACCGATACCGTCAGCGACCGGGTCGGCTTTCGTGAAATTCGCGTGAACGGCAGAGACATTCTGCTGAACGGAGAGCCCGTTTTCCTGCGTGGTATCAGTTGCCACGAAGACAGCGTGGAAAACGGAAAAGGCCTGACAAGAGAGGAACGGATCGAAAATATCCGCATTGCGAAAGAACTGGGATGCAACTTCATGCGCCTTGCACATTACCCGCATAACGAAGAAATGGCAAAACTCGCCGACGAGCTTGGGCTTCTTTTGTGGGAGGAAATTCCGGTTTACTGGGCAATTCGTTTTGAACGTGAAAAAACATATGAGGATGCCCAGAATCAGCTCCGCGAACTCATCAACCGTGACTGGAACCGCGCGAGCGTGATCATCTGGTCTGTCGGAAATGAGAATGCCGATACGGATGAACGGCTGAAATTCATGAGCGCACTGGCAGAATGCGCGCATCGGGAAGATGAGACGCGAATGGTGTCTGCGGCCTGCCTGGTTAATGCTGCGAAAAATAAGATTGAGGACCGTCTGATGGAATACCTTGACATCATCGGCATCAACGAGTACTGCGGCTGGTACACCCCGGATTTTGCGATGCTGCCGGCACTGATGGAAAACAGCCAGCCGGACAAGCCGGTTATCGTAACGGAGTTCGGCGCAGACGCGCTGCCGCATCACCATGGAACCATCTCGGACAAAGGAACCGAGGAGTGCCAGGCGGATGTGTACGAAAAACAGATTGCAACGCTGCGGAACATTGACTACATCAAGGGCATGACCCCCTGGATTCTCTACGATTTCCGCTGCCCGCGCAGAACAAGCCTGATCCAGAAATATTATAACCGGAAGGGGCTGCTCTCTGAGGACAAAAAGTACCGCAAACCGGCATTTTATGTGTTGCAGAAATTTTATGAAGAGCTGAAAAGAAAAGAACAGTAGGGGCAAGAGCTTTTCAAAAAGATCAGCCGACTTGCACGGTTGATGATATCAAACGGAACAGAGAAAAAAAGACAAGAACAGACAAAAACAGATGGTATGAAATCAGCTTTGAAGTCCGATTTCATACCATCTGTTTTTTTCACTGCAACAATCCGCCGTAGGCGGAGAATCCGGCAAGTGCTGTGTTATGCTTTTTTCTGTGCGGCCATCCACTCCAGAATCGGAGTCTCTTTTCCGTCCGTCATAACCGGTTTGCCGTCATAATCGAGGACACACTCATCGTTCAGCATCGGGATCCAGGACCAGTGGCCGATGTATTCGAATGGGGTGCCGTCTGCATTTTTCTGTGTTCCGGTGTGATCGAGTACCTTGTCCCAGTAGGTGAAGTGTGCATTCGGATTGACCTTTGCCAGACGCTCATAGGTCGGAACGACAAAGTCATCCGGAACGACAACCGGGTCGGTTTTTGCGTGTGTAAACCAGATCGGCAGATCTTTGAGCTTCAGAATATCTTCATCGGAAATCATCGACACCTGGAACATGACCATCACCCCGGCAGGCCGCCACAGCGGAGAATTTACGATCGACATGCCGTCAAGACCGTATATGGCTGTGCGACTGGTGAAAGTGAAATAAAAATGTGGGAGAGGAATCTTGAAATTCGGTTCTGCATATGATATAGTATATGTAGCTGATAAGAGAAATAAGTGACATGTGTTCACAAAGCGAACCCCCAGCAGCGGCAACTGCTGGGGGTTCTTCCCTATTTTACGGAAGGGCATCCGCCTGGGCTAATTGTCACCATGTTTTCCGTCTAGCCACTTGCAGATATAGTAGCTGATTACACCTGCTACAACGGAAACGATAAGAGAAATAAGTATAGACATGCGCTCACCCCCTTCCTGTTGCCAGTTTGGGAGGCGACAACAACGTAAGTATAACATGGTATAGGAAGAAACGATTTGAAAAAATAGAACGCATATTTTGATGAAGTTGCACAAATATGAAAAAAGTCTATTTTGATCTTGACAACCCTCCTCACATATGATATCATACCACCTGTATCACGCCGAAGACAGCAGGTGCCGCAAGGCGTAAGTTTCAAACGCCTGCCGAGGAGAAGTTACACAAGGTTCATGTTATGGAATTTTGAGATCTCTTCGCCAATCTTCGCGAAGAGCTTTTTTTATACTTCCAAAGCGTAGGTACGAAATACTACAAGGAGGTGCAATCATGGCAATCAATGCAAAAATCGATCTGAAGAAGCCGGTCCTGGAAGAGATCAGCGCACAGGTAGAAGGCGCACAGTGCGTGCTGCTGGTAAACTACAGCGGATTAACCGTTGCTCAGGATACTCAGCTGCGTAAAGAGTTAAGAGAAGCAGGCGTTCATTACAAAGTATACAAAAATACAATGATGAAACGTGCATTCGCTGGTACTGCTTTCGAGTCTCTTACCAAAGACCTGGATGGCACAAACGCTATCGCAATCAGCAAGGACGATGCAACAGCTCCGGCAAGAATCATCGCTAAATTTGCAAAAACCGCTCCGAAGCTGGAGATGGTTTCTGGTGTTGTAGAAGGAAACTACTACGACAAAGCTGGAATGGAAGCACTGGCAAACGTTCCGTCAAGAGAAGAACTTCTTGGCAAACTGCTTGGAAGCATCCAGTCCCCGATCGCAAACCTGGCTCGCGTCCTCAACCAGATCGCAGAGTCCAAAGGTGGCGCAGCAGAGGCCTAAGCCTCAAGCGGGCAGCGTGAAATACGCAGCCTGAGAACATTATTCAGAAAATATCCAAGGAGGAAAATAAAATGGCAAAGTTAACAACCGCAGAGTTTATTGACGCTATCAAAGAGTTATCTGTATTAGAGTTAAACGATCTTGTAAAAGCATGTGAGGAAGAGTTCGGCGTATCCGCAGCAGCAGGCGTTGTAGTTGCAGCAGCAGCAGGCGATGCAGCAGCAGCTGAGGAGAAAGACGAGTTCGACGTAGAGCTGACAGAGGTTGGCCCGAACAAAGTTAAAGTTATCAAAGTTGTACGTGAAGCTACAGGACTTGGCCTGAAAGAAGCTAAAGAAGTAGTTGACGGTGCTCCGAAAGTCCTCAAAGAGGCTGCTTCCAAAGCAGAAGCTGAAGAGCTCAAAACTAAACTTGAGGCTGAAGGCGCTAAAGTTACTCTTAAATAATTTAAGCGTAAATCAGAATCTTTGGACGCACGGCGGGATTTCCTGCCGTGCGTTTTCTTTTGCGTAAATGATGAAAATGGGAGAGATGAAAAATGCAGGTACATTCCGTTCTGGAATCCTTACAGCAGGGCATCCTGATCTGCGACCAGCATAGCCGGATTGTGTTTTTCAATCAGGTCTACGGCGATTTCATCGGTGTTCCGCTCGAAACCGCGAAAGGTCATAAAATTACGGAGTACCGCAAATCTGCCATCGCTCCGGAGGTCATTGAGAGCGGCATTCCGGTCGAGGGAATGGTGCGGAGAGAAGGGGCGCAGGAATATTTTGCAAGTGTTTATCCAATCTGGGAGGAGAACCATATCCGCGGGAGCATCTCGATCGTGACGAGTCTCGTGCAGTTTGAGCAGCGCGAGACGAAAGCCCACATGACGCTGGAAGAGCGGGTGCGGCGGTTCGAACGGCAGGAGATCCAAAATACGCTGTTGCTGTATGGACAGGATATGGAGGGTAAGCGAAAAGCAGCAAAGGAACTCGGAATTTCGCTGGCAACGTTATACAATAAAATGAAAGAATAAAAAATAGCGGAAAGCCGGAAATTCTATTGCGTTGGATCTTTCTATAATGTTTTCCGACCCGGCTGAAAAGCGGTTGATATAAAAAGGGAACCAAATTTCTAAAATTTTAGAAATTCGGTTCCCTTTTGTGGTACCTGCCATGGCTCTGCGTTACAATGACCTCAGATCAAAGAAAGAGAGGCCATTGGATATGAAAAAAATCAGAATCGGAAGCGGCGCGGGCTACGCAGGAGACCGCATTGAGCCGGCAGTGGAGCTGATGGAAAAAGGAGACCTGGACTACATTATTTTCGAGTGTCTGGCGGAGCGTACCGTTGCGATCGGACAGCAGGACAAAGAGAAAGATCCGTCGAAGGGTTACAACCAGCTGCTCGACTACCGAATGGAAAAAATTCTTCCGCTGATGGCGAAAAACAAAGTAAAAGTCATTACCAATATGGGAGCTGCAAACCCGGTATCTGCTGCAGAACGGACGTGTGAAATTGCCAGAAAACTGGGTGTCGGTGGATTGAAAATTGCCTGTGTGACCGGCGATGATATTACAGACGAACTGGATAAGTATGAAAATGAAACAGTGCTGGAGGACGGCACGCTGTTAAAAGAGAAAAAAGATGTTCTGATTTCCGCGAATGTCTACATGGGTGCGGAGGGCATCACGAAAGCGCTGGAGGAAGGCGCTGATCTTGTCATCACCGGCCGTGTTTCCGACCCGGCGCTGACGATCGGACCGCTGGTGCATGAGTTCGGATGGAACATTACCGACAACCCGGATCAGATGGGACAGGCGGTTCTGGCAGGCCATCTGCTGGAGTGCGCGGGACAGGTGACGGGTGGCTATTTCGCTGACCCCGGTTACAAGGATGTGCCGGAGCTGTGGAAACTCGGATTCCCGCTCATTGAGATCGACGAGACAGGCGCATTTACCGTGACAAAGGTTGAGGGAAGTGGCGGACTGGTGAGCGTGGATACCTGTAAAGAGCAGATGATCTACGAAATCCACAACCCAAAGGCTTATCTGACCCCGGATGCGACGGCAGACTTTTCGCAGGTGACGTTCCGTCAGATCGGGGAAAATCAGGTTCGTGCCGAGCATGCGACAACGCATGGAAGACCGGAAACTTTGAAGGTTAGCGTCGGCTACAAGGACTGCTTCATCGGTGAGTGTGAAATTTCCTACGGCGGAAGCAACTGTATGGCACGCGCCGAGCTGGCGGCGGAGATTCTCGAAAAACGGATTGCGCTGACCGGCATCGAGCTGGAGGAGTACCGCACCGATTTCATTGGCTGCAATTCCCTGTACCGCGACGCGATTTCCAAAGAGATCAGCAGCGGAACTCCGTGTGAAGTGCGTCTCCGCGCCGCAGGCAGAACGAAAGACCGGAAAAATGCTGTTCTGCTGGCAAATGAGGTGGAGGCTCTCTACACCAACGGCCCCGCAGGAGGCGGCGGAGCGGTGAAACGGGTGTCCGAGGTTGTCTCGGTCTGCTCGATTTTTGTACCGCGTGATGACGTAACACAGAAGATTCGGTATTTTGAAGTTTGATCGATGCCTCTGATATTACGGTCAGCAGCAGAAGAGCTGGGATTGTTATAAAACGAAGAGATTGCCGGAACGTGTCTGGAAAACCATTTTCCGCAATCAGCAGAGAGTAACGAAGGGCAGGAAAGGAAACAGTATGAAATTAAAAGAAATTGCACATGCGAGAACAGGTGACAAAGGAGAGATCTCCAATATTTCGGTGATCCCGTATGATGAAAATGATTATGAAATGCTGAAAGAAAAAGTAACAGAAGCGCGCGTGGCAGAATATTTTCATGAAATCTGTCACGGTAAGGTAACCCGCTACGAACTGGACGGCATCCATGCGCTGAATTTTGTGCTTGACAAAACGTTAGGTGGCGGTGTCACAAGATCGCTGGCACTGGACAAACATGGAAAGACACTCGGTATGGCACTGCTGGAGATGGAGGTGTAGGCAATGGCAGAAGATTTTATGACGGCTGCGGTAAAACGCGTAGAAGCACAGTTTGAAAAAAGCGGCGTTTCCGAAAACTGTGCAGCATTTGAAAGAAAAGAAAACCAGATCGAGATGCGTGACGGCGTGAAGCTTCACACGATCTATTATTTTCCAAAAGAAGACACGGCAGAAGAAAAAACATATCCTGTCATTCTGACCCGTACCTGCTATCCGGGCAATGACCGCATTCACCGTGCCTACGGAGAAGGACTGGCACGCAGAGGCTACGTATATGTGTACCAGTACTGCCGCGGCCGGGAGAATTCAGAAGGAAAATGGGAACCGAACATCAATGAGCGGAAGGATGGCATTGACACCATGAACTACCTTGTAGAACAGCCATGGTGCGAGATTTTGGGCTACTGGGGCCATTCCTACACAAGTATGACCGGCTGGGCTTTCGCCGATGCTGCGGAGGGGAAAGTTGCCGCAATGTTTCTGGAGGACTATGGAACGGATCGTTTTACATCAGCCTACGAGAAGGGCTGCTTCCGCCACGATATCTTAACCGCCTGGTCGATGGAAAATGCGGAAAAACCAGTGAATGCTGACTATCGCGAAAGCTGCCGTTATCTGCCGCAGATTGAAGTGGACGAGGCGCTGTGGGGACAGCGTGTTCCGTCCTACCGCGAATACATCACAAGCCCGAACCCGGATGCGGCGCTCTGGCAGACGGGCTGGTGGAAACAGTTGCGGGAAATTCCATCAAAAACGAAGGTTCCGATTTATCTTTTAAGCGGTTGGTACGATCATCACCACGGCAGCAGTATGAAAACGTGGGAGCGGCTGAACGAGGAGACAAAACAGCACAGCTGGCTCGAAATCGGCGCCTGGAACCACTTTTTCCAGATCTGCCTCGAGGGCAAAGAGGTGATGCACCCGCAGAATGAAGAAATTCCGAAGATGCTGGAATGGTTTGAGCTGACGCTGAAACAAAAAGAAATCCCGACGCAGCGGATCCGTGCCTATGAAATCGGCGCAGACCGGTGGATGGATACCGTGTCCGACGGACTGGGAGAAAAAGGAACTGCGGGAAGCATGACGTTGTATCTGGATGAGAAAACACTGCGGACAGACACGCCGGAACAGGAAAAAACGAGGAACTACACGTTTGACCCGGCCACTCCCGTCGAGAGCATCGGAGGAGAAGCCCTTCTGCATACGATGCCGCAGATCGGCAGCCATCTCCAGCCGGAACCGGACTATCGTGAGGATGTCCTGAGCTTTGTATCAGAACCGCTGGAAGAAACTTTCACGCTGAACGGAAAAGCCTCCGTCCGCCTGTTCGTGGAAAGTGACTGCGAGGATACTGCATTCACAGCGAAAATCATGGAGGTAACGCCGGAAGGAAAAGCTTACAACATCCGTTCCTCGATTGCAACGCTGGAGCAGGGAAAAACAGAGGCCGGGACCTATGAACCGGGCAGCGTGGCAGAGGTACAGATTACTATGTGGAATATTGTATACACGATTCTAAAGGGTTCCCGCATTCGTGTAGATGTTTCTTCTTCCGATTTTCCACAGTATCATGTTCACAGCAATCAGAAAGGGCTGTGGTCGGAAAAAACAGAGAATAAAATTGCACATCAGACGATCCACACGGGCGGAGTGCACGCATCCTGTGTGATTCTGCCACTGATGAAAAAACAGTGAACTGTAACGGTAAGACGGACATAGGGGAAAATCAAAAAGAAAAAAGTAGCACAATCCATTCTTTTGTGGTATAGTGAAAATACTATAGGTTTTGCGGTAAACCTAACCAGCGGACCGCGTCATGAAATCAAAAGAACAGGAGAAAAGCTATGGAGAAAAAGTGGTGGCATAAAACAGTCGGATATCAGATTTATCCGAAGAGTTTTCAGGATACCAACGGAGATGGAATCGGAGATCTGAAAGGTGTGATCCGTCATCTTGACAAAATAGAAAAACTGGGAGCCAATGTCATCTGGCTCTGTCCGGTGTTTGCATCCCCGATGGTGGACAACGGATACGACATTTCCGATTACATGGACATTGACCCGTCGTTTGGAACGATGGAGGACATGAAGGAACTGATCGCAGAGGCAAAAAAACATGGCATCCGCATCCTGATGGATCTTGTCGTGAACCATTCCTCGGATCAGCACGCATGGTTCCGGGCGGCACTCAAAGATCCGTTTGGAAAATACGGAAAGTATTATGTGTTCCGGGAAGGAAAAGACGGCAAAGAGCCGAACAACTGGCGGTCGATTTTCGGTGGCAGCGCATGGGAGAAAGTACCGGGATATGATAACCTGTATTATCTCCACATTTTCACGAAAGAGCAGCCGGATCTCAATTGGGAGAATCCGGAACTTCGGGAAGAAATTTATGAGATGATTTTAAATTGGATGGATCTGGGACTTGGCGGATTCCGTCTTGATGCGATCAGCCATCTGAAAAAGAATTATCAGTACACCAACCTTCCGCCGGATGGACCGGACGAGTACAATATGGCGTTCGAGTATTTCAACAATGTAGACGGTCTTGCCGACATTTTGCGTGAAATGAAGGAGCGCACCTTTGCGCCGACCGATGCGCTGACGATCGGAGAGTACGATCACATGGCACCGGAGGATGTGGAGGATGTGATTGGGGAAAACGGCAGTTTTTCGTCTGTTTTCGATTTCTGCCACACCTTCGACAATGTGCGCAACCCGAAATGGGGCAATACCGTGGCATTGTTTGACGATTATCGTGATCAGCTTTTTGCGGCGCAGAAAATCGTGGATGGCCGCGGTATGCTCTGTAACTTCCTCGAAAATCATGACAAACCGCGCAGTATTGACCGGTTCCTGATGCCGGAAGACCAGAACCGTTACAGTGAAAAAATGCTTCCGGTCACCAATTTCTTCCTGCCGGGTATTGTATTTCTGTATCAGGGACAGGAGATCGGCATGCGCGACGACCCGAAACAGTCCATTCATGGATTCGTCGACAAACCGACGTTTGCTATTTATGACCGTCTGATTGCCGAAGGAAAAACGGATGCGCAAGCGCTCGAGCAGATCAATCGTGAGAGCCGCGAGCACAGCAGAACTCCGATGCAGTGGGATGCATCTGCCGAAGCGGGATTCACAACAGGTACGCCGTGGTTCCCGGTGAATAAAAACTATACGGAACTGAACTATGAGGCCGAGGAAAAAGATCCTGATTCCCTGCTGTGGTTCTACCGCAAAATGGTGGCAGTAAGACGACGTGAAGATCTGGAAGAAACCTTCCTCTATGGAACGCTGATTCCGGAATACGAGACAGTAAGCGGCGTTCTGGCGTACCGTAGAAAGGATGAGAAGAATCACATTCTGATTCTGACCACTTCTCTCGCAGATGGCATGGCACTGCCATTTGCAGATACAATCGAAGAAGTACTTCTGAATAACTATGACACCTGCGAGGCGGGCGAGGGAACGATCCGTCTGCAGCCGTATCAGTGTCTGGTGCTGAAGGTGAAGGAATAGTTGCAAAAACTATAGCAAGACCCGAAAATAATGCAAAAAAGGCAGTGCTGCAGAGCTGAATTTTTTGCATTATTTTCGGGGATTGCTATAAAACAAAAACTGCGGTTCTGCGGGAGCATATGCTTTGCGGAACCGCAGTTTTTTCACAGATAGTGAATTAAAATCTCCCCTTGACATACTCCCTGGAAAACGTAAAAATAGAATTAAAATGTGTGGGAGAGCAAAAGGAAAAGAGTATGAAAAAACAGGAGAAAAAAACAGGTCTGGAAGAATTCCTGAAAGGGGGTCAGGAGACGCTGCCGGGATTTCGGTTTCAGATCTATCGGGCAGAAGAAAAAAGATCACTATGGAATGCGGATTTTGAGCTTCTCTTTCTGCTGAAAGGTGACGGAAGAGTCAGCTACGAAGATGGTGTTGTGTATCAGATTAGGGAGAAAGATCTTTTTGTTGTGAATGGATTTCAGATTTGTTCGATTGATCTGAATGAGCAGGGGATTCTGCTGTCGCTGAAAATGAGTGCAGATGCGATTGCGTCCGTTCATATTGAGTTTTTAAAATATGAGATTGAATGCAGATCCTTTTTGTTCACGGAGGAGCAACAGGAAGTGTTTGATATAATCCGCAGTGATCTGGCGCGGGTTTTTCAGGAAGCATACAAAAACGATATGATGCAGCCTGTTAATGCGCGCAGTCGGATAACGGCGCTTCTTGAGGATCTTTCGAGGTATTTTGCTGCCGGTGAACGGGTGAAACATTCCAGGAGCGGTCGTGAACGGATTCAGATGGCGTCGGATTATATTCTGCAGCATTATAAAGAAGCAGTCACGCTAGAGGATTTGGCGGACCATATTTATCTGATTCGGACATATATTTCGCGGAGCTTCCCGCGGTATTTTGGTGTTTCGTTTCTGGAATACATAACGCAGGTACGTCTGGCGCATGCAATTCTTGATATGCATGGAGATGCGACGCTCACGGAGATCGCGTACAATAACGGATTTTCCAATGCTATAAGATTACGCGCGAACAGGGCAGCCCATATGACTGCTGGGCGGCAATGGGTGCGCCGGAGGCAATGACATCGGAAGAGAAGGAAATGATATGTCACAGTGCAGATCCGGAGTACCGTGTCTGGCGGGAAACGGTGGGAGAGGAACAGGTTCTTTCTGTTCAGGAACATTTGAAGGTACATGAGGTTGCATGTATAGAGATAATTTGCCTGAATCATCATCGATAATTGCACTAAAAAATATGAAAACATGATAATAAAACAGAAAAAGACAAGAAAATGAGAAACAGCGTGTGGAAAGTGAGTAGAAAATTGCCCCAAAAATCCCTATACTGAGAAACAGAACAAAGGTCGTAGGCGCATGGTACGGCCGCAAAGAGGGCGGAAGAGAGAAGGAGATTCATCCGTAGCCTCAAAAAGGTATGGGAGGACAAAACAATGGCAGCAAAAGAACAAACTTCAGCCAGGCAGAGCCTGACCGAAAAAATCAGCACGAAAGAAAAGATCAGCTACGGATGCGGAGATCTGGCCAGTAACCTGATTCTCGTGCTGACATCCACATTTGTAGCGTATTTCTACACCGACGCACTGGGATTAAACGCAGCAATCATCGGAAGCATCATGATGTTTTCCCGTTTTGCAGACGGTGTCACCGACATGCTCATGGGATATGTCATGGACCGCGTCAAAACGAAATACGGAAAGGCAAGACCATGGCTGTTATGGCTGGCAATACCGATTGCCGTAGCATGTGTGCTTGTATTTCTCGTTCCAAACACCGGAACCGTCGGAAAGTATATTTACGTAACGATTACATATAACCTCGTTACCACTTTCCTTTACACGATGATCAACATTCCTTACGGCGCACTGACATCCTTGATGAGCCGTGATCAGGGACAGAGAACGGTCATCAACGTTTTCCGTATGTTCATGGCACAGTTTGGTTCCCTTATCATCAATGCTTCTACCCTTCCACTGGTCAACAAAATGGGCGGAAGCAGCCACCAGAAGAGCTGGATTATCGTATCTGCTATTTACGCAGTCGTTGCAGCAATTCTGTTCCTGGTCTGCTTCAAAAACACCAAAGAGCGTGTTACCGTATCTTCCGAGCAGAAAGAAGGAGTCAACTTTGTGCAGTCTCTGAAACTGATCTTCAAAAACAGCCAGTGGCTGCTGCTCTGCGGCATCTGGATTACCATGTGCCTTGGCATGGGTGCCAGCGGTGCGGTTGGAACCTACTATGCAAAATATATCCTGATGAATGAGAACATGGCAGGATTTATCTCATCTGTTTCCATTATTCCGGTGTTGATTCTGATGCCGTTCTGTGTACCGCTCAGTCTGAAATACGGAAAACGAAATGTAGCTCTGGCTGGAACATTCTTCAGCATTGCAGGACAGATTCTGATGGTTATCAATCCGACCAACGGAACATGGCTTCTGGTATGCTCTTTGATCAAAGGTGTCGGATCTGCAACTCTGACAGGAACCATCTTCGCCATGGTAGCCGATACCATTGAGTATGGCGAGTGGAAAACAGGAACTCGTGTGGAAGGTATGCTGTATTCGACCACAACCTTCGGCGCAAAAGTGGGAAGCGGACTTGCGAGCGCCGTTGCACTGTGGATTATCTCAGCAGCAGGCTATGACGGACTTGCTGCAACTCAGACCGCAAGTGCACTTTCTGCAATCAAAACCCTGTATCTGTGGGTTCCGATTCCGTTTTATGCAATTATGATTCTCTTCTATGTATTTTACAAACTTGACAAGATTTATCCGCAGGTAATGGAAGAACTGAAGGCAAGAGAGGCAGCAAAAGAAAAATACTAAAACAAAAACCGAAAAATTGGTCCCACAAAAGGAGAAGATCTTTTTGCGGGACCTTTTTTGTGGTACAATACAACAAAAAAAATCTATCATGAGGTGTGAAATGGAAAGAGACAACAGAGACGAAGACATGATGCTGAAAGGAACAAAACAGGAAATGCCGGGATTTCGTTTTCGGCTACTCCGGCCGGAGAAGAAACGGGAACTGTGGAATCCGGATTTTGAACTTTTATTTCTGCTTCGTGGGAGCGGAAGAGTCAGCTACGAGGACGGGGAAGTTCACAATCTCCCGATGGGATCTATCTTTGCGATCAACCGGTTTCAGATCTGTGACCTGGATCTGGACGAAGACGGACTTGCTCTGTCGCTCTGCGTTTCAGCGGAGACGATTGATTCATTTCACATTAAGCTGCTGAAATGTGAAGTCAAATGTCAGTCGTTTTTTTATATGGAAGATCAGCAGGAAAAATTTGATTTGATCCGGCGGGATATGGCACGGATCTTTCTTGAGATGTACAAGAATAATGAGGAACAACCGATCTATATGAAAAGCCGTGTGACGGCGCTTCTGGAGGATCTGCTTTTTTACTTTACATCCGGGGAAAAGGTGGAACAGGGCCGGGGCGGAAGGGAACGCATTCAGCGGGCATCAGACTATATTCTGCAGCATTGCCGGGAAGAGATTACGCTGGAGGATCTGGCGGATCATCTTTATCTGAGCCGTGCCTATATTTCACGGAGCTTTCCGCAGTATTTCGGTGTATCATTTCGGGAGTACGTGACGCAGGTGCGCCTGGCGCATGCCGTACAGGAAATGCACAGCGGCGCAACGCTGACGGAGATTGCCTATCACAATGGATTTGTCAATGAGACGGCGATGATCCGCGCATTCCGCAAATACCGCGGTATGACACCGAGCGAATACCGGAAGCAGATGGAATATACAGTAAAACAGCGTGAAAAGAAAGGAAAAGAGCGGGAAGAGGCGGCGGGAGACCATGATATTTTCCAGAGTCTCCTGCAGTATGCAGCGGTCACGGAGCAGGAGATTGAGACGATAAATGAGAGTGCCGTTTCCGTGACAGCGGCAGTAAACGGACGGAAACCAAGAGTGGCAGGCCACTGGAAGCGCGTGATCAATGCTGGCTATGCGGCAAGTGTGCTGAACCGCGAGGTGCAGGATGAGCTGGAACAGCTGGTGCAGGAGCTCGGCTATGAGCTGATCCGCGTAAAAGGAATTCTTGATGATGATATGTGCGTACTTCGGCGGAATATGTGGGGCGAGATTCAGTTCTGCTGGAACTATATTGATGAGGTGATCGATTTCATCCTTTCCACGGGAGCGAAGCCGTTGCTGGAATTCGGCCATATGCCGTTGCTGCTGGCAAAAACAGACCCGGGAAGAACGATGCGTCCGGCGCTAAGCAGCTCTCCGCGAGATCTGGCTGAGTGGCGCATGCTGATCAAAAACCTGATGGAACATCTAAGGGAACGGTATGGAATCAACCAGATGCGGCGCTGGATTTTCAACCCGTGGATCAGCGGAGACGTGATCACGATTGATGGAGGAGATGAGTTCTTTGAGACGTGGAAAGCATCGTACGAGGAGATGAAACGTGTGAGCCCGGATCTTGTAACATGTCTTTCCTTTGGTCTTGGACCGGAGGAACATCTCAAAGCCTTTATCGAAACTATGAAGGAAAAGGAATGTGTGCCGGAAATTTTTGCATTCCGCTCGTTTGGCACGGTGATCTATGGAGAGGAAGAGGAGAAAATGAATCTGATCCAGAACAACGAGAGCGTCAATATGATTGTGAGCCGCGACCCGGATTTTCTGCGGAACCGCGGGGAGAAGGTAAAAGGTCTGCTGCAGAAGGCTGGGCTTGGTGCACTGCCGGTTCTGGTGGATGAGTGCAGCAGCAACATCTGGCAGAGGGATCTGTGCAACGATACCTGTTATAAAGCGGCATGGCTGTTTAAAAATCTTCTGGAAAATGAAGAGGCGCTGCAGGGAATTGCGTATTTCTCGGTCAATGACCGTTTGGATGAAGTATTTCCGGCGCGGGAAACGTATCATGGAGGTTTTGGGCTGTTCACGATGAACGGCATTCCAAAGGCGGTCTGCACTGCGCTGCGGCTGCTCGGCAGAATGGGATCTCGTCTGGTGAAGCGTGGGGACGGCTATTTTATCAGCACGGAGCCGGAGAAAAACCAAAGCCAGATTTACCTGTACAACTATGTTCACTACGATATGCTGTACCGCTACCGCCATGCCGTGAATATTTCCCGCACGGACCGTTACCGCGTATTCAATATGGGGGAAATCCGGACCTTTTCAGTGAAACTGACCGGACTGGAACCGGGAAAATATTGCCTGCGGCTGTATAAAGTGACAAAAGAGCACGGCAGCAGCTACGATGCGTGGGTGCGGATGGGAGCTCCGGAGCGGATGAACCGGATGGAGCGCGCGATGCTGTGCCACAGTGCGGACCCGGAATACCGTGTCTGGGAGCAGGAAACCGACCCGGAAGGCAGCCTCACGGTGCAGGAACGCCTGGAGCCGCACGAGACGGCGCTGATTGAGGTGGAGCAGATTCTGTAAAATCTTCAAAAAATTGCACTCGCGGTGGGAGAATACAGAGAAAGAGTGGAAAAAAAGCAACAATATAAGAAGATCTTGCGACAATTCGAGTAGAAAAGGACGAAAATATTGTTTATACTGAAAACAACATAAATGCTAAATTCTACAGAAAAGAGGTATTTCAAAATGGGGAAAATATTTGATTACGATGGCGTGCCGGTGCTGCATACCACATCCGGCGATTTAAAAGGTTATTTTTATGACGGTGTTTACATTTACAAAGGAATTCCGTATGCATACGCAGACCGTTTCCAGATGCCGGTTCCGTCCAAATGGGATGGCGTGAAGGATGCGACAAACTACGGCTTTGTATGCCCGCTTCAGAACCAAGATACACCGAACGGCGAGCTTATGGTTCCGCACCGCTACTGGCCGCAGGATGAGCACTGCCAGTCCTTAAATATCTGGACAAACAAACTTGATCCGGAAGCCAAAAAACCGGTTCTCGTATGGTTCCACGGCGGTGGATACGCAGCGGGATCTTCCATCGAGCAGGTTGCGTATGACGGCGTCAGCATCGCAAAGAAAGGTGATTCGATTCTTGTTTCTGTCAACCACAGACTGAATATTTTAGGATATCTGGATCTGTCTCCGTTTGGGGAAAAATACAAAAACTCCGCAAACGCAGGCCACGCCGATATGGTGGCAGCCCTGCAGTGGGTACATGACAATATTGCCCTGTTCGGCGGCGATCCGGAGAATGTAACCATTTTCGGCCAGTCCGGCGGCGGAATGAAGGTGATTGACCTGATGCAGATTCCATCAGCAGACGGCCTGTTCCAGAAAGGCCTTGTCATGAGCGGTGTTATGGAGGACGATCCGCTCGGCGCAGGAGAGAAAGACGGCACGGAGATTATTACGGCAATGATGAAAGCGCTCGGCTTTGACGATGTGGCTCAGCTGGAAACTGTACCGTATCCGCAGCTTGCTGCTGCATATGCAAAAGTGGCTCCGGCGATTGCACAGAGTGGCGGCTACATCGGCGGCGGCCCGAAAAAGGGCGATTACTTCTATGGAAATCCATTCGACGCAGGCTTCCGTGAGCATGCACATCAGATTCCGATGATGATCGGAACCGTATACGGCGAGTTCGCAACGTTTGCACCGGCAGCTTATGATAAGAACAAACTGACAGCGGAAGAGATTCTGGAAATCCTCAAAAAGGTTTATGGAGACAATGCCGAAAAGGTTCTGGACGCTTTCAAAGAAGCATATCCGGAGAAGAACGGCGTAGATGTTCTTGCCATCGACCGTGCAATGCGTGAGCCGACCGTAAAACTTGCCAAACTGTTCGCAAAAGGCGGCGGCAAAGCATATCTCTACAACTTCGCTCTGGAATTCCCGTTCCAGCACGGCAAGCCGGCATGGCACTGCTCCGATATCCCATATTTCTTCGGAAACGCAGATCTCGTAGAAATTTGTGGCATCCCGGATGTCAGCGATAAACTGGAAAGCGAAATCTTCGGAGCACTTCTCGCCTTCGCAAAGAACGGCACCCCGGATCATGCCGGACTCCCGCACTGGCCGGAAGTAGAAGCAGAGGATGCGGATACCATGGTGTTTGACCGCAAAACGGAAGTAAAACACAACTACGATGATAAAGTGTTTGCAGAGATCAACAAAGTTCTGAAACCATGGAGCTTTATGGACATGATGGCTGACAATATTCAGCATTAAAAAGAACGATTCGACGCGGCATAAGCGAAATCGGGATGGAGCTCTGAAATATTAAAAAATTAGAATAAAAAAAACCGCCTGTTTGATTTGAAAAATAAAAAAATCAAACAGGCGGTTTTTTCTGAAAATTCGGTGCTTTCAATCACATCTAAAGTATTATTCTAACAGGGTCACGGAAGAAAAACCAGTAAAAAACGGATTGTACTGAAAAAAATACAATCTGTTTTGTTGACACACTTGAAAAAACATGATAATCTAGAAAATGCACTATTATGGCAAGATATGCCTAAAACCTTTTGTTCAGGCATGAGCGGTAATAAATATATTATAACACAAGGGGTGACAACGTCAATGGAGAAAAACAGAATACGTCCGATACCTACCGGAAAAAGTATGCGAATGAGTTACCAGAGACAAAAAGAAGTATTGGAAATGCCCAACTTGATTGAAGTCCAGAAGGATTCCTATGACTGGTTCCTGAGAAGCGGACTCAAGGAAGTCTTTGATGACATTTCACCAATCTCCGACTACGGCGGACGGCTGAGCCTTGAATTCGTAGACTTTACACTGTGTGAAGATGACGTAAAATACTCAATCGAAGAGTGTAAACAGCGTGACGCTACTTATGCGGCACCGTTAAAGGTAAAAGTAAGATTATATAATAAGGAAAAAGACGAGATCACAGAGCACGAAATTTTCATGGGTGATCTGCCGTTGATGACAGCAACAGGAACATTCGTTATCAATGGTGCAGAGCGAGTAATCGTCAGCCAGCTGGTACGTTCCCCTGGTATTTATTACGGCATCGCACATGATAAGCTCGGAAAGAGACTGTTCTCCTGTACCGTAATCCCGAACCGTGGAGCATGGCTGGAGTACGAGACCGATTCCAACGACGTCTTCTATGTCCGCGTAGACCGTACCAGAAAAGTTCCGATTACAGTCCTCATCCGTGCACTTGGAGTAAGCTCCAATGCAGAGATCGTAGAGCTGTTCGGTGAAGAGCCGAAGATTCTTGCAAGCTTCACCAAAGATACTTCCACCAACTATCAGGAAGGTCTTCTCGAGCTGTACAAGAAAATTCGTCCGGGCGAGCCTCTCGCAGTAGAAAATGCAGAGAGCCTCATCATGAGCATGTTCTTTGACCCGCGTCGCTATGACCTGGCAAAGGTAGGCCGTTATAAATTCAACAAGAAACTTGCACTGCGCAGCCGTATCCGCAACCAGATCCTCGCTGAGGATGTTGTAGATCCGTCCACCGGTGAAATCCTTGCAGAAAAAGGCACCACCGTTACTCTGGAACTCGCAGACAAGATTCAGAACGCAGCAGTACCGTATGTATGGATTCAGACAGAGGAGAGAAACGTAAAAGTTCTTTCCAACTTAATGGTAGATCTGAAAGCATGGGTAGATGTTGACGAGGAAGAACTTGGCATCAACGAGAAAGTATACTATCCGGTTCTGGAAAAGATCCTGGAGGAAAATACCGATATCGAAGAGATCAAACAGGCGATCAAACGTGACATTCACGACCTGATTCCGAAACATATCACAAAGGAAGATATTTTCGCTTCCATCAACTACAACATGCATCTGGAATACGGCGCAGGAAATGCCGATGATATCGACCACCTGGGCAACCGTAGAATCCGTGCCGTAGGTGAGCTGCTTCAGAACCAGTACCGCATCGGTCTGTCCCGTATGGAGCGTGTGGTACGTGAGCGCATGACAACACAGGACATCGACGGAATTTCTCCGCAGTCCCTGATCAATATCAAACCGGTTACAGCTGCAATCAAAGAGTTCTTCGGATCTTCCCAGCTGTCCCAGTTCATGGATCAGAATAACCCGCTTGGAGAGCTGACGCACAAGAGACGTCTTTCCGCCCTTGGACCTGGCGGTCTGTCCCGTGACCGTGCCGGATTCGAGGTTCGAGACGTACACTACTCCCATTACGGAAGAATGTGCCCGATCGAGACTCCTGAGGGACCGAACATCGGTCTGATCAACTCTCTGGCATCGTATGCGCGCATCAACGAGTATGGCTTCGTTGAGGCTCCATACAGAAGAATTGACAAATCAGATCCGAAAAATCCGCGTGTTACCGACGAAGTAGTCTACATGACCGCAGATGAAGAGGATAATTACCATGTAGCACAGGCAAATGAGCCGCTGGATGCAGAAGGACACTTCCTCAACAAGAACGTTTCCGGACGTTATCTGGATGAGACCCAGTCCTACGAGCCGCACATGTTTGATTACATGGACGTGTCTCCGAAGATGGTATTCTCCGTTGCTACGGCGCTGATCCCGTTCCTTCAGAACGACGATGCGAACCGTGCGCTGATGGGATCCAACATGCAGCGTCAGGCCGTACCGCTGATGATCACCGATGCTCCTGTTGTAGGAACCGGTATCGAAGCAAAAGCAGCCGTAGACTCCGGTGTCTGCGTTGTTGCGAAAAAAGCAGGAACCATTTCCTATTCCTGCTCCAACGAGATCCGCATGAACAACGATGACGGAACAAAAGATGTCTACCATCTGACCAAATTCATGCGAAGCAACCAGAGCAACTGCTACAACCAGAAACCGATCGTATTTAAAGGTGACCATGTAGAGGCCGGCGAAGTAATCGCAGACGGTCCGTCTACCTACCAGGGCGAGCTTGCTCTTGGTAAAAACCCGCTGATCGGATTTATGACCTGGGAAGGATATAACTACGAGGACGCCGTTCTTCTTAGCGAGCGTCTGGTACAGGATGATGTTTACACTTCCATCCACATCGAGGAGTACGAGGCAGAGGCCCGTGACACCAAGCTTGGACCGGAAGAGATCACAAAAGACGTTCCGGGCGTCGGCGATGAAGCCTTAAAAGACCTGGACGAGCGTGGAATCATCCGCATCGGTGCAGAGGTACGTGCCGGTGATATTCTGGTCGGAAAAGTAACTCCGAAGGGAGAAACCGAGCTGACCGCAGAGGAGCGTCTGCTCCGTGCCATCTTTGGCGAGAAAGCAAGAGAAGTACGTGATACTTCCCTGAAAGTACCGCACGGTGAGTATGGTATCATCGTGGACGCCAAAGTATTTACCCGTGAAAACGGCGACGAACTTTCTCCTGGAGTAAACCAGGCAGTCCGCATCTACATCGCACAGAAGAGAAAAATCTCTGTCGGCGATAAGATGGCTGGTCGTCACGGAAACAAGGGTGTCGTTTCCCGTGTACTTCCGGTAGAGGATATGCCGTTCCTGCCGAACGGACGTCCGCTGGACATCGTGCTGAATCCTCTGGGTGTGCCGTCCCGTATGAACATCGGACAGGTGCTGGAGATCCACCTGAGCCTTGCAGCAGCAGCGCTTGGATTTAACGTATCCACCCCGATTTTCGACGGCGCAAACGAGAAAGATATTCAGGATACCCTGGAACTGGCAAACGATTATGTAAACATGGAATGGGATGCATTCTCCGAGAAATATAAAGATATTCTGCTTCCGGAAGTATATCAGTATCTGGAAGAGCATCTGGATCACAGAGAACTGTGGAAGGGTGTTGATATCGCAAGAGACGGTAAGGTACAGCTCCGCGACGGACGTACCGGTGAGCCGTTCGATGGAAGAACGACAATCGGACACATGCATTACCTGAAACTGCATCACCTGGTAGACGATAAGATTCATGCCCGTTCTACCGGCCCATACTCCCTCGTTACACAGCAGCCTCTGGGTGGTAAAGCTCAGTTCGGTGGACAGCGTTTCGGAGAGATGGAGGTTTGGGCTCTTGAGGCGTACGGTGCATCCTACACGCTGCAGGAGATCCTGACTGTGAAGTCTGACGATGTGGTTGGCCGTGTGAAGACATACGAAGCCATCATCAAGGGCGACAATATTCCGGAGCCTGGTATTCCGGAATCCTTCAAAGTATTGTTGAAAGAGCTGCAGTCCCTGGCACTCGATGTCCGCGTACTGCGTGATGACAATACCGAAGTTAAAATTATGGAATCAGTTGATTACGGTGATACCAACCTGAACCACATCATCGAGGGAGACCGTTACTCTGACAGAGAGGACGAGAGATTTGGTGACTATGGATTCTCCAAGAAAGAATTTGACGGAGAAGAAATGGTAGATGTGGAAGAGGATGAAGAAGAAGACTCTTATCTTGATCTGGATGAAAGTTCAGATGATGACATGTAACTTGTAGATCTTCGCTTTGCGAGGAAAGGGGTAATCAAATGCCAGAAACAGCAAAAAAAGAAAATTACCAGATGAGCTTTGATGCCATCAAAATAGGACTTGCCTCCCCGGAGAAAATCCGGGAGTGGTCCCATGGCGAGGTAAAAAAACCGGAGACCATCAACTACAGAACGCTGAAACCGGAAAAAGACGGTCTGTTCTGTGAAAGAATCTTCGGACCAAGCAAAGACTGGGAGTGCCATTGCGGTAAATATAAGAAAATTCGCTACAAAGGCGTAATCTGCGACCGATGCGGCGTAGAAGTAACAAAATCCAGTGTGCGCCGTGAGCGTATGGGACACATTGAGCTGGCAGCTCCGGTATCCCACATCTGGTATTTCAAAGGAATTCCGTCCCGTATGGGACTGATCCTGGATCTGTCTCCGAGAACTCTGGAAAAGGTTCTGTATTTCGCAAACTACATCGTTCTTGATGCAGGCGATACCAAATTACAGTACAAACAGGTTCTGACCGAGAAAGAATACCAGGATGCCAGAGAGGAGTTCGGAAACAGCTTCCGTGCAGGTATGGGTGCGGAATCCATCAAAGAGCTTCTGATGGCAATCGATCTGGAAAAAGAGTCTGCTGAATTAAAGGCAGGTCTTAAAGATTCTACCGGACAGAAGAGAGCCCGCATCATCAAGAGACTTGAGGTTGTTGAGGCATTCCGTGAGTCCGGAAACCGTCCGGAGTGGATGATTCTTGATGCGGTTCCGGTTATTCCGCCGGATCTGCGTCCTATGGTACAGCTTGACGGAGGACGTTTTGCAACATCCGACCTGAATGATCTGTATCGCCGTATCATCAACCGTAACAACCGTCTGAAGAGACTGCTGGAGCTCGGTGCACCGGATATCATCGTGCGCAACGAGAAACGTATGCTCCAGGAGGCAGTTGATGCCCTGATCGACAACGGCCGCCGCGGCCGTCCGGTAACCGGTCCTGGAAACCGTCCTCTGAAATCTCTGTCCGACATGCTGAAAGGTAAATCCGGCCGTTTCCGTCAGAACCTTCTTGGTAAACGTGTTGACTACTCCGGCCGTTCTGTTATCGTCGTAGGACCGGAACTGAAGATTTACCAGTGCGGTCTGCCGAAAGAAATGGCAATCGAGCTGTTTAAACCGTTCGTTATGAAAGAGCTGGTTTCCAACGGCACTGCACATAACATCAAAAATGCAAAGAAAATGGTCGAGAAACTCGAGCCGCAGGTATGGGACGTTCTCGAGGACGTCATCAAAGAGCATCCGGTTATGCTGAACCGTGCCCCTACCCTGCATCGTCTGGGTATCCAGGCGTTCGAGCCGATTCTGGTAGAAGGTAAAGCGATTAAGCTGCACCCGCTGGTTTGTACCGCATTCAACGCCGACTTCGACGGTGACCAGATGGCTGTCCATCTGCCGCTGTCTGTAGAAGCGCAGGCAGAGTGCCGTTTCATGCTTCTTTCTCCGAACAACCTGCTGAAACCGTCCGATGGTGGTCCGGTAGCCGTTCCTTCCCAGGATATGGTTCTTGGTATCTACTATCTGACACAGGAGCGTCCGGGCGAGAAGGGCGAAGGAAGCTTCTTCCGCGATATGAACGAAGCCATCCTGGCATACGAGAACGGATACATTACCCTGCAGACCAAGATTACCATCCGCTGCGAAAAAGAGATGGAAGATGGTACTGTAATGCAGCAGAACGTAAGCTCCACACTCGGAAGATTCCTCTTCAATGAGATTCTGCCGCAGGATCTGGGATACGTAGACCGTACGGTTCCGGGTAACGAGCTTGCGCTTGAGGTTGATTTCCTCGTTGCAAAGAAACAGCTGAAACAGATTCTGGAAAAAGTCATCAATACACACGGAGCTACCAAAACCGCAGAGGTTCTGGACTATATCAAGGCAACCGGATATAAATACTCCACCCGTGCAGCCATGACCGTATCCATTTCCGATATGACCGTGCCGCCGCAGAAGCCGGAGATGCTCGCCGAAGCACAGGCAACGGTAGACAAGATTACAAGAAACTTCAAACGTGGTCTGATTACAGACGAAGAGCGTTACAAAGAGGTTGTAGATACTTGGAAGAAGACCGACGATGCGCTGACAAAAGCACTGCTCGACGGACTGGATAAATACAACAACATCTTCATGATGGCTGACTCCGGAGCCCGTGGTTCCGATAAGCAGATCAAACAGCTGGCCGGTATGCGAGGACTGATGGCCGATACAACCGGACATACCATCGAGCTGCCGATCAAGTCAAACTTCCGTGAAGGTCTTCAGGTACTGGAATACTTCATGTCCGCACATGGAGCACGAAAAGGTATGTCCGATACCGCGCTTCGTACCGCCGACTCCGGTTACCTGACCCGTCGTCTGGTAGACGTTTCTCAGGACCTGATCATCCGTGAAATCGACTGTGCCGAGGGCAAGGACGAAATTCCGGGTATGTGGGTCAGCGAGTTCACAGACGGAAAAGAGCAGATCGAGAGTCTGCAGGATCGTATCACAGGCCGTTTCTCCTGCGAGACGATCAAAGACAAGGACGGCAACGTCATTGTAAAAGCAAACCATATGATCACCCCGAAACGTGCTGCCCGTGTCATCAAAGACGGCATCAACGAGAACGGTGAGCATTATACAAAAGTAAAAATCCGTACCATTCTTACCTGCCGTTCCGGTAACGGAATCTGCGCAAAATGCTATGGTGCCAACATGGCAACCGGCGAGGCAGTACAGGTTGGTGAGTCTGTCGGAATTATCGCAGCACAGTCGATCGGTGAGCCTGGTACACAGCTGACCATGCGTACCTTCCATACCGGTGGTGTTGCCGGTGGAGATATCACACAGGGTCTTCCTCGTGTCGAGGAGCTTTTCGAGGCAAGAAAGCCGAAAGGACTTGCCATCATCACCGAAATCGCCGGTGTTGCACAGATCAAAGACACCAAGAAGAAACGCGAAATCGTTGTTACCAATCCGGAAGACGGCGTATCCAAGACATACCTGATCCCTTACGGATCCCGTATTAAGATCGCAGACGGAACTGTTCTGGAAGCCGGAGACGAGCTGACCGAAGGTTCTGTCAACCCGCACGATATCCTGAAGATCAAAGGTGTACGTGCCGTTCAGGATTACATGATCCGCGAGGTACAGAGAGTTTACCGTCTGCAGGGTGTAGAAATCAACGATAAGCATATCGAGGTTATCGTTCGCCAGATGCTGAAGAAGATCCGCATCGAGGAGAACGGAGATACCGAATTCCTTCCGGGCGACATGGTAGACTTCCTGGATTACGACGAGACCAACAAAGCTCTGATCGCAGAAGGCAAAGAGCCGGCAGAAGGAAAACAGGTACTGCTTGGTATCACAAAAGCATCCCTGGCATCCGATTCCTTCCTGTCCGCAGCATCCTTCCAGGAGACCACCAAGGTTCTGACCGACGCTGCTATCAAGGGTAAGGTTGACCATCTGGTAGGCCTGAAAGAGAACGTTATCATCGGTAAACCGATCCCGGCCGGTACCGGTATGAAGTGCTACAGCAACATTCATCTGAATACCGACAGCATGATCGAGGAAGAAGAGGACGAGGATCTGATTCTGACCGAAGATCTTGAGGACGATGCTCCGGCAGCTCCGATGGCAGAAGCTCCGGTTGAAGAGCCGTCAGCTGAAGAGGAAGAGCCGATGCTCGACTTCGACTTTGAGGAAATGATTCCGTCAAAGGATGATACCGAGGAGTAAACCCTTCAACAAATAATAGCAAGGATTCTCCCACCTCTATAGGTGGTGAGATGAATTGCAAATAAGAAAGTTAACGGCAGTGGCGGGCGGAGAGAAATCGGTATCCCCCACTGACATGAGGCAAACCACAGTCAGCATTCTGCTGACATGTCAGACTCTGTGAAATTACCGACTGTGGATTGAAACAAGGTTAAAAAATAAATATGTCATTTGTGAAAAGCAGAGAATTTTCGGTTCGCCGGGGTCTCTGCTTTCCTTGTGTTTTCGGGAGCATTTTGTTACAATGGAGACAGAAAAGAGGGAAGCCTATGTGGATAAAAAAATTACCTGGCATCGTGGCAAATGCGGCGGTACTGATTCTGGATATATTTGTGATTCTGATGATTGCAGCGCTGTTTCTCCACCAGCAAACGGCGGGAGAGCGTGTGAAAGAGACGATTACGCGTTTTTCCACGACATCGGAGGAGTATTATTCCGAGGGAGAGGCATACAGCCAGAAGAGCGACCGGGTGCATACGTATGCGGTGAAAGAACAGTCTAAATAAGAGGAAAAGATGAGGTAAACTATGCTCCAGAAGTGGAAAAGAAAAGGAAAAAGATTCCGCCATGTGGAAAAAGACGGAGAAGAGACGACGGAGCTTTCTGTGAAAATACGGGCGGCAAAATTTCGTGATCTGCCGATGAGTCTGCGGATTCTGATCGTGAATCTCAGTCTGTTTCTGATTCTGTGCGCCGTATTTTTTATGGCAGGCGCGTATCTGTATGCGCCGCAGGCGGCAGGACGGAATTATGTGGAAGCATGCCTGGCAGGAGACTGGAACAGTGCATACGATGTATGCCAGTTCCCGGACAGCACGTTTCTGTCGCGGAAGAACTACGTCAATGCAATGACCTGGAAAGCAAAACAGGACGGCACTGACGGGCAGGAAACACCGGAGATCAAGAGCTTTTTCATGCGCAGAAAACAGAATCTTGAGACCGGGGAAAACAGGATTTATACTGTGCGGTACACGTTAAAAGGCATGAGCGACTCGCAGGAAGAAACATTGGAGATCGCCGTCGGGGATACCGTAAAATGGAACTTCAAAGAGTGGTACGTTGTGCCGAAAGACAGCTGCGTGACGGATGTCGAAATCACCGTCCCGGCGGATGCCTCGTTCTATCTGGACGGCGTGCAGGTCGGGAAAAAGTATTTAAAAGAGACAGCAGATAACGTCAGCATCTACAAAATCCCGTATCTCTTCCTCGGCGGCCACACCATTGAACTGACCGAAAAACAGAAAGACCCATACCGCGAGATCGTCCTCGTGCAGGACAACAGCAGCATGGAATTCCTGCCGGATTTAAAACTCAACGATTCCACCGGCAAAACCATCGCCGACCGCGCAGAAGAGTCCCTGGACAAGGTATTCACAGCCGCAGCCGCCGGAAAATCCTTCAGCACCATCAAAAATGAATTTTCCGCCGACACCGCCGTACAGAAAACCGCCAAAGAACAGTACCAGCAGCTCTGCGATGCCTACCTGAACAGCGACACCAACACCGGAATCACCAGCATCACCGTGAGCAGCGTCTCCACAACCGTAACCAACGAATCCAACCAGATGAAGATCGAAACCAACGTGACCGCTGCGATCGAGCGACGAACCCGTTTCCTCCATTTCTTCCGCAAAACCAAAATAGAGACCGTCACCTGGAAACTCGAGTCCGTTGTGACGCTGGAAAACGAAAAATGGGTGATGGGCAGCGATTTCCTGACTAAAATAGGACATGAGGCATAAGGTGTTTGCTTCCGTTGTTCTGGCAACGTTAAAACTTTGCAGTTACTCTTAAGCAGAGAGGATAATCAGGCTGGACAGGTGAAAGACCTGTGATTTGGTGGCAAAGCACCAGAAAGAAACCAGGTTTTTTAAAAGAGAGTGACAAAGAGTGATTTTGTATCCGCTTTTACCATGGGTGCAGAGTCACTCTTTTTTTGTGACAAGATGTTAAGAAACGATAAACATTAATTTACCAGAAGTGGAAAAATGTAAGAATTTGTGCCTTGCATCTTAGGTCAGATCACGTTATGATAGTAAGTAGAAAAATGTCGAAAAACGTTTGTGTTACGATGGAAGAAAGTTCCGCAAAGGGGCGGGACGATGGAGTATAAACAGATCATATGGAAAGAAAATCATTGAAACAGAGAAGAAAGCAGATGCGCCGCAGACAGATGATGCAGAAAGTATCACGGATTTCCCTGTGTGTGGTAATCGGCCTTCTTTTTCTTGCGCTTATCTGGAAATTTGCGGGAGCGCAGCTTGCGAAAAAAGGAATTGTACTGAGTAATGACACAGCCGCAAAGACGGTGAGCGAGACGGCGCCGGAGGCGGAGGACGGATCGGGAAATGCGGGAATTAAGAAGCTTGCGGAGACCACGCCGCCGAATGAGACGCCGGGATGGCAGTACAGCTCGTCGGGCTGGTGGTACGCAACGGATGCCACAACGTACTACGTCAACGGCTGGGCAGATATCGACGGAAACCAGTACCATTTTGATTCCAATGGTTACATGGCGACCGGCTGGAAAGCGATCGGCGGAAAAGGCTGTTACTTTGATGACCAGGGTGTTTACCAGCCAGACCGCAACGGCTCGATGATGGTAGCCCTGACCTTTGATGACGGCCCAGGCGTCTATACCAGCACGCTTCTCGATACGCTGGAGCAGTACGGGGCACAGGCGACGTTCTTTATGCTCGGCAGCAATGTGGAAAAATACGGTGCAGATGTGATCCCGCGCATGGCGGCGATCGGCTGTGAGCTTGGAAACCACTCCTATGCGCATCCGAATATGAAAGAACTGAGCACCGACGACGGCCTTGCCCAGTTCCAGATGACGGATGATCTGATCGCCCAGTACAACAACGGACAGGGTGCAACTGTCATCCGTTTCCCGTATGGAAACAGCACCGATGAACTGCTCGCATCTATCGGCCGCCCGAGCATCATGTGGGATGTCGATACCCTGGACTGGCAGACAAAAAATGTACAGGCAAACATCAGCGCCGTTCTCGACAGTGTAAGCCCGGGAGACATTATCCTGATGCATGATATCCACGAGACGACCGTAGAATCGTGTGCAACGATCGTGCCGGAGCTGATCAACCGCGGGTATGAGCTTGTCACGATTCATACTCTTGCAGCGGCAAACGGCGTGGATCTTGCAGCGGGAGAGACGTATTACGGCTTCCATGGCGGAACGACAAACGAATAGAAAACAGAATAGAAAAACGACAAAGAACCGCCGGTTTACTCTCAAATCAAGAGTGAACCGGCGGTTCTTATGTCATTTTATGAAAATTTATTTCATTGCCGCTCTCTTACGAAGTCTGGAATCCAGCTCTTTCTTACGGATACGTAAGGAAACCGGAGTAACCTCAAGAAGCTCGTCCTTGTCGATGAAGTCCAGAGCCTGCTCCAGGGAAAGGATTCTCGGCGGAGTCAGACGCAGTGCCTCGTCGGAAGAAGAAGTACGGGTGTTGGTCAGGTGCTTCGTCTTGCAGACGTTCAGCTCGATATCCTCAGCCTTACCGTTCTGTCCGATAACCATACCGGCGTAAACCTTCTCGCCAGGTCCGATGAACAGAGTACCGCGCTCCTGTGCGGAGTACAGACCGTAGGTAACGGACTCGCCTGCCTCGAAAGCAATCAGGGAACCCTGTTTGCGGTATTCAATGTCGCCCTTGTACGGTGCGTAATCTTCAAACTCGGTGTTCAGGATACCAGTTCCTTTGGTGGAGGTCATGAAGATTCCACGGAAACCAATCAGGCCTCGTGCCGGGATTTCGAACTCCAGACGGGTGGAACCATCGCTTGCGCGGCTCATGCCGTGAAGCTCGCCTTTACGCTCGCTGAGGAGCTGGATGACAGTACCGGAGAACTCGTCCGGAACGTCAACGTATGCGATTTCCATTGGCTCGAGTTTGCGTCCGCGCTCGTCCTCTTTGTAGATAACCTCTGCCTTACTTACTGCGAACTCATATCCCTCACGGCGCATGTTTTCGATCAGGACGGACAGATGCAGCTCACCACGGCCGGAAACCTTGAAGCAGTCTGCGGAATCAGTCTCCTCGACGCGGAGAGAAACGTCAGTGTTCAGCTCACGCATCAGACGGTCACGCAGGTGGCGGGAAGTTACGTATTTACCTTCTTTACCGGCCAGCGGGCTGTCGTTTACGATGAAGTTCATGGAAATAGTCGGCTCGGAGATTTTCTGGAACGGGATGGAAACCGGGTTGTCCAGATCGCCGCAGAGAGTATCTCCGATGTGGATATCCGGGATACCGGAAACAGCAACGATAGAACCGATGCCTGCCTCAGTAACCTCTACTTTTTTCAGTCCGTCAAATTCATACAGTTTGCTGACCTTTACTTTTTTCTTCTTGGTCAGATCGTGGTGGTTGACCAGCATAACGTCCTGGTTCACGCGGATCGTTCCGTTTTCAACTTTGCCGACACCGATACGTCCAACGTATTCGTTGTAGTCGATGGTACTGATCAGAAGCTGTGTGCCAGCTTCCGGATCGCCGGTCGGAGCCGGGATGTATTTCAGAATGGTCTCGAACAGAGGTGTCATATCCTTCGGGGTGTCGTTCAGATCGAGTACTGCATGACCCATCTTTGCGGATGCGTACAGAAACGGACAGTCAAGCTGTTCGTCAGATGCATCGAGGTCCATCAGAAGCTCGAGCACTTCGTCGATAACTTCGTCCGGGCGTGCCTCCGGGCGGTCGATTTTGTTGATGCAGACGATAACGGAAAGATTCAGCTCAAGTGCTTTTTTCAGCACGAATTTGGTCTGCGGCATAGCGCCCTCGAATGCGTCTACAACCAGAATAACGCCGTCTACCATTTTCAGAACTCGCTCAACCTCGCCGCCGAAGTCCGCATGGCCTGGGGTGTCGATGATGTTGATTTTCGTTCCCTTGTAGTAAACTGCTGTATTTTTGGAAAGAATGGTGATTCCACGCTCACGCTCGATATCGTTCGAGTCCATGACACGTTCCTGAACCTCCTGATTGGCACGGAAAACGCCGCTCTGTTTCAGAAGCTCGTCTACCAGTGTAGTTTTACCATGATCGACATGGGCGATGATGGCAACGTTTCTTACATCTTCTCTCGTTGTTTTCATTTCTTCATTCCTCTTCCTATGGGTTGACCCTGCCGGGTTCAATTTTTCAAAATTTCAAGCCGGCCGGGAATGTTTATCACAGCACAAAGGCAGGTGCCTTGCCGTTTTGTCTCTGCTGGATGCCTGCCTATCTGAACTATTATAGCACAGAACAGAGAAAAAAAACAGGGAAGATGTGACATTTTTTGTATTGCAATGGTAGAAAATACGAAGCATGTGGTGCGGTTTTTACAGAAACATATACAAAAAATTGGGCAGAATGCTGATTTGAATAGAAATAAAAAAATCTGGAAAAAAGTGGTTCTGAAAAAGAAATGTGGTTCATACATTAGGATTATAGATCAGCAAAGTACCGATCAGAAATCAATATTCAGAAAGAAAAGACAAAGGAAGGGGATTTTCATTATGGCAGACAAGATGATTGAAAACAATCAGGTGGTTATCATGGGAGAGATTGTCTCCCCGTTTACATTCAGCCATCAGGTATTCGGAGAGGGCTTTTACCTCGTCGATGTGATGGTCAAGCGGTTGAGTGAATCGCAGGACATCATTCCGGTGATGGTCTCCGAGCGGCTGGTGGACGTATCACAGGATTACCAGGGTGAGTGGATCTGCATCAGCGGTCAGTTCCGGTCCTACAACCGCCACGAGGAGAAGAAGAACCGTCTGGTACTCTCCGTATTTGCGCGGGAATTAAGTTTCGTGGAGGAAGAGGACGATTCCGTCAAATCCAACCAGATTTACCTCGATGGATACATATGTAAACCGCCGGTCTACCGGAAAACACCTCTGGGAAGAGAGATCGCCGACCTTCTGATCGCGGTCAACCGTCCGTATGGAAAATCAGATTATATCCCGTGCATCTGCTGGGGACGGAATGCGCGGTATGCCTCTGCGTTTGCCGTGGGCGGCCACGTTCTCATCTGGGGACGGATCCAGAGCCGGGAATATATGAAGCGGCTGAGCGAGACGGAAATGGAAAAGCGGACCGCATATGAGGTTTCGGTGAGCAAGCTGGAATATAGTGAGAGTTAAAGCGCGATCCGCTGTTGACAAGAAAATTTAATGATGCTATAGTAAAAGCAGAACTGAAGTGGATAGAGGTCGCATTACTTCAAGAGTACCTTTTCGGATGCCTCAGCAGCAAAAGAAGAAGAGGAAAAGGGAAGAATGCCGAAGGACATCCGGCGCTGAACCGGTATGCTCCTGGGCGCAGGTTGAAAAAATCTGCGACTGTCATCGAGAGATGGAGAGCTATCTGATCATAGATACTGCGTATGTGTGAATTTGGAGGCGATCTTATCTGGGATGAGGCGCCTCTTTTTTTAAACGGAAAGTGAAATTTTCCGTGGGAGATAAGCTCCGGCGACTGATTTCTTATGGTTTTATCTGACACAACATACAGGAGGAAAAGAGAATGTCTATTTTTAAAGGTGCAGCTGTTGCAATTATCACACCGATGACCGAAACACAGGAAGTGAATTACGAAAAACTCGGAGAACTGATTGAGGAGCAGATCGCCGGCGGAACTGACGCCATCGTTATCTGCGGAACCACCGGTGAGGCTTCGACCCTGTCCCATGAGGAGCATCTGGATGCCATCAAATATACCGTGGAAAAAGTAAATCACAGAATCCCGGTAATTGCAGGAACCGGCTCCAACAGCACGGAGACAGCAATTTATCTGTCTCAGGAAGCAGAAAAATACGGCGTGGACGGACTTCTTCTCGTTTCTCCGTATTACAATAAAGCAACACAGAAGGGCCTGATTGCACACTTTACCGCAATCGCAGACAGCGTCAAAGTGCCGGTCATCCTTTACAACATTCAGGGCAGAACCGGCGTAAACATTGCACCGGAAACGATCGTCTATCTGTTCAACAACGTTGAGAATATCGTTGCAGTCAAAGAGGCTTCCGGAAACATTTCCCAGGTCGCAAAAATTATGCAGCTGACCGATGGAAAGATCGATCTGTACTCCGGAAACGACGATCAGGTTGTGCCGATCCTTTCCCTTGGCGGAAGCGGTGTAATCTCCGTTCTTTCCAACGTAGCACCGCGTGAGACCCACGACATGGTACAGAAATTCCTCGACGGCGATGTGGCCGGATCCAGAGAAATCCAGCTGAGAGCACTGCCGCTCATCGATGCGCTGTTCTGCGAAGTAAACCCGATTCCGGTAAAAGCAGCGCTGAACCTGATGGGCAAAGAGGTTGGACCGCTTCGTCTGCCGCTGACCGAGATGGAGCCGCAGAACCAGGAGCGCCTGGCAAAGGCTATGAAAGATTTTGGAATCAAACTGGCTTAAGTTAAGAATACACGAAGTAAAGAAGGAAAAAGACAATGGTTAAAATTATTATGCATGGCTGCAACGGCCATATGGGACAGGTCATCACCGGCCTGGTAAAAGAAGATGCAAATGCAGAAATCATAGCCGGAATCGATATGAACGACAACGGCCAGAACGATTATCCGGTATTCAAAAGCCTGGCAGAATGCGATGTTCCGGCAGACGTAGTCGTTGACTTTTCTTCCTACAAGGCAGCCGACGCACTGCTCGATGCCTGCAAGGAGAAAAAACTTCCACTCGTCCTCTGCACCACAGGCCTCACCGAGGATCAGCTCAAAAAAGTGCAGGAGACCAGCAAAGAAATCCCGGTTCTCCGCTCTGCAAATATGTCCCTTGGTGTGAATACGCTGATGAAACTGGTACAGGCAGCTGCAAAAGTGCTTGCCGAAGCAGGCTTTGATATGGAGATCGTGGAGAAACACCACAAACTGAAATGCGACGCTCCAAGCGGAACCGCCATCGCCCTGGCAGACAGCCTGAACGCGGCAATGGACAACCAGTACCACTACGTATACGACAGAAGCCAGCGCCACGAGCAGCGTGACTCGAAAGAAATCGGAATCTCTGCTGTACGCGGCGGCACCATCGTCGGAGATCACGACGTCATCTTCGCAGGCCCGGACGAGGTTGTTACCCTGTCCCACAGGGCATATTCCAAGGGAGTTTTTGGAAAAGGTGCTGTAGAGGCCGCAAAATTCCTGGCTGGAAAGCCAGCCGGTATGTATGATATGCAGGATGTGATTGCCGCGAAGTAAGGCAGAAGCAGGAAATAGAAAAGATAAAAAAGAAGGCAGGCTGTGTGCAGTTGCACAGCCTGCCTTCTTTCGAGCTGCTTTTCTGTTTTAGCCAATGAGTTTTTTCACTTATGCAGCGTAATAGGAATACGTTCCTCTGTCAAAAAATCTATTTCAGCTCCCGTTCCGCTTTTTCCCAGAGCTCTTCGTCAAGATCAGTCAGCGCCAGTGCATCCGCAAGTTCCCGCACCCGTTTTACCGTGAGATAAAAGTAATTGATACCGCAGGTCAGCGTCCGCTTTAAGGAGCGGGCAAGTACACTGCCGTGGGTTTCCAGTTCGGCACGGTCGAACTCGGCGAGATAGCCCTCGAGATCATAGGGGATCTGAAAACATTCGATCTGCCATGTGCTGTTTTCCAACGTCAGAATTGCGAAGTGCGCATGGCCGCCGACATCATCAAGCGCAAGCCCAAGAGATCCTGGATTCAGATACGTTTTTCCTGCGTATTCTTTCTGTTCCTGCTTGTGGCTGTGGCCGCCAAGCAGGATGGAGGCATCGAGATTTTCCAGATGAGAAAGCAGGAGCTCCGGATGCAGCCCGAAATTCCCTCGGATTTCACCAGGTGCGCCGTGGCAGAGCCGAAGTGCCGGGAAAAGGGATTCACGGCAGGTGTCCGGTGTAACTTCTTCCTGCGGCACAAAAACGGGAACCAGTTTCCCGGCTTCATCCAGCTTTCCAATCAGAACACCGTCTGTCGGCAGCTGCTCAAAAAATTTTAGATCCTGATCGGTAAGATTCCGAAACGTGTAATCCAGAAGCCCGCTCGTCGAAGAACCCGCCTTCCAGTTCTGCGGCTGCCAGAGATTCTCAAGCAGATATTCCTCCCGGTTGCCGCGCACCAGATAGCACGGAAACTCCTCCTGCATTTCGCGGAGCACCCCCATCATCCTCTGCGGAAACGGCCCATCCGTCACAAAATCCCCCAGCCCGATGATACCGTCAATTTGCTGCCTGCGAAGAAACTCCATCACCTTCGAGAGTGCATAATAATTCCCATGAAGATCACTGATTACTGCTAATTTCATGTGTTTTCCTTTCTATGTCAAAATCATAAAATGCGAGATACTGTCTTGATTTTATCAAATGGTGAGAAGGAACGCAATTTATAAAAATATAAGCCAGGCAATTGATGAAATGATGGAAGACAGCAAAACGGAAGGCATTGAAAAAGGCAAACTTGAGGTGTTATCAAATTTATTAAAAAAAGGAACGATCAGCATTCAGGATGCCGCCGACTGTATGGCAGTGTCTGTGGCGGAATTTAAGAAGCTGGTCAATAAGTATCCCATCTGATTCCGAAAAACCTGCTGACAGAAAAAGCATGTTATGATAAGATCAAAGGCAGAGAGTTTCGAATATATTTACTGTCGGAGGGAATGTATGATTAATCGGGAAGACATGCTGGAGCTGACGAGGAGGATGACGCCGGCGCGGACTTCGTTTGTGCGGATGGCGGGTTGCTATACGGATTCGGATGGGGAGTATGACGGCAGTTTCAACATTCATTTTCTGAAACTGTCCGGTTCGGAAAAGGCCAGGAATCTGGCGATTGCCAAGAAAATTCCGTTTGCGGAATCGAATGAGAAGCTGCGGGAATACCGTTTTCCGGAAACATCCCAGGGGCCGGGCAGTATCTGGCAGATGCTGATGGCGCTGCGGGAATGCGGACTGAAGAACGATGCGCTGTTGGAAACGTTCTATGATATCCTGATCGAAGGATTGCAGATTCACGGGGCTTATGCCATTTACATGTTTTATGACCGGTATGATATTCCTGCAAAGGCTTCCGATAAAGAGCGCCTGGGGGAATCCGAGGAGATGTTCCCCTATCTGATCTGCGCTGTCTGCCCGCTGGTTGGAGAATACGAGCCGGGAAATCCTATCTGTGGATTCCTGTTCCCTGCCTTTGTGGACCGGAGCGGAGATCTGGAACGGGTTGATATTTATGCAGAGCGTGCAGCGTGGGGCGATCGGATGGCCAGCATTCTTGGCGCGAAGGGCAGAAAATTCAGATGCGGTCTGTAAAAGAAAAAATCAAAATTGACGGATTAAACCAGGTGCTGATGTGCCTGGCAGTAAAAAAACTTCCCGGCGAACCTGCATATATCGTTCGCCAAGGGAAGTTTTTTAGATACGGGAGCAGCAGAAGTGCATATTTACTGTGCCATCCCCGCTCCATTCTGTGTAGTTGCTCCGTTTTCCTGCGGATTCTGCGTCTCATTGTCGCCGCCGCTTACCACATCGTCCACCGCGCGGCCGACATCCTCAACGCCCTCACCGACACCACGGGTCACATCTTCAGCGGCGTCGCCGACATCATCCCCAAGGGTATTTCCATCCCCGGTATTTGTACCGTTCGTACCGTTGGCATTCCCATCGGTGCCCTCCGTCACATCATTTACATTGTCGTTTGACGGCATCTCTGTCGTATTGACATCGTTTCTGTTATCCGTCTGTCCCATGTCGCTCTCCGTGTTGGTATTGCCATTTCCGGTGTCATTCGTGGTGTTGTTTCCACAGGCCGTCATCCCGGCCAGTAATACCGCCAATGCCAGCGTCATACACACTCTTCTGATTTTTCTCATCTTCAAAATCTCCTTTCCCTAACAGTGTCTGGACAGTTGCTAGTATTTGAAAAATGCCGGAAAATATACGGAAAAAAGAGGCTTTTGGAAATCTTGACAAAGGAAGAAAAAAACACTAAAACAAAAAGTACGAAAACGGACTAAAAACGAAAACAGGATATATCGAAATGGAAGTCAATCCGGCAAACCGGCGGGAAAAAATCATCAGTCTGACTGAAACGGGAAAACAGCATGCGAGAGAGCTGGTTCTTCCGCTGTTTCAGTCCGAGGAGGAAGCTGCGGCGCAGTTTACGGAGCAGGAGATGAAAGAAGTAATCCGGATGCAGGAAAAATTTGCCGACGCACTGGCAAAGAGTATGGAGGAAAAGGTATCCATAGTTCACAATCTGTCCGCTTCGTGATATGATAACAGCAGAATTCGAAAAGGAGAGAAAGAGAATGAAAGAAGAACTGAAGAAATCCCTTCGCACCTACGGCGCCCTGCTGCTGCTCGGTGTGACCGGCGTTCCGCTCGGTGCGGCAGTCGGTCTGATTGAGGCGCTGTTCTGCCGTCTGCTTTTGAAAGTCACGGCTGTTCGCGTGGCACATCTTTTCTGGTGTCTGCCGTTTCTCGCTATGGCAGGTCTTGTGATCGTGGCAGTCAATCAGAAATTCGGTGGCAGGGGAAAAGGAGGCATGAGTCTGATTTTTGATGTAGCGTATGAGGAGGAGACAGAGCTTCCGCTTCGCATGATTCCGCTGGCAATGCTCTCAACGGCGTTGACGCATCTGTTCGGTGGAAGCGCCGGCCGCGAGGGCGTTGCCGTTCAGATCGGTGCTGTGTTTTCCTATTTTGCCGGCAAAAAATTACCGTTTAAAAACGCGCCCGGTATCTTTCTGATAACCGGTATGGCCGCCGGCTTTGCGGGCATGTTCGGAACGCCGATTGCAGCTGTGATCTTTGCGGTAGAGGTGCTCGCTGCGGGTGAAATGCGGTACGAGGCACTGCTTCCGGCGTTTACCGCATCTTTCTCTGCGAGCGCTGTAGCTTCCCTGCTTGGAATCCGCAAAGAAAATCTGGCTGTCCACATCAGTGAAAGCCTGACACCGTTCCTGCTGGTACGTCTGATTACACTTGGTATTATTTTTGGAATCACAGGCGGCCTCTTCGCCTGGTGCTTAAAGCACACGAAAAAATATCTCGGCGAAAAAATCAAAAATCCGCTGGTACGTGTTTTCTCCATCGGTGTTATCCTTAGCATTCTGTTCCTGCTTCTGTACCGCGGACGGTATTGCGGCTTTGGAACGAATCTGGTGGAAGCGGTATTTCATGGGGAAAAGGTATATGCATATGACTGGGCGCTGAAATTTATCCTGACAATTCTGACGCTGTCCGCCGGGTTTCAGGGCGGCGAGGTAACACCGCTGTTTACCATCGGAGCAACCCTGGGAGCAGTCCTTGGCAATCTGTTCGGTATTCCGGTGGAGCTTTCCGCGGCGCTTGGCTATGCGGCGGTTTTCGGTGGCGGAACCAATACCTTACTGGCGCCTATTTTCATCGGCGGCGAGATTTTTGGCTACGATTATCTGCCATATTTCTTTATTGTCTGTACCGCGGCCTACGTATTCAACCGCAACAGCTCGATCTATTCCCGCCAGAAACTGACGAAATACAGCTGCTGATAACAGAAACGTCACAAAGTTATCACACACCGTTACGTGTTACAGTTCACTGGTGCCCAGCGAACTGTAACATTCGCAACCCTCATTTAAAGTTTTGCTTCGCAAAAGGAGGGTTGCTCACACCTGAAACATGTTCTTACGCAGCGAAACAGCAAGTGTTTCACTGCTGAGTGAACAGTAACGGTTACGTTACGATACGGGTTGACGCGTTTCCGGGAATGAGGTTATACTAGAGGTATCATATACGAAAAAGGAGTAACGAATTATGAAAGGTATCGTACTTGCCGGAGGTTCCGGCACACGTCTTTATCCGTTAACTATGGTAACATCGAAACAGCTTCTCCCGATCTATGACAAGCCGATGATCTATTATCCGCTGTCTGTTCTTATGAATGCAGGCATCCGCGACATCCTGATTATCTCCACCCCGCAGGACACCCCGCGTTTCGAGGCACTGCTCGGTGACGGCCATCAGTTCGGTGTACAGCTTTCCTACAAGGTACAGCCAAGCCCGGACGGACTGGCACAGGCCTTCATCATCGGCGAGGAGTTCATCGGGGATGATTCCGTTGCCATGGTGCTCGGCGACAACATCTTCTTCGGACACGGTCTGAACAAACGCCTGAAAGCAGCAGTAGAAAACGCTGAGACCGGAAAAGGCGCAACCGTATTCGGCTATTATGTAGATGATCCGGAGCGTTTCGGAATCGTAGAATTTGACTCCGAGGGAAAAGCCATCTCCATCGAAGAGAAACCGGAGAAACCGAAATCAAACTATTGTGTTACAGGTCTGTATTTCTATGACAACAAAGTCGTAGAGTATGCAAAGAACCTGAAACCGTCACCGCGCGGAGAGCTTGAGATCACCGACCTGAACCGGATCTATCTGGAAGACGGCAGTCTGAACGTTGAGCTTCTCGGACAGGGCTTCACCTGGCTGGATACCGGTACACATGAGAGTCTGGTAGAGGCAACCAACTTCGTAAAAACCATCGAGACGCATCAGCACCGCAAGATTGCGTGCCTGGAGGAGATCGGTTACCTGAACGGCTGGATCGGCAAAGACCAGCTTCTGACCGACATCGAACCACTGAAGAAAAATCAGTACGGCCAGTATCTGATGGATGTGATGAACGGAAAATATATCGACAAATAAAAGCGAACAGCGTTGAAGAAAACTGCCCCGGAAGAAAAATCCGGGGCAGTTTTTGAAAAAAATGCTTGACCATGACATAACGTCATCCTTTATACTCATGGTACAAACAGAAAATCAGACTGAAAAACAAGAGACAGACAAAACATAACGATAACAAAATCAGAAAAAAGGAGAACCATTATGAGAGTATTTGTAACAGGTGTAAAAGGCCAGCTCGGCCATGACGTCATGAATGAACTTGCAAAACGCGGTCATGAAGGAATCGGCGTTGATATTGAAGAAATGGATATCACCGATGCAGAAAGCGTAAGAAAAGTCATTACCGAAGCAAACCCGGATGTCGTAATCCACTGTGCAGCATGGACCGCTGTAGACCTTGCTGAGGATGATGACAAAAAAGAAAAAGTACATCAGGTCAATGCAGTCGGAACCGAGAATATCGCAAAAGTCTGCCATGACCTTGACTGCAAAATGATCTACATCTCCACCGACTACGTATTCGACGGCCAGGGTACCCGCCCGTGGGAGCCGGATGATGAGCGTCATCCGCTGAACGTATACGGCCAGACGAAATACGAGGGAGAGCTCGCGGTAGAGAAATGGGTGAAAAAATTCTACATCGTCCGCATCGCATGGGTATTCGGCGTGAACGGAAAGAACTTCATCAAGACCATGCTGAACCTTGGAAAGACACACGATCATCTGACTGTTGTAGATGATCAGGTAGGAAGCCCGACCTACACCTACGACCTGTCCCGCCTGCTTGTCGACATGGCAGAGAAAGAGAACTACGGCCGCTACCATGCAACAAACGAGGGACTCTGCTCCTGGTATGAGTTCGCCTGCGAGATTTTCAAACAGGCCGCTGAGATCGATCCGGCTTACGGAAAAGTAAGTGTATCACCGGTAAGCTCTGACCAGTACCCGGCAAAAGCAAAACGTCCGTCCAACAGCCGCATGAGCAAAGAGAAACTGACCGAGAACGGATTCGAAAAACTGCCGACCTGGCAGGATGCGCTGCACAGATATCTGCGCGAGATCGAATTCTGATAGCAAACCCCGAAAATAACGCAAGTTTCTGAGATTGCTATAAACATTTCCAATAGGCGGAGCCCCAGGTAAAACGGGGGCTCCTTTTTCTTATGCCAAACCCATGCATTTAACAGGGAGAATGCCCTTTTTTCTTTTGTGAATATTGACAGAAAATGCCGTTAAATTTCTCACATCGGATCCGAGTATTTCTGTTGACATTTGAACATGAAATTGCCATTATGAGAGCAGAATCTTTACGTATCCGGCGGGGGCAGGAACGTGAAGACAACAGAAGAAGGTATGGGGGATCAAACAATGAAAAAGAGTCTGTTTTATCGGGTAAAAAAGATGCCGCCATCTGCGCAGACCATGCTGCTGTTTGCCGTCGAGGGTGTATTTCTGCAATATATCACATCGATCAACGGTTTCGGCCTGAATCTGTATGCGACAAACATGGGTGCAACCGACAGTCAGATCGGCATTATCCAGATGGTGCCGAACATTGTAGCGTGTGCAGCACTGCTGCCGCTTGGAATTCTGGCGGATCGTCTGAAGTCGACAAAGACGATACCGATGCTTACGCTTCTTGTGATGTGTGCCGGCTATGCATTTCTTGGAAGTGTACCGGCACTCGGCGAGAGATGTATGGAGCTGTTTTTTGTATCACTGGCATTTACTGCGGGGGCACTTGCTATTTACAATGCGCAGTGGCAGGCAATGTTCGGTGCTGCGGTTTCACTGCGGCAGCGAAACGATGTCTATGCCTTTCGGAATCAGTTCATGTTTGTGATTGGCATTCTTGCACCGGTGATCTGCGGGATTCTGATGGGAAGATGCCACACGGCCGATGGAAAACTTCTGGTACTCCGAAGCTTCTTTTATCTGTGTGCTGTCTGTGTTCTGCTGCAGGCCGCTGCAATCAAAAAAATTCCGGTGAAACAGCAGGAGGAGGGCAAAGCTCCGGCAGAAGCGGGAAATGCATCCTCACGTTTTTCTGTTTCTGACCTGCTGGAGGCGATCACAAGTGTGGGAAAAAATAAAGCATTGCGCTGGTTCTTCGTGCCGGTGGTCTTTTTCTATATCACCTGGCAGCTTGACTGGAGCATGTGGTATTTAGGACAGGTCAAATATTGCAAAATGTCGGAGATGACACTTTCCATCTGCAACGGTGTTTTCAATATCGGTCAGCTTGCGGCAGTTGGAATGATCGCGAAGGTTGTCCGGAAAAAATCGCCGGATTTTGCACTGATTTTCGCCGGGATCGGTCTTTGCTTCTGCCCGGTTATCATGATTCTGGCTCCTCATCTGCCCCTGGCGTACCGCGGGGTTGCTTTTATTGTTCTGATGACGGTTCTGAATGCTCCGCAGTGTGCCGTTGCACTTTGTACGATACAGATTCTCTTAAATGCCGCGCCGGAAAAGAACCGTTCGCTTTTGATCAGCCTCTTTACGATGATTACAACGCTGACCAACAGTGTTCTGCCGCTGCTTGGTGTCCGTCTGTATACGGCACTTGGGGCAGATCTTACGGCACTGTACCGGTTCAATCTGATAGATCTTGGGGTTCGCATTTTATCCACACTCGGGCTGGTATGGCGTTATCAGAAGGCGAAAAAAGATGGCTTTCTGACCAAGATTTCGGATTGAGACGGGCCGTAAAAGCCGAAAATAACATTTACAACAGGAACGATATCGTGTATGATAAATGTGGTTTTCTTTGCACGTATGGAAAAGAGAAGCGCAAAAAGGAGTTTAAACAATGAAATGGAATA
Organism: Fusicatenibacter saccharivorans; assembly: GCF_027667425.1. Lineage (NCBI taxonomy): Bacteria > Bacillati > Bacillota > Clostridia > Lachnospirales > Lachnospiraceae > Fusicatenibacter > Fusicatenibacter saccharivorans. The sequence continues at coordinate 256,054 of NZ_JAQEGR010000002.1, forward strand.
AATTTACATTAAAAACAAGATCGGAAGTGGAAGACATTGTGATCTCTACTCTGGCCGATGTGGGAATCGAAGGCGTGGAAATTCAGGACAAACAGCCTTTGACCGAGAGCGACAAACAGCAGATGTTCGTAGATATCATGCCGGATATTCCGGATGACGACGGCATTGCCTACCTGAATTTTTACCTCGATGTGGATGAGGACAAGGAGAAGGTTCTTGCAGATGTCCGCGCGGCACTTGCAGAAATGCAGGAGTTCCTGGACCTTGGAGAGTGCACCATCACAGAGTCTGAGACAGAGGACAAGGACTGGATCAACAACTGGAAACAGTATTTCAAACAGTTCTATGTGGACGACATTCTGATCATCCCGTCCTGGGAGGAAGTAAAGCCGGAAGACCGGGATAAAATGATCATCCATATCGATCCGGGCACAGCCTTTGGAACGGGTATGCATGAGACAACACAGCTTTGCATCCGTCAGTTAAAGAAATATGTGACAAAGGATACCGAGCTGCTTGATGTCGGAACCGGAAGCGGTATTCTTTCGATTATTGCACTGAAGCTTGGTGCGCGTCATGCGGTCGGAACAGACCTCGATCCGTGTGCGGTTCCTGCGGTTGAGGAAAACAAAGAAGTCAATGGAATTCCGGTAGAAGCTTTTGATATGATGATCGGAAATATCATTGATGACAAAGAAGTACAGGACAGAGTCGGATACGAGAAATACGATATCGTTACCGCCAATATTCTTGCAGATGTTCTCGTTCCGCTGACGCCGGTAATCGTACACCAGATGAAGCCGGGCGCTGTTTATATCACATCCGGCATTCTCGATGTGAAAGAGGAAGTTGTCAAAGAGGCAGTCGTTGCAGCGGGACTTGAAGTGGTTGAAGTTACACATCAGGGCGAATGGGTTTCTGTTACAGCAAGAAAACCGATGTAAATTAAGAAAAGCGAAACACCAGAAGAGAAAGAGAACAGATTCATGTACCGTTTTTTTGTAGAAGAAAGTCAGATTTATGACGGCACTGTCCACATCACGGGCAGTGACGTTAATCACATCAAAAATGTGCTCCGCATGCGGCCGGGCGAAAAAATACTGGTCAGTACCGGAGGCGAAAAGGAATATCATTGTGCCGTTTCGGATTTCCCGGAAGGGGAGGTTCTTGCCGCAGTAGAAGAAGTCACAGCAGCAGACAGAGAACTCCCGTCCGGAATTGTACTGTTTCAGGGTCTGCCAAAAGGTGACAAAATGGAACTGATCATCCAAAAAGCAGTGGAACTTGGTGCGACGGAAATTGTTCCGGTGGAGATGAAACGCTGCGTTGTGAAGCTGGACCGGAAAAAGGCGGAAAAGAAAGCAGAGCGTTGGCAGACGATCGCGCTTGGTGCGGCAAAGCAGTCCAAACGGATGCAGATTCCGACGGTACACATGCCTGTTACATTTCAGCAGGCGCTTGCAATGATGGCAGAATCAGACGTTCGCCTGATGCCGTATGAGAACGCAGAGGGGATGGAAGGAACGAGAAGAATTCTGGAATCCATTGAACCGGGTGAATCTATTGCGATCCTGATCGGACCGGAGGGCGGCATCGACGAAGCGGAAGTGGAAATGGCCATGAAGGAAAAGGTAGAGCCGATTACGCTCGGAAAGCGCATTCTGCGCACGGAAACGGCCGGAATGACCGTGCTTTCCATTCTGGTGTATCTTTTAGAAGGAAGGGAACGAACAAGATAATGGAAGCATATCTGGACAATTCCGCAACCACCTGTGTTTATCAGGAAACCGCAGATCTCGTCTGTGATCTGATGGTAAATCATTATGGAAATCCGTCTGCGATGCATCAAAAAGGGGTAGAAGCAGAACAATATATCAGAACCGCCCAGGAAACGCTGGCAAAGATTCTGAAAGTCAAAGAAAAAGAAATTTTCTTTACCTCCGGTGGCACAGAGTCCGACAACTGGGCGCTCGTCGGAACAGCAATGGCAAATAAGAGAACGGGAAACCACATCATCACAAGCGCGATCGAGCACCCGGCCGTGTCGGCACCGCTGGCATTTCTGGAGGAGCAGGGATTCCGTATTACGCGCCTGCCGGTAAATAAAGAAGGCCTTGTGGATGTGAACGAACTCGAAGAAGCGATCACGCCGGAGACGATTCTCGTTTCGATTATGTATGTCAACAATGAGATCGGTGCTGTTGAGCCAATCGGGGAGATCGGACGCAGAATCAAGGCGAAAAATCCGAAAACGTATTTTCATGTCGATGCGATCCAGGCGTTCGGCAAATACCGGATTTATCCGAAACGGATGGGCATCGACATGCTCTCCGTGAGCGGCCACAAGATCCACGGACCGAAGGGAAGCGGCTTTTTATATATTGATGAGAAAGTAAAAATCCGTCCGCTGATCTTAGGCGGCGGCCAGCAGAACGGCATGCGTTCCGGAACCGACAATGTGCCGGGCATCGCAGGCCTTGCGAAATCCGCTGAGATCGTTTACAGGCATTTTGACGAGCAGACTGCGCAGATGCGTGCCTGTAAACACCGTCTGATCGAAGGCTTGCGGGAGCTGGACGATGTGGTCATCCATGGCATGCCGGAAGAAGAGGGTGCGCCGCAGATTGTCAATGCATCGTTCTTAAATGTGCGTAGTGAAGTGCTGCTGCACACGCTGGAGGACCGCCAGATCTACGTTTCCGCCGGAAGCGCCTGCTCATCACACAAGAGAGCCGGAAGCCCGACGCTGACTGCCATCGGCGCATCGAAAGCCGAGATGGAGTCTGCCGTGCGGTTCAGCTTCAGCGAATTTACGACACTGGAACAGATTGATTACACCCTGGATACGCTGCGCGAGGTACTGCCGATGCTGCGCAGATTTACCAGGAAATAATAGAAAGAGGAAAATTATGATTACAATACAGCCGGAAATTGAAATCCTGAGCACCGAATCCTACGAGGATATGCTGCGCCGGATCGAGAAAATCGGAAGAGTCTGCTACAAGAGCGAGGAGCGCATTGGAGAAGGCACTGCAGAGAAATTCATCGCAGGCATCATCAAACGCGGCCATGAATCCGTCATTGAGCACGGCTCCATCACCGTAAAAGTAACGTGCGACCGCGGCGTGACCCATGAGATCGTCCGCCACCGTATCGCAAGCTACAGCCAGGAGAGCACCCGCTACTGCAACTATTCGAAAGATAAATTTGGAAACCAGATCACCTGTATCGATCTGGCAACCGGATTTTCCTATGATCTGGACGACGAGAACGACCGTAAAAAATACGAGGTATGGCAGAAAGCAATGGAAGCTGCAGAGCAGTATTACTTCCAGATGCTCGAACTCGGAGCAAAGCCGGAGGAGGCAAGAAGCATTCTTCCGAACTCCCTGAAAACCGAGATCGTCATGACCATGAACTTAAGAGAGTGGCGCCACTTTATCCGGCTTCGAAGCGCCAACGCCGCACATCCGCAGATGCGTCAGGTATCTGACCTGATCCTGAAGAAATTTTCTGAGGAATATCCTCTGTTCTTCCGCGATCTGGCTGAGAAAAAAGGAGAATAAAAAACGATGATGTACAAAGCATTTCTGGTAAAATATGCCGAGATCGGCATTAAAGGAAAGAACCGTCATCTGTTCGAGAAAGCGCTCTGCGTACAGATGGAGCACGCGCTTGCCCCGGTAGACGGAAATTTCCAGGTCACCCGTGAGATGGGACGAATCTATGTCAACACCGAAGGAGACTTTGATTACGAGGGCGCTGTCGATGCGCTGACAAGAGTTTTCGGTATCGCCGAGATCTGCCCGGTTGTCATTTTAGAGGACACCGGCTTTGAAGATCTGGCAGAGGCAGTGGTTTCCTACGTGAAAGAGCTGTACCCGAGCGAGGAGAAAACCTTTAAGGTATGCGCACGCCGTGCGAACAAAAACTATCCGATGCACACAATGGAAGTCAACTGCGAGCTGGGCGGCCGCATCCTCGATGTCTGCCCGAACCTCAAAGTAGACGTTCACGAGCCGGATATCTATCTGAACGTCGAGCTGCGTCAGAAGATTTATCTGTACTGCGAGAGCATCGCAGGCCCTGGCGGTATGCCGGTCGGCACAAACGGACAGGCCATGCTGCTGCTTTCCGGCGGTATCGACAGCCCGGTTGCCGGATACATGATCGCAAAACGCGGTGTTAAGATTGATGCCGTTTACTTCCACGCTCCGCCGTACACCAGCGAGAGAGCCAAACAGAAGGTTGTGGATCTTGCAAAACTTGTTGCACGCTACAGCGGCCCGATCCGTCTGCATGTGGTCAACTTCACCGAGATCCAGCTTGCAATCTACGAAAAATGCCCGCACGACGAGCTGACCATCATCATGCGCCGTTATATGATGAAGATCGCAGAAGCGTTTGCACGTCAGGACAAATGCCTTGGCCTGATCACCGGAGAGAGTATCGGACAGGTGGCAAGCCAGACGATGCATTCCCTCGCCGTTACCAACGAAGTCTGCACCATGCCGGTCTTCCGTCCGCTGATCGGTTTCGACAAACAGGAGATCGTCGATATTTCCGAAAAAATCGGTACGTACGAGACATCTGTTCTGCCGTATGAGGACTGCTGCACGATCTTCGTTGCAAAGCATCCGGTGACAAAACCGAACCTGAATGTCATCAAATGCTCCGAGCGCCATCTGGACGACGTGATCGACGAGATGATGGAACGCGCAGTTTCTACCGCAGAGACGATCGAGGTCTGCTAAGGAAAACTTGCTTTAAAGAACAAAAAGGCCGGATCTTGTTTTGGGGGTTCTGAAAAACAAGATCCGGTCCTGATGATAAACAAAGACAAAAAAAGAGCCGCGGCGAGTGCGCGGCCCTTATGTTCTATCGTAATTATACAATGTACGGAGCAAGAACATCAAGTACGGTCTGAAGAGCATCTCCATCAGCATGGACGTTCAGGTCGATCGGTTTGGAAAGGTCGAGGCTGAAGATTCCCATGATGGATTTTGCGTCGATTACGTATCTTCCGGATACCAGATCGAAATCAAAATCGAATTTGGAAATGTCGTTGACGAAAGATTTTACTTTGTCGATAGAATTAAGAGAAATCTGTACTGTTTTCATGTTTGTAATCCTCCCTGTTATTTGGTTAACATTATTTATTACCCTCATTTAACAGCTTTATCTTACCGTCTGGAGGGGAAAAAGTCAATGCGAAAACATACAAAGATAAAGTGGAATCTTCGTGATTTTTAATAATAAAGATGAAGAAGAAAGGAGTATGGCATGAAAAAAACGGTAGCTTTGCATAATCTTGGGTGTAAAGTGAACGCATATGAGCTGGAAGCCATCCAGCAGCTCCTCGAAAACAGAGGGTACGAGATCGTGCCTTTTGCACCGGGAGCGGATGTTTACATTATCAATACGTGTACCGTGACGAACATTGCGGACCGGAAATCGCGGCAGATGCTGCACAAAGCGAAAAAGATGAATCCCGATGCGGTTGTCGTGGCCTGCGGCTGTTATGTGCAGGCGGCTGGGGAAAAACTCGAAGAGGATACGGCGATTGATCTGATCATCGGAAATAATAAGAAGAAAGATCTTGTGGATATTCTGGAAAACTTTCTGGCAGAACGTGAGGACGGTGGAAAACCATCCAACGCGGAGGGTAAGAGCTTCCTCGTGGATATGACACACAACCGTGAGTACGAGACACTCTCGATCAGCAAAACGGCGGAGCACACCCGCGCATTCCTGAAAGTACAGGATGGATGCAATCAGTTCTGTACTTATTGTATTATCCCGTACGCGCGCGGCAGAGTCAGAAGCCGCCGCCAGAGTGATGTGGTAGAAGAAGTAAAACGTCTGGCAGAGGCCGGTTATCAGGAAGTAGTGCTGACGGGTATCCACCTTTCCTCCTACGGACTCGATTTCCCGGAGGGCGAAAAAGAGACGCTGCTCGACCTCATCCGTGCTGTTGATGCAGTGGACGGCATCAGAAGAATCCGTCTCGGATCCCTGGAGCCGGGCATCATCACCGAAGAGTTTGCAGAGGCGATCGCCGCAATGCCGAAGGTGTGCCCGCATTTCCATCTTTCGCTGCAGAGCGGAAGCAATGGAACACTGAAGCGGATGAACCGGAAATATACCGCAGAAGAATACAAACACAAATGCGATCTTCTGCGTAAGGTATATGGAAATCCGGCGCTGACGACCGATGTGATTGTCGGTTTCCCGCAGGAGAGTGAGGAGGAGTTTGAAGAGTCGCGCGCCTTTGTCGAGGACATTCATTTCTTCGAGACTCACATCTTCAAGTATTCGAGAAGAGAAGGCACCCGCGCCGCAGCGATGACAGGCCAGATTCCGGAGCAGGAGAAGACGAAGCGCAGCCATGTTCTGCTGGAACTGGACGAGAGACGGAGACAGGAATATATGGAAGGCTTCTTCGGAAAAGAGCTGGAAGTGCTCATGGAAGAAGAAGTCGAGATCGACGGCGTCCGTTACTGGACGGGACATACGAGAGAATATCTGCGCGTTGTCGTTCTTTCGGAAGAAAATCTCATGAATCAGATGGTGCTTGTCACCCCGTCGAGAATCCATGGAAAAGACTGTCTGATGTAGGAAATGATACCAATCCGGAAGATCTGATAGAAAAAAGAGCCGGAACGAAAAAGTTCGTTGCACTTTTTGAGGGTTCGTGGTAGAATAGCCCGTGAGCCTGCAAAAAAGGCGGACAGACGAAGAAGAAAAACAGCGGCTGGCAGAACGAACGAAGAAGTGAGGGATGTCGGCTGCTTTCGCGTCTAAAAAAAGTATAATCTGTAATTCGTAGTAATTCATAATGAAATGTTCGGCCGCAGATGCGGCAAAGGGTAAAAATCGTGATCAAAGAAGAGATTGTCAGAGAACTTTATGCAATTGCAGGGGAAGATGCGGTACAGACCGCAGAACCGATGAAAAATCATACGACCTTCCGCGTGGGCGGTCCGGCAGATTATTTCGTCGCTCCTCATACAGAAGAAGAAATTAGAAAAATCGTGGCTCTCTGCGAAGAAAAAGAGATCCCGTGGTTCGTCACCGGAAACGGCAGCAATCTCGTTGTAAGTGACGAGGGCTACCACGGTGTGATTCTTTCGGTTTACAAAAACTTTCAGGGAATCGAAGTGGAAGGAAACAGAATCCGGGCGAAAGCCGGAAGCATGCTCGTATCCATCAGCCGGGCGGCAAGAGAAGCCGGTCTTTCCGGTATGGAGTTTGCCTCCGGAATCCCTGGAACTTTAGGCGGCGGCGTCCGTATGAACGCGGGAGCCTACGGCGGAGAGATGAAGGATATTGTACAGAATGTCACTGTACTCACAAGAGAAGGTGAGATCCGGAAACTGGAAAAAGAAGAGCTCGGCTTCGGCTACCGTGCCAGCGTCATCAAAGACAGAGGCTACGTCGTACTTGGAGCAGAACTTATGCTTGTTCCGGGAGATAAAGAAGAAATTCTTGCCCGTATGCAGGAATTGAAAAACAAGCGGGTAGAGAAACAGCCGCTCGAGTATCCGAGCGCCGGCAGCGCATTCAAGCGGCCGGAAGGCTATTTCGCAGGCAAGCTTGTGATGGATGCCGGACTTTCCGGCTATGCAGTCGGCGGTGCAAAAGTATCGGAAAAACACTGCGGCTTTCTGATCAATGCAGGTGGTGCAACCGCATCGGATGTGATGGAACTGATCCGTCAGATCCAGGCAAAAGTAAAAGAACAGTTTGGCGTACAGCTTGAGCCGGAAATCCAGTTCCTCGGGGAATTCTGATTTTCGTTATCCACCAAAGGAGAAAAAACATGCGTTTTGTAATTGTGACCGGCATGTCCGGTGCGGGAAAAAGTACAGCGTTGAAAATGCTGGAGGACGCGGAATATTTCTGCGTCGATAACCTTCCGATCCCGCTGGTTGAAAAATTTGCACAGCTTACCGCCGACGGTACTTCCGGAGAAATCCAGAAAGTGGCAGTCGGAATCGATATCCGAAGCGGCCAGGCGCTCCCGGACCTGCAGAATGTTCTGGAGTGGATGAGCATCAACGGAATCTGCTATGAGATCCTGTTTCTGGACGCGTCCGATGACGTGCTGGTCAAACGATACAAAGAGACGAGAAGAACGCACCCGCTGGCAGGCCTTGGACGGGTGGATGAGGGAATTAGAAAAGAGCGCAAAGCACTTGAGTTCCTGAAAAAAGATGCGGACTACATTCTCGATACGAGCCAGCTTCTCACAAGAGAGCTGAAAGCGGAGCTCGATAAGATTTTCGTGCAGGATCAGAAATTCAAAAATCTGATGATTACCGTGCTCTCATTTGGATTCAAATACGGAATCCCGGCGGATTCGGACCTTGTTTTCGATGTGCGGTTCCTGCCGAATCCCTACTACGTAGAAGGCATGCGCCCGCTCTCCGGCAACGATGCTCCGGTGCGGGATTATGTGATGGGATTTGAGACAGCGCAGGTGTTTGCGGAAAAATTAGAGGATATGATCCGTTTTCTGATTCCGAATTATATTTCCGAGGGCAAGCATCAGCTCATTATCAGCATCGGCTGTACCGGTGGAAAACACCGTTCCGTAACCCTTGCCAACGAGCTGTACCGGCGTCTTTCCAACGCGAAGGACTATGGAATCCGGATTGAGCACCGGGATCTGGAAAAAGACGCCATCCGAAAAGGAATTTAGAGGTGGAAGGATGTCATTCTCAAGCGAGGTAAAAGAGGAATTATCGAGACATCTTCCGACGGCACGCCACTGCCAGATTGCGGAAACAGCGGCGATCCTGTCACTCTGCGGACAGATTTCCGAGAAGGACGGGACGATACGGATTCAGACAGAGAATGCGTATGTGGCAAGAAAGTACTTTACTTTATTGAAAAAAACATTTAATATAGAGGCAGAGCTTGCAGTTAAGCTGAATCAGAAGGAAAATACGTATCTGATCCGCGCAAATGACAGGGAAGAAACCTGTCAGATTCTGCAGGCAGTGAAGTTACACGAGACAGACCGGCAGTTAACAATGCCGATTCCGGCTGTTGTGGTACAGCGTCAGTGCTGCAAACGGGCATTTCTGCGGGGCGCATTTTTAGCGTCCGGTTCTATCAGCGATCCCAACCGGTTTTACCATCTCGAAATTGTCTGCCCCGATGCGCCGAGAGCAGAACAGGTGCAGGAACTTCTGAAAAGCTTTGGAATTGATGCACGGATCGTTCTCCGGAAAAACCACCATGTGGTTTATATGAAAGAAGGCGCACAGATTGTGGAGATGCTTGGCATCATGGAAGCCAACATCGCACTTATGAATCTGGAAAACGTGCGGATCTTAAAAGAAATGCGCGGCAGTGTCAACCGAAAGGTGAACTGTGAAACTGCCAACATCAACAAAACGGTCAGCGCGGCGATCCGCCAGATCGAAGATATCCGGTATATCGAAGAAACCACAGGCTTTTCTTCTCTGCCGGAACCGCTGGAGCAGATGGCAAGGCTCCGCTTACAATACCCGGAAGCATCGCTTCTGGAACTGGGCAAGATGTTAACGCCGGTTGTTGGTAAATCCGGAGTTAATCATAGATTAAGGAAACTAAAAGAGATTGCAGAAGATTTGCGAAGGAAACAAGGAGGAGAAGTATTATGATTAAGAAACCAATCACAATTCGTCTTTCAAGCGGCCTGGAGGCGAGACCAGTTGCCATGCTGGTACAGGTAGCGAGCCAGTACGAAAGTGAAATCTACGTCGAGAGCGGCAGAAAAAAAGTAAATGCGAAGAGCATTATGGGTATGATGACACTTGGTCTGGACAATGGCGAGGAAGTTACCGTGACCGCAAACGGAAAAGACGAGAGCGAAGCCATGGACGGCGTTGAAAAATATTTAAGCAGTCCTTTTGCTGAATAATCTTACTGCACTTATAGCATGAACATAGAGCAAAACGGCATGTCAGAAAATTTTGACATGCCGTTTTGCTATGCTTTTTTATGTGAAATCAGACGAAAATCAGACCACGTTCTTCGCGCGGAACCAGTAGGTATAGAAATAGGAAAAACCGAGCGATTCATACAGTGTGATCGCAGGCGTGTTTCCCTCGACAACCTGAAGATATGCTTTCGTTGCACCGAGCCGGATTCCCTCGGAGAGGATTGTGCGGCAGATCGAGGAAGCGTAGTGGCGGTGGCGGTACGCAGGATGCACATGGATGGCATAGACACCGACGTAATCGCGGTCGCGGATGCCAAGGCCGGTGGCAACGATCGTTCCGGTTTCATCCTGGATGGAGGTACAGATGGTTTCTTTTGGAATAGCGCGGTACATCGAAGGAACGACCATGCGGTGCATCACGTTCGTCGTGCTCTTTAAAGCAAAGAGGCTGTCAATCCATTTCGGCGGGATAAAGCTGCTGACGGTCACGGCAACGGCAGGATCCTTTTTGGCAAAGTTCGCCAGATCCATTGTCATGACGTGCGTCGTGTGCTGGACTACATAGCCGCGGTCGGCGAGCATTGCATCAAAGCCGGGATTGACAAGCGGACTGATCTTGAAAATTGCCGGTGTACCCCAGCGACGGTAGATCTCCTCACAGTACTGCACTTTTTCCTCCACCGGAATCGTGGACGGCCCGATCTGCTCGACGCTGTTGGTCCGGTGTGTATAAAAATAAGAAAAACGAAGAATCCATCCGTCGTACAGCTCGATCTGGTGAGACGGCCATGCGTTCAGGGAAAGATCTTCGATGGTTTTGATCAGTGTATTCATATGAAAGTATTCCCCCTTTGGTTATGCATATAGTATAGAAGAAACAGGACAGATCTTCAAGAAAAAATCGAAAAATTCGACACGCGGAACCGGGCGGCCGGGACACGATGCGTAACGTTTTCTTGCATAATCGAAGAAAAGGGGTTATAATAGGGGGCAAAGACTGAGAATACAAGGAGAATTGAATATGTCAAAATTACTGAAGGTAATTGTGAATACGCTGCTTCTGCTTGCAATCCTGTCAGCAGGCGCACTGGTGATTCCGCCGTTTGCCGGCATCACGACACTTGTCTCAGACGGGATGGGAAATACCAACATTTCCCGCGGCGCTGTTACGTACGCAAAGAAGACAGATACGTCATCGGTTGCGACGGGAGACAAAATCCTGGTTGATGACAATTCCGGAAAGTATATCTATACGATACAGTCCCTCGACATCGCTGCCGGAACCGCATCCGTAAAAAATGTGATCAGTGGAGACACAACGGAAATTACCGTGAGAGCAACCGTGAGCAAAGTGATCATCACGATTCCGGTGATCGGCTTTCTGTCGATGGCGGCGCAGAGCAGAGAGGGAATCATGATCATCGGACTTGCCATTCTGTTTCTGGTCATTCTGTTCATCCTTTCCGAGGTATGGAAACGTGATGAAGAAGAGGATGAGGAAGAAGAGGAAGAAGACGAAGACGAGGACGATGAGAAAGCGTCCGAAGAGCTTCGCAGCAGAAAGAAAGCTGCTCTGGAAGAAAAAAAGAAACGGGAAGAACAGGAAATGATCGAACAGTTGAGAGCAGCCGACCAGAAAACGGCAGAAGAAGAGAAACAGGACGAATTTGAAATTCCGGATCTGGAAGAAGAAGAAACGGAGCAGGTGTCCTTTAATACCGTCGATCTGCAGAACCTTGTAAGAGGAGAAGAAACCGAAGAAATTCCGGAAGCCGTGGAAGAAACGGAAATCGTCGAAGAAGCTGCCGCAGAAGAAACAGCGGAAGAAGTGACAGAAGAAACCGAAGAAACGGAATCAGCAGAGCCGGAAACTGTGGAAGAAATCGAAGAGTTTGAAGAAACCATCGAAGAGCCGGAAGAAGAGCCGGAACCGGAATCGTCCGAACCGATCGAACTTGCCATGCCGGTTTACACGGCGGAAGAACTCCTCCAGAAGGCCCACGCAGCCGGAGATGACCCGAAAGTCATTGAAGATCCTGCAACCGGCATCACAATCTTAGATTATTCCGACATTCTGTAACTATTCAGAGCCATGCGAACGAAAAGAACGCGAATCATGCTTGCATGAATGGACGTTCTTTTCTTTTTGTTCATATGGCAAGAAGCCACATCGAGATGCATCGCAGCGGAATCGAGATGGGGCTCTGAATAGTTGGAAAACGTCAAAAAAGAGAGAGATATAGGAAAAGTGCACAACACGGCACCCCTGTATTTCTCTTTTTGCATAAAAACGGATAAATCGAAAAAAATAAAAAAAAACCTTGATTTTTCGCGTGCTTTCTTGTATACTAACAACTGTTGTGACATTGATAGCGTTGAAGCGCGAGGTTGCCGCTGAGAAACAGCGGGTTTTCCGTGGAGCGAATGTCAAGTTAAAGAAACTGGCGACAAGTCACTGTACCCACAATTAAGTCCACCTGTAAGAGTGGAAACGACCGTGTGCAAACATCAGGACACACACGGGTAAGTGTACAGTCACCGCTTGTCGTACTCGTAAAAGTGCGAAAAGGAGGCGACTTTTTTTATGGCAAGTCAAGTAATGAGAATTACACTGAAAGCGTATGATCATCAGTTAGTAGATGCATCTGCACAGAAAATTATCGAAACTGTAAAGAAGAACGGAGCAACGGTGAGCGGACCAGTACCGCTTCCAACGAAGAAAGAGGTAGTAACTATCCTTCGTGCCGTTCATAAGTACAAAGATTCCCGTGAACAGTTCGAGCAGAGAACCCACAAGAGACTGATTGATATCATCGCACCTACCCAGAAAACAGTGGATGCATTATCAAGACTGGAAATGCCGGCTGGTGTTTACATCGACATCAAGATGAAAAACAAATAAGATCAGCTGCAAAAAGTCCGGGATCAGCCCCCGGCCATCAATTAAGTAAGCAATAGATGATATAGAAGCAACACTCATTCGAAGGAATCAACATCCCTAAGGGTCATAGTGTTCCACTTATATCAACTGTTCGCTAGAATGAACTTCTTTATAATAGGAAGTTCCGCTGTAGATAAAACAGGAGGTAAAAGGAATGAAGAAAGCAATTTTAGCTACAAAAGTCGGAATGACTCAGATCTTCGACGAAAACGGTGTTTTAGTACCGGTAACTGTATTGCAGGCAGGTCCGTGTGTTGTAACACAGGTGAAAACCGCAGACAACGACGGGTACAGTGCAATTCAGGTAGGCTTCGGCGAGAAGAAAGAAAACCGTGTGAACAAACCGATGAAAGGCCAGTTCGCAAAAGCAGGTGTTTCCTGCAAGAGATATCTGAAAGAGTTCAGATTTGAAGATGCCGAAACCTATACATTAGGACAGGAAATCAAGGCCGATATCTTTGGCGCAGGCGACAAAATCGACGCTACTGCAACAAGCAAAGGTAAAGGATTCCAGGGTGCCATCAAGAGACATGGTCAGTCCAGAGGACCTATGGCTCATGGTTCCAAATATCATCGTCACGCAGGTTCCAATGGTGCTTGCTCCGATCCGAGTAAGGTATTCAAAGGAAAAAGAATGCCAGGACAGATGGGTGGAAAGAAAATCACCGTACAGAACCTGGAAATCGTAAAAGTTGACGTAGAGAACAATTTACTGTTAGTCAAAGGTGCTGTACCAGGACCGAAGAAATCCATGGTTACCATCAAAGAGACAGTAAAATGCGGTAAATAAGTTCGTTGAAAGGAGGAACACACGTAATGGCTAACGTATCTGTATTAAATATGGAAGGCAAAGAAGTTGGCAGCATGGAGCTTAATGATGCAGTGTTCGGTGTAGAAATCAACGAGCATCTGGTACATCAGGCTGTAGTGCTTCAGCTTGCAAATAATCGTCAGGGAACTCAGAAAGCTAAAACCCGTTCCGAAGTAAGCGGTGGCGGAAGAAAACCGTGGAGACAGAAAGGAACAGGTCACGCAAGACAGGGTTCAACAAGAGCTCCTCAGTGGACAGGCGGCGGAGTTGTATTCGCTCCAGTACCAAGAGATTACTCTTTCAAAATGAACAAGAAAGAGAAAAGAGCTGCATTAAAATCCGTTCTGACAAGCAAAGTTCAGGAGAACAAATTCATCGTTCTTGATGAGCTGAAACTTGCAGAGGTTAAAACAAAAGAGATGAAGAAAGTGCTTGATAACCTCAAAGTAAACAACGCACTGGTAATCATCGGAGATGACAGCGAAAACGTAGCACTTTCCGCAAGAAATATTGCCGGCGTTCAGACTGCATCTGTTAATACCATCAATGTATTCGACATGCTGAAATACAACACCATCATCGCAACCAAGAGCAGTGTTGCATCTATCGAGGAGGTGTACGCATAATGGCAGATATCAGATATTACGACGTAATCCTGAAACCAATCGTAACTGAGAAGAGCATGAACGCTATGGGCGAGAAGAAATACACATTTATGGTTCACCCGGAAGCAAACAAATCTCAGATTAAAGAAGCAGTTGAGAAAATGTTCGAAGGAACAAAAGTAAAAAGCGTAAACACCATGAACATGGACGGAAAGAACAAACGTCGTGGAATGGTAGTTGGAAAAACTGCAAAGAGCAAGAAAGCAATCGTTGCTCTGACCGAGGACAGCAAAGACATCGAAATCTTCGAAGGACTTTAATTAGCAGCTGTTCGAAATATGCACACATAAGTGCGATACGAAATGAAAGGAGAACAAAGTAATGGGAATCAAAAGCTTTAACCCATATACACCTTCCAGAAGACACATGACCTCCTCTGATTTCAACGAAATCACGAAGAGCACACCGGAGAAATCTCTGGTAGTGTCCCTGAAGAAAAACGCTGGTCGTAACAACCAGGGTAAAATCACTGTAAGACACCGCGGAGGCGGAAGCAGAAGAAAATACAGAATCATCGACTTCAAGAGAAGAAAAGATGATGTTCCGGCAATCGTTAAATCGATCGAGTACGATCCGAACAGAACAGCAAACATCGCTCTGATCTGCTATGCAGACGGCGAGAAAGCATACATCCTGGCTCCGGAAGGACTGAAAGTTGGCATGAAGGTTATGAGCGGCGCTGCTGCCGAGGTAAGACCTGGAAACTGCCTGCCGCTGTCCGAGATTCCGGTTGGTACCATGGTTCACAACGTAGAGCTTCATGCAGGCAAAGGCGGACAGCTTGTTCGTGCAGCTGGTAATGGCGCTCAGCTGATGGCTAAAGAAGGTAAATACGCAACCCTTCGTCTTCCGTCTGGAGAGATGAGAATGGTTCCGATCAACTGCCGTGCATCCATCGGTGTTGTTGGAAATGGCGAGCACAGCCTGATCAACATTGGTAAAGCAGGACGGAAACGTAACATGGGTATCCGCCCGACTGTACGTGGTTCTGTCATGAACCCGAATGACCATCCACATGGTGGTGGAGAAGGAAAGACCGGTATCGGACGTCCGGGCCCGTCTACTCCTTGGGGAAAACCGGCTCTTGGCCTGAAGACCAGAGCAAAGAACAAGCAGTCTAACAAGTACATCGTAAGAAGACGCGATGGAAAAGCTTTATCGAAATAAGGAGGTAAACGATGTCTCGTTCATTAAAAAAAGGACCATTTGCAGATGAAAGCCTGTTAAAGAAAGTTGACGCTGCAAACGCTTCAGGAGATAAAACAGTCATTAAAACCTGGTCACGTCGTTCTACAATCTTCCCGTCATTCGTTGGACACACAATCGCTGTTCATGACGGAAGAAAACATGTGCCGGTATACGTTACAGAGGATATGGTTGGACACAAACTCGGTGAGTTCGTAGCAACCAGAACCTACAGAGGTCACGGCAAGGACGAGAAGAAATCCGGCGTCCGCTAAGTAGAATGATTTGAGAGAGGAGGTTTTTTAGCAATGGCTAAAGGACATAGAAGTCAGATTAAAAGAGCAAGAAATGCTAACAAAGATACCAGACCGTCTGCAAAGTTATCCTACGCTAGAATGTCTGCGCAGAAAGCTGGATTTGTTTTAGATGCAATCCGCGGTAAAGACGTAACAACCGCACTTGGTATTGTAACTTATAACCCGAGATATGCCTCCAGCGTAGTGAAAAAACTGCTGGAGTCCGCAATCGCAAACGCTGAGAACAACAACGGTCTTTCCAGAGAAAACCTGTATGTAGCTGAGTGCTTCGCTAACAAGGCTCCGACCATGAAGAGAATTCATCCGAGAGCACAGGGCAGAGCTTACAGAATCCTGAAGAGAAACAGCCACATCACGATTGTGTTAGACGAGAAATAAGGAGGACATGTCATGGGACAGAAAGTTAATCCACACGGCCTGAGAGTCGGTGTTATTAAAGACTGGGATTCCAAATGGTATGCCGAGGGTGATTTCGCAGATAACCTCGTAGAGGACTACAACATCCGCACATACCTGAAGAAGAAACTGTACAGCGCAGGTGTTTCCAAGATCGAAATCGAAAGAGCATCTGACAGAGTAAAAGTTATCATCTACACCGCAAAACCGGGCGTTGTTATCGGTAAAGGCGGAGCAGAGATCGAGAAAGTAAAAGCTGAAGTTCAGAAACTGACTGACAAAAAGCTTATCGTAGATATCAAAGAAGTAAAAAGACCGGACCGCGATGCACAGCTCGTTGCTGAGAACATTGCATTACAGCTGGAAAACCGTATTTCCTTCCGTCGTGCTATGAAGTCTACCATGCAGCGTACGATGAGAGCTGGCGCTAAGGGAATCAAAACATCTGTATCCGGACGTCTTGGTGGAGCTGATATGGCTCGTACCGAGTTCTACAGCGAGGGAACTATTCCGCTGCAGACCCTGCGTGCCGATATCGATTATGGATTCGCTGAAGCAGATACCACTTACGGTAAAGTTGGCGTAAAAGCATGGATCTACAATGGCGAAGTACTTCCAACCAGAACTAAAAAGGAAGGGAGCGAGAATTAATTATGTTAATGCCGAAGAGAGTAAAACGTCGTAAACAGTTCCGTGGTTCCATGAAGGGTAAAGCCCTCAGAGGAAACAAAATTAACTACGGTGAATTTGGTCTCGTAGCCCTTGAGCCATGCTGGATCAAATCCAACCAGATCGAGGCAGCCCGTATCGCCATGACACGTTACATCAAACGTGGTGGTAAAGTTTGGATCAAAATTTTCCCGGACAAACCAGTAACCGCACAGCCGGCTGAAACCCGAATGGGTTCCGGAAAAGGTTCTCTGGAGTACTGGGTAGCAGTAGTAAAACCAGGCCGTGTAATGTTCGAAATCGCAGGTGTTCCGGAAGAAACAGCCCGCGAGGCATTACGTCTTGCCATGCATAAGTTACCATGTAAATGCAAAGTTGTTTCTCGTGCAGACTTAGAAGGCGGTGATAACAGTGAAAACTAACGAATTTGTAAAAGATTTAAATACAAAGAGCGCAGCTGAGCTGAATGACGAATTAGTAGCTGCTAAAAAGGAACTCTTCAATTTAAGATTCCAGAATGCAACCAACCAGCTTGACAATACAAGCCGAATCAAAGAGGTTCGCAAAAATATTGCAAGAATCCAGACTGTTATTGCCCAGAAGGCAAACGCAGCTGAGTAATTAGGAGGAAAATATCGTGGAAGAAAGAAATCTTAGAAAAACTCGCGTGGGCAAAGTTGTCAGCGATAAGATGGATAAGACTATCGTGGTTGCCATCGAAGACCAT
This sequence comes from Fusicatenibacter saccharivorans, assembly GCF_027667425.1. Classification (NCBI taxonomy): domain Bacteria; kingdom Bacillati; phylum Bacillota; class Clostridia; order Lachnospirales; family Lachnospiraceae; genus Fusicatenibacter; species Fusicatenibacter saccharivorans. Next base: position 273,699 of record NZ_JAQEGR010000002.1, read on the forward strand.
GTAAAACATCCTCTGTACAAGAAAATTGTAAAAAGCACATATAAGCTGAAAGCACACGATGCAAACAACGAGTGCCATGTAGGTGATACCGTACGAGTTATGGAAACAAGACCTTTATCCAAAGATAAGAGATGGAGACTTGTGGAGATCGTTGAGAAAGCGAAATAAATAAGAGATCAGAATGCTAAAGGAGGAATACCAGCATGATTCAGCAGGAAACTAGACTGAAAGTCGCTGACAACACCGGTGCAAAAGAAATCTTATGCATTCGTGTTATGGGCGGTTCTACAAGAAGATATGCCAACATTGGTGATGTAATCGTTGCTTCGGTCAAAGATGCAACACCAGGCGGCGTTGTTAAAAAAGGTGACGTAGTAAAAGCTGTTGTTGTAAGAAGCGTAAAAGGCGCTCGTCGTAAAGACGGTTCTTACATCAAATTTGATGAGAACGCAGCAGTTATTATCAAAGATGACAAAACTCCAAAAGGAACCCGTATTTTTGGACCAGTAGCCAGAGAGCTTCGTGAGAAACAGTTCATGAAGATTGTTTCCTTAGCTCCGGAAGTATTATAGGAGGACAGCTATGTCAATGAAGATTAAAAAAGGCGATACCGTAAAGGTAATCGCCGGCAAAGATAAAGACAAAACCGGCAAAGTAGTCAGCGTTGACGTAAAGAACAACCGTGTTGTTGTTGAAGGCGTAAACATGATTACAAAGCATGAGAAACCGTCTATGAGCAATCAGCAGGGCGGAATCGTTAACAAAGAAGCTCCTATCGATGCATCCAACGTAATGCTGGTTGTAAAAGGAGTTCCGACCCGCGTTGGAATCAAAGTTGAGATGGTTGAGAAAAACGGCAAAACAAAAGCTGTTAGAACCCGCGTTGCAAAAGCAAAAGAGCTGAACGGCGCAGTAATTGATTAAGGAAGAGAGGAGGCAAAACCGTGAGTAGACTGAAAGATCTTTACAACGAGCAGATCGTTGATGCAATGACCAAAAAATTTGGATACAAAAACGTGATGGAAGTGCCGAAGCTCTCCAAAATCGTAATCAACATGGGTGTTGGTGAAGCTAAGGAGAACGCTAAACTTCTGGACGCTGCAATCAGTGATATGGAAGCTATCACCGGACAGAAAGCAGTTACCACCAAAGCGAAAAATTCCGTAGCAAACTTTAAAATCCGTGAGGGTATGCCGATCGGATGCAAAGTTACCCTTCGTGGCGAGAAAATGTACGAGTTCGCAGACCGCCTGATCAACCTGGCACTGCCTCGTGTACGTGACTTCCGCGGCGTAAATCCGAACGCTTTCGATGGCAGAGGAAACTATGCTCTTGGTATCAAAGAGCAGCTGATTTTCCCAGAGATCGAGTATGATAAAGTTGATAAAGTCAGAGGTATGGACATTATCTTCGTTACCACTGCTAACACAGATGAAGAAGCTCGTGAATTACTGACATTATTCAACATGCCATTCGCAAAGTAATAGGAGGAATTGATTCATGGCTAAAACAGCAATGAAAATCAAACAGCAGCGCAAAGCTAAATTCTCTACAAGAGAATACAATCGTTGCAGAATTTGTGGCCGTCCACACGCATATTTAAGAAAATACGGAATCTGCAGAATCTGCTTCCGTGAATTAGCATACAAAGGCCAGATTCCTGGCGTTAAGAAAGCTAGTTGGTAAAATTTTAGAAGGAGGCAAATTCAAATGAGTATGAGTGATCCGATTGCAGATATGCTTACAAGAATCCGTAACGCTAACACTGCAAAACATGATACAGTAGATGTTCCGGCATCCAAAATGAAAATCGCAATCGCTGATATCCTGGTAAACGAGGGATACATTGCAAAATATGAACTCAGCGATGAGGGTGCATTCCAGAATATGCACATCACCCTGAAATATGGCGCTGACAAAAACGAGAAGATCATCACCGGTCTGAAGAGAATCTCCAAACCGGGTCTGAGAATCTATGTTGGCAAAGATGAGCTGCCGAGAGTACTTGGCGGACTTGGAATCGCTATTCTTTCCACAAACCAGGGTGTTATCACCGATAAAGAAGCTCGTAAGCTGCAGGTCGGCGGCGAGGTTCTGGCATTCGTTTGGTAATAGAAACGAAACAAGGCAACTGAAAACAGAGAGAGCTTAAAGCTCTCTCCGAAAATCTAAGTTAATAGGAGGAAATTGGTATGTCACGTATTGGAAGACTGCCAGTGGCAATTCCTGCAGGTGTAACAGTAGACATCCAGGAAAACAACCACGTTGTAGTAAAAGGACCAAAAGGAACATTAGAGAGAACTCTCCCGTCTGAAATGACCATCAAACTGGAAGACGGACATGTAGTAGTTACAAGACCGAACGATCTGAAGAAAATGAAAGCTCTTCATGGTCTGACCAGAACTCTGATCCACAACATGGTAATTGGTGTTAGCGAAGGCTATACCAAAACACTGGAAGTAAACGGTGTAGGTTACAGAGCTGCAAAACAGGGCAACAAATTAGTTCTGTCTCTTGGATATTCTCATCCGGTAGAGATGATCGATCCGGAAGGACTCTCCTCCGCTGTAGACGGCAACAAGATCATTGTTTCCGGTATCAGCAAAGAGAAAGTTGGCCAGTATGCCGCTGAAATCAGAGACAAGAGAAGACCTGAGCCATACAAGGGCAAGGGAATCAAGTATGCTGATGAAGTGATCAGACGTAAAGTTGGTAAGACTGGTAAGAAATAATTAAGGAGAGTGTGAACATGATTAGTAAAGTATCAAGAGCGCAGATGCGCCAGAAAAAGCATAGAAGATTACGTAATCATATCGTAGGTACTGCACAGCGTCCGCGTCTGTGTGTATTCCGCAGCAATAACCATATGTATGCTCAGATTATCGACGATACGATTGGAAATACTTTAGTTTCTGCTTCTACTCTTCAGAAAGATGTTAAAGCAGAGCTTGAGAAAACCAACAATGTAGATGCAGCAGCATATCTTGGAACCGTTCTTGGAAAGAAAGCTGTAGAAGCAGGTATTACTGAAGTTGTATTTGACCGTGGCGGATTCATCTACCAGGGAAAAATCCAGGCATTCGCAGACGCAGCTAGAGAAGCTGGGCTGGTATTCTAAGAAAGGAAGGAAAAGAACACATGAAGCATACAATTATTGATGCAAGCCAGTTCGAACTGGAAGAAAAAGTCGTATCAATTAAGCGTGTTACAAAAGTTGTTAAAGGTGGTCGTAACTTCCGTTTCACAGCTTTAGTAGTTGTCGGCGACGGCAATGGACACGTAGGCGCAGGCCTTGGAAAAGCAGCCGAGATTCCGGAAGCTATCCGCAAAGGTAAAGAAGACGCTATGAAGAAACTGGTAAGCGTAGCAATCAATGAGAACGGAAGTATCACTCATGACTACGTAGGTAAATTCGGAAGCGCAGAGGTTCTGTTAAAGAAAGCTCCTGAAGGTACTGGTGTCATCGCTGGTGGCCCAGCCCGTGCCGTAATCGAGTTAGCTGGTATTAAGAACATCCGTACAAAATCCCTTGGATCCAGAAATAAGCAGAACGTAGTTCTGGCTACCATCGCTGGTCTGTCTGAGCTGAAGACTCCAGAAGAAGTAGCAAGACTTCGCGGCAAATCTACAAACGAGATCTTTGCTTAAGGAGGATGTGAAAAATGGCAGATAAATTAAAAGTAACACTGGTGAAATCCCCGATCGGATGTGTTCCGAAACACAGAAGAACCGTGGAAGCACTGGGTCTGAAAAAAGTTAACAAGACGGTAGAACTGCCGGATAACGCAGCAGTTCGCGGCATGGTTAATCAGGTTTCTTACCTGGTTAAAGTAGAAGAAGCATAAGGAGGTACCGTAATGGACTTATCTAATTTACAGCCGGCTGAAGGTTCCAGACAGAACGATAACTTCCGCAGAGGCCGTGGACATGGTTCAGGAAATGGTAAAACAGCAGGTAAAGGCCACAAAGGACAGAAAGCACGTTCCGGAGCACCGAGACCGGGATTTGAAGGTGGCCAGATGCCTTTATACAGACGTCTTCCGAAGAGAGGTTTCAAAAACAGAAACTCCAAGGAAATCGTTGGAATCAATGTAGATGCTCTGAATCGTTATGAGGACGGAGCTGTTGTAACCGTAGAAACTATGATTGAGACTGGTCTTGTTTCCAATCCGAGAGATGGCGTAAAAATCCTTGGAAACGGTGAAGTCACCAAAAAACTCACTGTAAAAGCAAATGCTTTCAGCGAGAGCGCAAAGGCAAAAATTGAAGCGGCAGGTGGAACAGTCGAGGTGATCTAATGTTTAAGACCTTTATCAATGCATTTAAGGTCAAAGATGTTCGTCGCAAAATATTTTATGTGCTTATGATGCTTGTTGTCATCCGGTTAGGCTCTCAGATGCCTGTACCGGGTGTCAATACAAGCTTTTTTGCGAATTATTTTGCAAATAATACGAATGAGGCATTCAGCTTCCTGAATGCATTCACGGGCGGCGGTTTCGACCGTTTCTCCATCTTTGCTCTGAGTATTACACCGTACATTACTTCTTCCATCATTATTCAGCTGCTCACCATTGCAATTCCACGACTTGAGGAAATGCAGCGTGACGGCGAAGAGGGAAGAAAGAAAATGACTGCGATTACTCGTTATGTGACAGTAGGTCTTGCATTGTTTGAGTCTGTTGCCATGGCAGTAGGCTTTGGACGCCAGGGACTCCTCACCACTTTTAACGCAGTTAATGTGATTGTTGTAGTGGCAGCTCTGACAGCCGGTTCTGCCTTCCTTATGTGGGTGGGAGAACAGATCAACGACAAGGGCGTTGGAAATGGTATTTCTATGGTCCTGTTAATCAACATCCTTTCCAGAATCCCGCAGGATATGGTAACCCTTTACGAAACCTTCGTAAAAGGCAAAACCATCGCGCGTGGTCTGCTGATGTGGATTATCATCGCTGTTGTGATCATCGCTGTTGTTGTGCTGGTACTGATCCTGAATGGCGCTGAGAGAAGAATTCCGGTACAGTATTCCAAGAAAATGGCCGGAAGAAAAATGGTTGGCGGACAGTCATCCAATATTCCGCTGAAGGTAAATACAGCGGGCGTTATCCCGATCATCTTTGCATCATCCATCATGTCTTTCCCATCGATTATCCTGTCGTTTGTCGGAAAGTCGGATATCAAAGGCATCGGCGGAACGCTGATCAAGATGCTGAATTCCAACAACTGGTTTGATAAAACCAATCCAGTTGCTTCGCTGGGCCTGATTCTCTACATTGTCCTTGTTATTTTCTTCGCTTATTTCTATACCTCCATCACCTTCAACCCGATGGAAGTTGCAGATAACATGAAAAAACAGGGCGGCTTTATCCCAGGCATCCGCCCGGGTAAATCCACGGTAGATTATCTGAACAATCTGCTCAGCTATATTATTTTTATCGGTGCAGCAGGTCTTACCATTGTTGCAGTGATTCCATTTTTCTTTAATGGATTTTTCAAAGCGAATGTATCCTTTGGAGGTACTTCTCTGATCATTATTGCCAGCGTAATTCTGGAAACCTTAAAACAGATTGAATCCATGATGCTGGTACGCAATTACAAAGGATTCTTAAACGATTAAGGCATAAGAGGGACTGTCTGGATAAGACAGGCCCTTTCTTTTGTTTAAAGCGCTTTTAAAGAGGCTTTAACAGAGAAAATTTTTGCTATTGTGGTTTATTTTATGGTATAATAGGGTAAATTACACGCAGTGGATTGCTGCAAATTCAAACATGGGAGGAAAAGCGCATGAAAATTATTATGTTGGGGGCACCTGGTGCCGGAAAAGGTACACAGGCAAAACAGATCGCTGCAAAATATGAGATTCCTCATATTTCAACCGGCGATATCTTCCGCGCAAATATCAAAGAGGGAACCGAGCTTGGAAAGAAAGCGAAAGCATTCATGGACAAGGGAGAACTCGTTCCAGACGAGCTGACCTGCGATCTTGTTGTAGACCGTATTTCCAAACCGGACGCAGCAAAGGGCTACGTGCTGGATGGCTTCCCAAGAACGATTCCGCAGGCAGAGGCACTGACCAAAGCCCTGGAAGCACGCGGAGAGAAAATTGACTACGCAATCAATGTAGAAGTACCGGATGAAAATATCGTTCACCGTATGGGCGGACGCCGTGCCTGCATCGGATGCGGAGCAACCTATCATGTAGAATTTAACGCACCAAAGGTAGAAGATGTATGCGATACCTGCGGCGGCGAGCTGGTTCTCCGTGATGACGATAAACCTGAGACCGTACAGAAGAGACTGTCTGTATACCATGCTCAGACACAGCCTCTGATTGACTACTATAAGAAAGCCAATGTTCTGGTGGAAGTTGACGGAACCCAGGATATCAACGTGGTATTTCAGGATATAGTAAAGATTTTAGGAGCGTAAAGGATGTCCATATCAATTAAAACTGCCCGGGAAATTGAAAAAATGCGCCGTGCCGGTGAACTGCTGGAGAAGGTACACGATGAATTAGGCCGCGCCATCCATCCGGGAATGTCAACCTGGGAAATCAACAAGCTCGGAGAAGAGATGATCCGCAGCTTCGGATGCACTCCCAACTTTTTAAACTATAATGGGTATCCGGCTTCGATCTGCGTTTCTGTGAACGAAGAAGTGGTTCACGGAATCCCAAGTAAAAAACGGATTCTGAAAGAGGGCGACATTGTCAGCCTGGATGCGGGACTTATCTATGAAGGATACCATTCCGACGCAGCCCGCACACACGCGGTCGGTGAGATCTCGCCGGAGGCAAGAAAACTGGTGGAAGTAACACGCCAGGCCTTTTTTGAAGGAATCAAATACGCAAAAGCAGGCCATCATCTTCATGAGATTTCGGCGGCGATCGGTGCATACGCAGAGAGCTTCGGCTACGGCGTTGTCCGCGACCTGGTAGGCCACGGCATCGGAACGCACCTGCACGAAGATCCGGCAGTGCCGAACTTCGCACAGCCAAGCCGCGGCGTCCGTCTGCAGCCTGGCATGACGCTCGCCATCGAGCCGATGATCACAGCCGGAGGCTATGCAGTCAGATGGCTGGATGATGACTGGACTGTTGTGACAGAAGACGGCTCTCTTGCCGCACATTATGAGAACACGATTCTGATTACGGAGGGAGAACCGGAAATTCTGACACTTTCGCATACGGAGGAGGATTTATGAAACCGATTGTGAAAGGAATGTTTGCCAGAAGCCTGGCCGGCCACGATAAAGGAAGGCTGTATGTGATTTCGGATGTACAGGAGCCATACGTATTCCTGGTGGACGGAAAAATCCGTACCGCCAACCGGCCGAAAAAGAAGAAGCTGATTCACGTACAGCCGGATTACGAAATGACGGATGCGGTTCGTGATGAAGATATCCGTAAGGCATTAAAAGAAAAAAGTTGCAAAGAGTTGAAGGAGGATTAATCAATGTCTAAGGCAGATGTAATTGAGGTAGAGGGAACTGTCCTCGAGAAATTACCAAACGCAATGTTTAAAGTAGAACTGGAAAATAAACACGTTGTACTGGCTCATATCAGCGGAAAGCTGCGTATGAACTTTATCCGTATTCTTCCGGGAGACAAAGTAACCATCGAGCTGTCCCCATACGATCTGGACAAGGGACGTATTATCTGGAGAGATAAATAAGAAATACGATAAAAAAAGCCATCCGGCATGCCGGATGGCTTTTTCTCTGTATGTGTTTCTCTGTATTCATCCCCAATAACAGTAACCGTTCTACAGAACAAAGATTTCGATCACCGGCCTTCAGATTTCTGACAGCCACAAAGCAAGCACCAGTCTGCAAACCCTGCAGCATCCGCGGCGGCGGGCATCTGAATTTCTTTTCAGTCCCTTTTGAAACCTTCCAGATGTATTATGCAATATTTTAATAGAAAAAGCAATGAAAAAAGTATAAAATTTTATGAAAACTTTTTGTAAAAACCAGGAGAATTTGTGCACTTTTGAAACAAAATTTTTAAACCGTCAGAAAAAAAAGAAAAAGTGAAAAGACAGGAGAAAAGAGCGGCCGGAAAACCGTGAAAATGACAGATGAGGGTTCGAAAGCGACAGAAGAATATATGTTTGTGAATTCTGTGTGAAGTTGAAATATTTGGTTGAATTCTCAAAATAATGTGATACAATGCAATAGAGAAACTTTACGGAGAAATTTTACCGGGAAGGATCTCCTGTGCGGTGCGGTAAAATCCATGTACCGGCAGAAATCAGGGAAACATTTTATGAAACAGCAGGCTGCAGTCTGAAAAAAATTCGGATCTGCAGCAATGGCATCGCTGCTCCTTACAGATAACAGGAAAGGAAAATGTGCAATGACAAAAAGGGGAAAGAAAAAAGGCCTTGTTGCAGCATTGAGCGTAGTTGCAGTGATTGTTTTACTTGCCGCTGCATATGGAATCTTCTGTCTGATCATCGAGGATGACAAAATCTGGGCAGATGCTTCTATTAACGGAGTAAACATTCAGGGAATGAGCAAAAAAGAAGCTGCACAGACAGTGGAACAGAAGTTTGAAGAAGATTATAAAGATACAGCTGTTACCGTTGAGCTGGATGGTCAGCAGTATACGATGAACGTATTTCCAATGCTGGGGATGGATGCTTCCGCAGAAATTGAAAAAGCATATGAAAAAGGCCATGGAAATCTTCTGGTTCGCGGTCTGGAGTGGGTCGAGATGAAACGGGGAAAGGCAGAGAAACTTTCCTATGATGTGCAGCCGACTGTGGCCCATCCAGATGAGGTGGAAGGAATTGTACAGGCATCCGGCATTCAGGATTACAACTCCATGCAGGATACTACATATGAAGTAACAGATACCGGCCTGATCGTGCATAAAGGCATTTCCGGAACCAGACCGGATGTGGATGCTTTAAAACAGCAGATCCAGACGAATGTGACAGCAATGAATTTCCAGGATGTAATTTCCTGCCCGACGGCAGAAAATCAGCTGACGGAGCCGGATTTTGCCGGAATTGCAAGCCAGATTTATACCGAGCCGGTCAATGCGACGCTGGATCCGGACAACGGATATTCCGTTGTGGCATCGAAAAACGGAACCTCAATGGATGCGGACAGTGCGAAAGCCGAGTATGAGAGTGCAGAAGAAAATACGGATATCACGATTCCGTTTACCTTTACCGAGCCGGAGATTACAACCGAGAAGATGAACGCAAATCTGTTTAAAGACACGCTTGGAAGTTACAGCTCCAGCGCAGCAGGTGGAACGAGCGGAAGAATTCACAACGTCGGACTTACGGCATCTATCTGCAACGGGCAGATCGTTCTGCCGGGAGAAACCTTCTCTTTTAATGGTGTCGTAGGTGATACAACGGCAGAAAAAGGATACCAGGAGGCAGCAGGCTATCAGGATGGCAAAGTCGTCCAGGTACTTGGAGGAGGCGAATGCCAGGTGTCCTCCACACTGTTTTCCGCTATTTTGTATACAGACCTTGATGTGTTGGAAAGAGCCAACCATTCGATGCCGGTACATTATGTGCCGTCAGGAATGGATGCAACCGTATTCTGGGATTCACCGGATTTCAAATTTGAAAATAATCATAAGTATCCGGTGAAAATTGTGATGAATATGGACAGCAGTGATACACTGACCGTAAAAATTCTCGGAACAAAAGAAAACGACTATACCATTGAGCCAAGGGTAGAGCAGATCGATGAGATGAGTAATGTAACGTATCGTGATTATAAAGATGCAAGCGGAAATGTAGTAAAATCAGAATCCGTATGCGCAAGCAAATACAAACCGCTGAACTCAGGATCATGATGCAAAAAAGATGTTACCTGTAAAAAACAGGCGGGACAGAGAAGAGAAATCTGTCCGGCCTGTTTTTTTCTTACCGGTGGGAGAGATGAAAAAATGCACAGAAAAAGAGCAAAAAAAAATGAAAAAATATGTAAAAAATTTCTTGCATTTCCGGGAACAAAATGCTATACTATAAAACGAACTTTTGCGCGTGGACTTTTTTCTAACCCACAAAAAGAAAACGCATTCCAAAAGTTTACAACAGAAAATTCCCCTACACGGGGCGCTAAGGAGCAAAGAAAGGAGGATTCATCATGAAGGTTAGATCTTCTGTAAAACCGATCTGCGAGAAATGCAAAGTTATCAAAAGAAAAGGTAGCATCAGAATCATTTGTGAGAATCCAAAGCACAAACAGCGCCAGGGCTAATCCGTCATTAGGCTTGATCGTAATTGTGCAGATTTTAAGTGCGGCTGCAGCGAGGACGCGCGTGAATGCGTTGTTCTGCTGTTAATATTATAAAGTGAGACACCTGGCAAGTTGCAGCCAGGACACCTCCGGCGGGTGGACGCGCGGAGCGCAGACATCCCTTATAATATTGCTTAATACTCCGATCTGTCAGGTGGCAGAAGGAGAAAGGTCGTGCGAACACGGCTGGATACACGCATACCTGTATCCCAATTAGGAAAATATTAATGTTTTAGAAAAATGGAGGACAAAGTACATGGCTCGTATAGCTGGTGTAGACTTACCAAGAGACAAACGTGTTGAGATTGGTCTGACCTATATCTACGGAATCGGTAGAACAAGTGCAGATCGTATCTTAAAAGAAGCTGGAGTAAATCCGGACACACGCTGCAGAGATTTGACAGACGATGAAGTAAAGAGACTCAGCGCAGTTATCGATGAGAGTCAGGTTGTAGAAGGAGATCTTCGTAGAGAAATCGCTATGAACATCAAACGTCTGCAGGAGATCGGATGCTACAGAGGTATCCGTCATCGTAAAGGCCTTCCGGTTCGTGGTCAGAAAACAAAGACCAACGCAAGAACTCGCAAAGGTCCTAAGAGAACTGTTGCAAATAAGAAGAAATAATTTAACCAGTAGTCCAATATAAGATTAAGAAAGTGTAGGTTAGTTTTAAAATGGCAAAAGTGACAAAGAAAACGACAAAACGTCGTGTCAGAAAAAACGTTGAACACGGACAGGCACATATCCAGTCTTCCTTCAATAATACAATCGTAACACTGACTGATGCAGAAGGAAATGCTCTTTCTTGGGCAAGTGCCGGCGGTCTGGGATTTAGAGGTTCAAGAAAATCTACTCCATACGCAGCTCAGATGGCTGCAGAAACTGCTACCAAAGCAGCGCTGGTTCATGGCTTAAAGACTGTTGACGTTATGGTAAAAGGACCAGGATCAGGTCGTGAAGCTGCAATCCGTGCCCTTCAGGCATGCGGTCTTGAAGTTACAAGCATCCGCGACGTAACACCGGTTCCGCACAACGGATGCCGCCCACCAAAACGTAGAAGAGTCTGATTAGGAGGTTAAGAACATGGCAGTAAATAGAGTACCAGTCCTGAAAAGATGCAGATCCCTCGGAATGGATCCTGTATATCTTGGAATTGATAAGAAGTCCACAAGACAGCTGAAAAGAGCAAACAGAAAAATGTCTGAGTATGGTCTTCAGTTAAGAGAAAAACAGAAAGCAAAATTCATCTACGGCGTTCTGGAGAAACCTTTTGTTAACTATTACAAAAAGGCTGACAGAATGGAAGGACAGACTGGTGAGAACCTGATGATCCTTCTTGAGCTCCGTCTGGACAACGTTCTGTTCCGTATGGGAATGGCTAGAACCAGAAAAGAAGCACGTCAGATCGTTGACCACAAACACGTTCTGGTTAACGGCAAACAGGTAAATATCCCGTCTTACCTTGTAAGCGCTGGTGATACCATCGAAATCAAAGAGGGTAAAAAATCCTCTCAGAGATATAAAGACATCGTAGAGGTTACAGGCGGCCGTCTGACTCCGGAATGGATCGAGGCTGATCTTGAGGCACTCAAAGGTGTTGTAAAAGAGCGTCCTACCCGCGAAATGATCGATGTTCCGGTTGACGAAGTGCAGATCGTCGAGCTGTATTCTAAATAAAGAATCGCCATACGCGGAAGGCTTTATTCCCATGAGTAATGAGCCAACCAATTTAAAAGGAGGGGCTTTCGAGTGTTTGATTTTAACAAACCGAAAATTGAAATTACTGAGATTTCTGATGACAAGAAGTACGGCAGATTTGTGGTTGAACCTCTGGAAAGAGGCTACGGTATCACATTAGGTAATTCTCTTCGCAGAATTATGCTTTCTTCCCTCCCTGGAGCAGCAGTAAGCCAGGTTAAAATCGAGGGCGTTCTTCATGAATTCAGCTCCATCCCTGGAGTAAAAGAAGACGTTACAGAAATCATCATGAACCTGAAGAGCCTTGCAATCCGCAATAACAGCGTAACCAACGAAGCAAAAGTTGCTTATATTGAGTTCGAGGGCGAGGGAGTTGTAAGAGCATCCGATATTCAGGTAGATCAGGATATTGAGATCATGAATCCGGATCAGGTAATCGCAACCCTGAACGGCGGCCCGGACAGCAAGCTGTACATGGAGCTGACGATCACAAAAGGCCGCGGTTATATCAGTGCTGACAAAGGCAAGAGCGATGACATGCCGATCGGCGTTCTCGCTGTGGATGCTATCTATACACCGGTTGAGCGTGTAAACCTCAAAGTGGAGAACACCCGTGTAGGTCAGATTACCGATTACGATAAACTGACACTGGATGTTTACACCAGAGGAACACTGGATCCGGACGAGGCAGTCAGCCTGGCAGCTAAGGTTTTAAGCGAGCATCTGAAACTCTTCATCGATCTGTCTGAGAATGCGAAGACAGCAGAAGTTATGATCGAGAAAGAGGACAATGAGAAAGAGAAAGTTCTGGAGATGAACATCGACGAGCTTGAGCTTTCCGTGCGTTCCTATAACTGCTTGAAACGTGCCGGTATCAATACCGTAGAAGAGCTGTGCAACAAAACTTCCGAAGACATGATGAAGGTTCGTAACCTGGGCCGCAAGTCTCTGGAAGAGGTACTTGCAAAGCTGAAAGAACTGGGACTGTCACTGAGTCCTGGGGACGGAGAATAAATCACAGCGATTTATCTTTCCGTTTGATTTGTAGACGAAAACCCCCTGTCAGTAAGTCCGAGGCAGCATGACTTGCGGGTTCCACAAATGGAGGAAAATTTAAAATGGCAAAATATAGAAAACTTGGCAGAACATCTGACCAGAGAAAAGCATTATTAAGAAACCAGGTAACCAACCTTCTGTATCACGGAAAAATCGTTACCACTGAGACCAAAGCGAAAGAGATCCGCAAGATCGCTGAAAGCATGATCGCACTGGCTGTAAAAGAGAAAGATAACTTTGAGACCGTTACCGTTACTGCTAAAGTAGCTCGCAAAGATGCTGATGGCAAACGTGTGAAAGAAGTAAAAGACGGCAAAAAAGTTACCGTATACGATGAAGTTCAGAAAGAGATCAAAAAAGATCTTCCGTCCAGACTTCACGCTAGACGTCAGATGGCAAGCTTCTTCTATCCTGTAACAGAGGTTCCGACCGAAGCAGCAGGACGCAAGAAAAACACCAAGTCCATCGATATGCCACAGAAAATGTTCGATGAGATCGCTCCGAAATATGCAGACCGTAACGGCGGATATACCCGTATCATCAAGATCGGACCGCGTAAAGGTGATGCAGCTATGGAAGTTGTAATCGAGCTGGTTTAATCTGTAAATAGTTTTGAAATTCGCAGGGGCTGCCTCTTAGTAGGTGGCTCCTGTTTTGTTGTATATCATATTTTATATGACACAATTGCGAAATTGTGGCAATGTACGGGGTTGCATCTGCTTTGCGAATAAGGTACAATACAGAATACAGAACAGCTAAAATGGGATACAAAGGAGAGCATTTGCATGGAGAGCAAGAAAAAAATGTTGTTTATTTTTAATCCGTTTTCCGGAAAAGCACAGATTAAAAGTAAACTGTTTGAAATTATCGATGTTTTTGTAAAAGGCGGATATGAAGTCATTGTCCACCCGACGCAGGCAGTCGGAGATGGTTTCGAAAAGACAAAGGAGCTTGCGCCGCAGGTGGATCTCGTTGTCTGCAGCGGGGGCGACGGAACACTGGATGAAGTTGTCAGCGGTCTGATGGAAGTGGATCAGCGCGTTCCGATCGGTTATATTCCGGCCGGAAGCACCAATGACTTTGCAAACAGTCTTTCTATTTCGAAAGATATGGTACAGGCGGCAAAGGATATCATCGAGGGAAACCTGTATTCCTGTGATGTGGGAGCGTTCAACAACGACAGCTTTGTCTACATCGCTGCATTCGGCCTTTTCACGGATGTTTCCTATGAGACAGATCAGCACATGAAAAACATTCTCGGCCATCTGGCATACCTGCTGGAGGGATCCAAACGGATCTGGAATGTGCCGACGTACTGGATTAAAGTCGAGGCAAACGGGGAAACCTTTGAGGGAGAGTATATCTACGGTATGGTGACGAATGCCAAGTCCGTCGGCGGCTTCAAAAACCTGCCAGGACAGGATGTACGCCTGGATGACGGACTCTTCGAGGTAACCCTGATCAAACGCCCGAAAAACCCGCTGGAACTGAATGAGATCATTGCGTCCCTGCTGATGCAGGAGGATCACACAGACCTCATCGATTCGTTCAAGACCGACCGCATCATCATCGAGTCCAACCAGGAGATTTCCTGGACTCTGGACGGCGAATACGGCGGAGATCACGGCTATGTCTGCATCGAAGCGCGCAAACATGCCATGGAACTGGTTCTGAACAATAAGTAGGCACGGCTTTTTGATAAGTTTTTCACAAAAAAGTGCAAAAAAATGGATTTCGCTACGAAAACCATTTGGCATTTGCAGAAAGATGTTGTATAATAAAACCAGTTATGAAAGTAACAAGTATGCCGTAAGCCTGAAAACGGTACACGGCACAATTACAGACACAGGAGGTCATTTGAGCTATGTTAGTATCAGCAAAAGAAATGTTGGACAAAGCAAAAGCTGGCCACTATGCAGTTGGTCAGTTTAACATCAACAACTTGGAGTGGACAAAATCCATCCTTCTTACCGCACAGGAGATGAATTCTCCGGTTATCCTTGGCGTATCTGAGGGTGCAGGAAAATACATGACAGGTTTTAAAACTGTAGCTGCTATGGTAAAGGCTATGATCGAAGAACTGAACATCACTGTTCCGGTTGCTCTGCATCTGGACCATGGAACCTACGAAGGATGCTACAAATGCATCGAAGCAGGTTTCTCATCCATCATGTTTGACGGATCTCATTATCCGATCGAAGAGAACGTTGCAAAAACAAAAGAACTGGTAGCTGTTTGCAAAGAGAAAGGAATGTCTCTGGAAGCAGAAGTTGGTTCTATCGGTGGAGAAGAAGATGGTGTTGTAGGTATGGGCGAATGCGCTGATCCGAACGAGTGCAAGATGATTGCAGACCTCGGTGTAGATATGCTTGCAGCAGGTATCGGCAATATCCACGGTGTATACCCGGCTAACTGGCAGGGACTGAGCTTTGAGACTCTGGCAGCTGTACAGGAGCTGACAGGAACTATGCCGCTCGTTCTTCACGGTGGTACAGGTATCCCGGATGACATGATCAAGAAAGCCATTGACCTTGGCGTTTCCAAAATCAATGTAAATACAGAGTGCCAGCTTGCATTCGCAGCAGCTACACGTAAATACATCGAAGAGGGCAAAGATCAGCAGGGTAAAGGATTCGATCCTCGTAAACTCCTTGCTCCTGGCGCAGAAGCTATCAAAGCTACTGTAAGAGAAAAAATCGAACTGTTCGGTTCTGCAAACAAAGCCTGAGTTTAAGCACGAAAATGCTGTGCAGGATTCCTGGGGGACTTCCTCCTCAGGGTCCGCACAGTATTTTTTTTCGCGAGCAACGAGTCGAAGTCCGTGCTTGCACGAGATCTTGACGACTGCCGCGAAAGCTTTCATCGAATCCGCTAATTTTTTCGCCTGAATTAGGAAAGTTTTGTAAAATAATACGAAAAAGGGACTGAGTTCAAAAAAGCACTTGCGTTTTTTAAGTTTTTGAGTTATTTTAGTATCAGTTGGAAATCAAATCCATATGCGAATGTAAAACAAGGGCGTTCTACAAAAACTTAGCTTTCCTTAGCTGCTTTTTGAGAACCCCTTTTTCTTGTATCAGGACCTTTTTAGAGTCCGGCGGGAAGGTCGCATCGCAAAATTCACAAATGGAAAGGAAGAAAGAAAATGGGAGAATATGTAAATCCGGCCAAAATCTTTGGCGAAAATGTATTCAATGACACTGTAATGCAGGAACGTCTTCCAAAAAATGTTTACAAGAAGCTGAAAAAGATCATCGAAGAAGGCGGTGAGCTGGATCTTGCTACTGCAGATACGATTGCACATGAGATGAAAGAATGGGCAATTGAAAAAGGAGCAACACACTATACACACTGGTTCCAGCCGCTGACTGGTACAACTGCAGAAAAGCACGATTCTTTTATTACAGCACCGATGCCGAACGGCAAAGTACTGATGAGCTTCTCCGGTAAAGAGCTGATCAAAGGCGAGCCGGATGCATCTTCTTTCCCGTCCGGTGGACTGCGTGCTACCTTTGAGGCAAGAGGATATACAGCATGGGACTGCACCTCACCGGCTTTCGTTCGTCAGGACGCAGCAGGCGCAACCCTCTGCATTCCGACTGCATTCTGCTCCTACACAGGAGAGGCGCTTGACCAGAAAACACCGCTTCTTCGTTCCATGGAAGCTCTGAATGTACAGTCCCTGCGTCTGTTAAAACTGTTCGGAAACACCACTTCCAAGAAAGTAACTCCTTCCGTAGGACCGGAGCAGGAATACTTCCTGGTAGATGCAGAGAAATTCCTGCAGAGAAAAGACCTGATCTACACCGGCCGTACCCTGTTCGGCGCAATGCCTCCAAAAGGACAGGAGATGGACGATCACTATTTCGGAACCATCCGTCAGAGAATTGCTTCCTTTATGAAGGAGGTCAACATTGAGCTGTGGAAGATGGGCGTTACCGCAAAGACACAGCACAATGAGGTTGCACCGGCACAGCATGAGCTGGCTTCCATCTATTCCGAGGCAAACGTAGCAGTCGACAACAACCAGCTCGTAATGCAGACCTTAAAGAGAGTTGCATGCCAGCACGGACTGAAATGCCTGCTGCATGAGAAACCGTTCGCAGGTGTCAACGGTTCCGGAAAACATAACAACTGGTCCATCACCACAGATGACGGCATCAACCTTCTTGAGCCGGGCAAAACACCGCACGAGAACATTCAGTTCCTGCTTGTGTTAAGCTGCGTCCTGAAAGCTGTTGATGTTCACGCAGATCTGCTCCGTGAGTCCGCAGCCGATCCGGGAAACGATCACAGACTGGGAGCCAACGAGGCACCGCCGGCCATCATTTCCGTATTCCTTGGCGAGCAGCTGGAGGACGTTGTTGAGCAGCTGATCAGCACCGGAAATGCAACCAAGAGTAAAAAAGAGGGCGTTCTGGAGACTGGTGTTAAGACGCTTCCGGATCTCAAGAAAGACGCTACCGACCGTAACAGAACCTCACCGTTCGCCTTCACCGGAAACAAATTCGAGTTCCGTATGGTTGGTTCCCGTGACTCCGTTGCAGCTCCGAACATCGTACTGAACACCATCGTTGCAGAAGCATTCCGCGATGCATGCGATGTACTGGAAGGCGCTGAAAACTTTGAGGACGCTGTCCATGATCTGATCAAGAAGAACTTAAGTGAGCATCAGAGAATCATCTTCAATGGCGACGGATATGCAGATGAGTGGTTAGCTGAGGCAGAGAGAAGAGGACTTCCGAACATCAAATCCATGGTGTACGCAATCCCGGCACTGACCACTGATACCGCAATCAAACTGTTCGGCGATTTCAAAGTATTCACCGAGGCAGAGCTGGTATCCCGTGCAGAAGTTAAATTCGAGAACTATGCAAAGACCATCAACATCGAAGCAAAGACCATGATCGACATGGCAAGCAAACAGATCATCCCGGCAGTCATCAAATATGCGACTTCCCTGGCTGGATCCATCAACACCATCACCGCAGCAGGTGTTACGGCAGTTGGTGTACAGAAGAATCTGCTGAACGAGACAAGTGCACTGCTTGAGGAGACCCAGAAAGCACTCGACGAGCTGATCGCAATCGAGAATGCAGGATGCGAGATGGAAGACGGCGAAGCAAAAGCAAAATACTACTACGAGAAAGTTGCTCCGGCTATGGAGGCACTCCGTGCACCGGTTGACAAACTGGAAATGATCGTAGACAAAGAGATGTGGCCGATGCCGTCCTACGGCGATCTGATGTTTGAGGTTTAACCCTAGTAGACAAGAAGTCTCCCACTTCTAAAGCGGTGGGATGAATTGTTAAAAGAAACACAACGGCAGTGGCGGGCGGAGAGAAATCGGTATCCTCCACTGACATGAGGTAAGTCACAGTCGAACTATTTTCGGCATGTCAGACTCCGTGAAAATACCGACTGTGAGTTGAAACAATCCGCAGACGATCCGCTAAATTGTAAAAATTCTGTGAAAACAGGGCAGAAAAAGAGGCTGTTTTTGACAACAGCCTCTTTTTTTAGTATAATGGGGATTAGCTGTTGCCAGAAGAAAAGGGCGGACAGCGCTGCCGGAAGAAACGGCAGGAAAACATGGAGGAAACGCTTCTGGATTTCGAAGGAAAACAGAAGTATACAGAACAATGAATGCAGAACTGGAAATTTTAGGTGTGAAGCTGAAACATTACCGCGTCGATGCGGCAATGGAGATTGCAGAGGAATACCTCTCGAACGATAAGCTGAACACCATCGGGATTGTTACAATGCAGATGCTGATGCAGGCGAGCAAGGAACCGACGTGGAAACAGTATATCGAAGATCTGGATCTGACGGTCATCGGGGAAACCGAGGTGCTGGAGGCAGCAGGAATTGACCCGGAGACGCCGTCCTATGAGGAAGTGGAGACGAACGAGTTCATCGCACGCTTTTTCTGGGGACTGATTCAGAAGAAAAGCCGGATTTTCGTACTGGGCGACACTGGGGAAGAACTGCAGACACTGCAGAAATATCTGACAGAAACGTATCCCGGCATTGAGATCGGAGGCGGTGCTGTCGTCGAGACGCTGGAGGAATCCGCGTTTGACAGCCTGGTCAACGAGATCAACAGCCAGACGACGGACGTGATTGTGAGCGGCCTTGCGGGAACGCGGCAGGATCGTTTCGTTCTGGAAAACAGCAGCAAAATCAGCGCAAAAATCTGGCTGAGCCTTGGCGAGCATTCGACGCTGCAGAACGAGGCCGGTATAAAAACGAGCTGGTGGGGAACTCTGCTAAAGAAGAATACGTTCAAGTGGATGGTAACAAAATATAACAGCGAAAAGGACGGTTGAAGTTCATGAACTGGATACGGAACAAACAGCAGTGGAGAGATTATCTGCTGATTACGCTGGGAACCGCGGTCATGGCGGTTGCGACCAGCTCGATTTACGACCCGGCGGGGCTTGTTACTGGAGGATTTTCCGGTCTTGCAATCGTCATCAAACAACTGAGCCAGATGCTGTTCGGAAAAGGAGTTCCGCTCTGGGTGACGAACCTTGTGCTGAACATTCCGCTCTTTCTGTTCGGAATCCGCATGAGCCGCGATTTTCTGGTGAAAACCATCTTCGGAACCCTGATGAATACGTTCTGGATTGCCGTTCTCCCGGTGCTGCAGCTGGTGCCGGATGACAGGATGCTTTCCGCACTGTTCGGCGGCGTTCTGATGGGAGCAGGCATCGGCCTCGTCTTCATCGGAAACGGTACGACGGGCGGAACGGATATGATGGCGGCTCTGATCCAGAGAAAGCTGCGCCACTATTCCGTTGCACAGGTTATGCAGGTGCTTGATGGAATCATCGTCATCGCCGGTATTTTTGTCTTCGGTATCCACGCTTCGCTCTATGCGATCGTGGCAATCTACGTGACGACGAAAATGACGGATGCCCTGATGGAAGGTATGAATTATGCGAAATCCGCGTTTATCATTACCGCGCATCCGGAGCAGGTAGCCGATGAGCTCATGAAAGAACTCGACCGCGGCGCGTCCGGCATCCACATCAAGGGAATGTACACGGGCGAAGAGCGTATGATGGTATTCTGTGTTGTGGGCAAAAAACAGATCCCGCAGCTCAAACAGATCGTAGGAACGATCGATCCGGACGCGTTTGTCGTTGTGTCGGATGCAAGAGAGGTCTTAGGAGAGGGCTTCCAGACGGATTTCTCCTGACCTTTTTACGTATTTTGTGGTATAAATGTTGTGTTTTCTCTTCCTTTTTTGTCTATTTTGTATTAAAATAAGTATATCTGTGAGGTACTTTGCATCAGGCGCAGAACCATAGGGGTGTGGATATGCCTGGCAATGAAAGCGGGTGCAGCCGGAGACAAACTATAGGATGAAAGAGGGAAGAAAATATGATTTCAAATCAGATTTTACAGAGTACCATTGAGGGAATCAAAAATATTTCGCGTGTCGAACTCTGCGTGACTGATGTAGAAGGAAAAGTTCTGGTAACGACGTTTCCGGAGGTTGAGATCAGCCAGAATGATATTGTAACGTTTGCGCAGTCTCAGGCAGATTCCCAGACCATGAAAAATTATCAGTTTTTTAAAGTATACGATGAACACCAGCTGGAGTACATTCTGGTTGTAAAAGGCGGAAACGATGACATTCACCTGATCGGGAAAATGGTTACCTTCCAGATTCAGGGCCTCCTTACCGCCTACAAGGAGCGCTTCGATAAAGACAACTTTATCAAGAATCTGCTGCTCGACAACCTGCTGCTGGTCGACATCTACAACAGGGCGAAGAAGTTACATATTGAAGTGGAAGCACGCCGCCTTGTATTTATTCTTGAGACAAATCCGGATAAAAACAGCGGGGCGCTGGAAAGCGTCAAGAGTCTGCTCGGTACCAAATCCGGTGACTTTATCACTGCCGTCGATGAGAAAAACATTATCATCGTCAAGGAACTTGCTCCAGGTGAGGATTATGCCCAGATGAACAAAGTGGCAGCCACCATTCTGGAAGCAGCAGGAAGAGATGAGGAGGGGAAAACCCACGTTGCTTACGGTACCATTGTCAAGGAGATCAAAGAAGTATCGCGTTCCTACAAAGAAGCCAGAATGGCGATGGACGTTGGAAAAATTTTCTCCGCTGAGAATGATATCTATGCATACAGCTCACTGGGCATCGGCCGTCTGATTTACCAGCTTCCGATCCCACTGTGCAAAATGTTCATCAAAGAAATTTTCGGCAACAAATCGCCGGATGACTTTGATGAGGAGACACTGACAACGATCAATAAATTCTTTGAAAATTCTCTGAATGTCTCGGAAACCTCGAGACAGCTTTATATACACCGAAATACCCTTGTCTATCGGCTGGATAAGCTGCAGAAGAGCACGGGACTCGATCTTAGAGTTTTTGAAGATGCGATCACATTCAAGATTGCGCTTATGGTTGTGCAGTACATGAAATACATGGAAACGCTCGATTATTAAGCGAGAACCCTTGAAGGAGGAATTGCATGATAACATTGGATAGTGTAAGTAAGAGTTACGCGAAAGGCCAGCCGGCCGTCAACAACGTATCCTTACACATCGAGAAGGGGGAATTCGTCTTTATCGTGGGAAACAGCGGTTCTGGAAAATCGACGCTGATCAAGCTCCTTTTGAAAGAACTCGAGCCCACATCCGGTACCATTAAGGTAAACGGACAGATCTTAAATAAAATGAAACGCTGGAGAGTGCCGAAATACCGCCGCGGTGTCGGCGTCGTATTCCAGGATTTCCGCCTTTTAAAAGACCGGAATGTCTATGAAAACGTAGCATTCGCACAGCGTGTCATCGAGAAACCGAACCGCGTCATCAAAAAGCGCGTGCCGGAAGTCCTGACGCTGGTCGGACTGGCAGAGAAGTACAAATCCTTCCCGAAGGAGCTTTCCGGAGGAGAGCAGCAGCGAGTTGCCGTGGCAAGAGCCATTGTCAACCGGCCTGACATTCTTCTGGCGGACGAGCCGACCGGAAACCTGGACCCGGGAAACTCCATGGAGATTATGAAGCTCCTGGAGGAAATCAACAACAGAGGAACGACCGTTCTTGTGGTAACCCACAACCGTGAGATCGTCAACTCCATGAAAAAACGCGTTATTACCATGCGAAAAGGCGTGGTAGTCAGCGATGAGAAGGAGGGCGAGTACCATGAGGTTTAGTACACTGGGCTACAGCATCAAACAGGGTGTCAAAAACATCTGGAGAAACAAGATGTTCTCGCTGGCATCCATCGCAACCATGGGAGCCTGTATCTTTCTGTTCGGTATCTTCTTTGCGGTTGTCATCAACTTTAACTACATCGTAAAAAATGCCGAGACAGACGTATCCATGACCGTCTTCTTCAACGAAGATGTGGATCAGGCGACGATCGATGAGATCGGAACGGAGATCAAGGCCAAGACCGATGTGGTCAAGGAATGTAAGTATGTTTCCGCGGATGAGACGTGGGAAAACTTTGCAAAACAGTATTTCGAAGGAAAAGAGGAATACAAGGACGGCTTTAAGCCAAACGACAACCCGCTCGCAACTTCTGCTCACTACGAGGTTTACGTATACCAGGTAGAGACGCAGGATGCACTGGCTGAGTATATCCGCTCGCTGGACGGTGTCCGTGAGGTTAAACAGGCCGAGGGCGCAACAACAACGTTGACGACGATGAACCGTGTCATTGGCTACGTTTCCATCGCGATCATCCTGATTCTTCTTGCCGTATCTGTTTTCCTGATCAGCAATACCGTCACGATCGGTATTTCGGTCCGGAAAGAGGAGATCGGTATCATGAAGCTGATCGGTGCGACGAACCTGTTTGTAAGGGCTCCGTTCCTGATCGAGGGTATCCTGATCGGTCTTGTCGGAGCAGCGATTCCGCTGGGGCTGCTGTACGTTGTATACAACAGAGTCATCAGCTACGTTATGACGGAGTTCAGCGTACTGTCGAACTTTATGGCATTCATGCCGGTATCGGCCGTCTTCCGGATTCTGCTTCCAGTCGGACTCATTCTCGGTATGGGAATCGGTCTTGTCGGCAGTATCTTTACGATTCGAAAACACTTGAAAGTCTGATAGGATTAGACAATATAATGAAGTAAAAATAAGTCCCGGAATCCGTCAAAAGATTCCGGGATCTTTCGATTGGGAGGCATATTTTGGAAGAACTGATGAAGGAAGAAAAAGAGGGCGTAAAAGCGGCAGAGCAGGAAAAACCGAAAAAGCGCAGAAACAGAAAGAAAAACCGAAAAAATGAGATGCGGAAGAGCTACTTTGCGGGCATGATTTCGATGCTGGCGATTGTAATGATCGTGCTTGTCGGAACAACGTTTCTCTGGCCGGGAAGCAGTGCGGACCACCCCGGCGGCTTCTGGTCGTGGCGGAAGACGGCGGCGATCAAAGCGATGATCAGCCAGCTTTACGCGGGCGATGTGGATGACACAGAGCTGTCGGATGCGATGTATAAAGGGATGATCAGCGGCCTCGGCGACAAGTATTCTACGTATTACACGAAAGAGGAATACGAAGCGATCAAGACAGCGCAGGAGGGTTACTATCAGGGCATCGGTGTTACGGTGACGCTGGACGGCGATAAGCTGCAGGTCACCGGCGTACAGGACGATACCCCGGCGGCGAAGGCCGGTATTCAGGCGGATGACCGCATTGTGAAGATTGACGGGCAGACACTCGAAGGCTTAAGCCTCAACGATGCGGTCGGTCTTCTGAAAAACAGCGAGAACGATACCGTGACGCTTTCCATCGAGCGGGAAGGCGAGGCGGATCTGATTGAAACGGAAGTCACAAAAGAGAAGCTTGCGGCGATTGTGGCAGACGGTAAAATGCTGGACGACAAGATCGGCTATCTGGCCATCAGCGAGTTTACAGGGCTTACCTCCGAGCAGTTCCAGAAAGCATACCAGTCACTGCAGGATCAGGGCATGGAGCGCCTGATCATCGACCTGCGCGGCAATCCGGGCGGCCTTGTGACGGCAGTCTGCGACACCCTGCGCCAGATCCTGCCGGAGGGACTCATCGTGTATACCGAGGATAAAAATGGAAAACGGGAAGAGTATACCTGCGACGGCGATACCCCGATCTCGATTCCACTCGTCGTGCTGGTCAATGAAAATACGGCAAGTGCGGCAGAAATCTTCACGGGAGCAGTCAAAGATTACGGCATCGGAACGATTGTCGGAACGACGACATTCGGAAAAGGCATTGTCCAGAATACATTCCAGCTCTCGGACGGCAGCGTGGTGAAACTGACGATTGCCCATTATTACACGCCGCTCGGAAACGACATCCACAAGGTCGGCATTACGCCGGATGTCGAGGTGGAGCTGCCGGATGACGCGACGAGCGATGTGCAGCTCGAAAAAGCGTTGGAAGTTGTCAAAGGACTGGAAAGTGCGGAATAAAATAAGAATTTTTACAGAAAAGCAGGAAAAAGGTAGGAAAAAAAGCACGAACGTGTTATCTTAGTAGAGGAGCCGAAAACAGATCTTGGCAGGCTCTAAAAGAAAGTGAGGAAAGACAGATGAACTTTACAGAAAGAAGAAAACAGGTTTTTGATAAAATGGACCAGGATTCCGCACTGCTTTTGTTTTCTGGAATCGAGCTGCATGTCAGCGCAGACGAATATCTGCCGTTTGAAGCAAACCGCAACTTTTTCTATCTGACCGGCCTTCGCAGAGATCACATGATCCTGATGATGAAAAAGACCGCAAAAGAGGAGAAATCCATTCTGTTTATCGAGAAAGCGGATCTGAACCAGGAGAGATGGTTTGGAAGAAAAGTAACCGTATCCGAGGCACAGGAGATCACCGGAATCGATGACGTTCGTTTCCTGGATTCCTTTGAGGGCATGGTAAACCGTCTGATGGCACGCGAGGACATCGGAACCCTGTATTTCGACTGCTACCGCTATCAGGTCGAGGATCTGCCGGATTACAACATGGTAAAGGCAGAGGAGTTCGCAAAGAAATTTCCAGGCAGACCGATTAAAAACATTGCTCCTGTCATCGCAGCACTGCGGATGCAGAAAGATGAGGATGAGATCGCTCTCGTCCGCCAGGCAATCAAGATCACCGACGACGCGCTGAAATTCGTGATGAAGAATCTGAAACCGGGCTGCACCGAGTATCAGGCACAGGCTGATTTCGAGTACAAGATTTTCCACGAGGGAGCAGACGGAACCGCATTCCCGACGATCGCAGGAAGCGGTGCAAACGGAACGATGCTGCACTACGACACCAACCGTGACGTGTGCGAGGATGAGACCCTGCTTCTGATGGACCTCGGAGCAAAATTCCAGGGCTACTGCGCAGATATCACCAGAACGTATCCAGTCAACGGAAAATATACGGACCGTCAGAGACAGGTTTACGACGTTGTTCTGGCAGCAAACCGCGCCGTTGCAAAAGCAGCAAAACCGGGTATGACATTAAAAGAGCTCGACGATATCGCAAAGGATGTTCTCGGCGAGGGCTGTGTGAAACTTGGCCTGATCGAGAAGAAAGAGGATGTCGGAACCTATTACATGCACGGCGTTTCCCATCACCTCGGCATCGATGTACACGATGTGACCGCGGCATGGAACGACAAGCTGCGTCCGGGTGCCATTATTACCGACGAGCCTGGTTTGTATATTGACGAATGGGAAATCGGTATCCGGATTGAGGACGATATTCTGATTACAGAAAACGGCAGCGAGGTTCTCTCTGAAGCCGTGATGCGTGATCCGGATCAGATTGAAGCGTTTATGCAGGAAAAGTAAAAAAATGACATCGGAAGATGCCAAACCGAAACAAAGCCCAAAGAAAAGAGGCGCAAAAAATCCTGAAAATTTTCCGGAAAAGCAGGAAAAGGTCAGGAACAGATGAAAAGGAGAAAACAAGATGAAAATTGCAGTCACATACGATAACGGGAATATTTTCCAGCACTTTGGAAAAACAGAGAACTTTAAAGTTTATGAAGTAGAAGACAATAAAGTGGTTTCCAGCGAAGTGATCGGATCCAACGGAACCGGCCACGGCGCACTGGCAGGCCTTCTTTCCGAGCAGGGCGTGGATGTTCTGATCTGCGGCGGCATCGGCGGCGGTGCACAGGCTGCTCTTGCTGAGGCAGGCGTAGAGCTCTGCTCCGGAGCGGAGGGAGATGTGGATGCAGCGGTGGAAGCTTACTTAAACGGAACGCTCACATCTGCGGGTGCAACCTGCGATCACCACGATCACGAGGAAGGCCATTCCTGCGGCGACCACTGCGGAAGCCATGAGGAAGAGGAGAGCTCCTGCGGCGGTTCCTGCGGAACCTGCGGCGGCGGATGCGGTGCACCGACTCCGGTTATGGAAGGTAAGAATGTCGGAAAAACCTGCCGTACCCACTACAGAGGAACCTTCAACGATGGAACCCAGTTTGATTCTTCCTACGACCGCGGCGAACCGCTCGAGTTCATCTGCGGTGTGGGCCAGATGATCCGCGGCTTCGATGCAGCCGTTGCAGAGATGGAAGTCGGCGAAAAAGTCAACATCCATCTGATGCCGGAGGAGGCTTACGGAATGCCGGATCCGAACGCAATTTTCACCGTTGCGATCGCACAGCTTCCGGGAGCAGAGGAAGTAGAGGTCGGACAGCAGGTTTATCTGCAGAACCAGTACGGCCAGCCGTTCCCGGTAAAAGTTACCGCAAAAGACGAGACCAATATCACGTTTGATGCCAACCATGAGATGGCTGGAAAAGAGCTGAATTTTGAGATTGAGCTGGTTGAAGTGAAATAAAAAAATGCATAAAAAAGAGTGTCAGGACGAAGGAGCCAGGCACTCTTTTTTGATGTGCAGAAAAATCAACGATTCCCATTTCCGATTTCCGTTATTTTTTGTAAAAGTAAACAAAAAATGACCAAAATTCATTTTTCACCATTTCAAATATTGACTAATAGTCATTTAAGTTGTAAGATGTGGTACTAGAAAAACAAGTTAAAAATGAATCAGAGGAGATGAATGAAAATGGTTAAAGTTGGCAAATGGATTGCCAAGCACAGGATTCTGATGCTGATCATTGGATTTCTGCTGATTATTCCGTCAGTCATCGGAATGGCAGCAACGAAAGTAAACTATGATCTGCTCAGCTATCTGCCGGAGCATCTGGAAACTGTAAAAGGACAGGACATTCTGGTAGATGAATACGGCATGGGTGCGTTCTCCATGGTTGTCGTGGAAAACATGGAAATGAAGGACGTACAGAAACTCGAAGAAAAATTCGAGCAGGTAAACCACGTAAAAGAAGTTTTATGGTATGACGATGTGGCAGACATCAGCGTGCCGGTTGAGATGATCCCGGAAAAACTCCGGAAAGCATTCTACAATGGGGATGCAACCATGATGCTCGTTCTGTTCGATAATACGACTTCTTCCGATGACTCCATGGAGGCAATCGAGGATCTTCGTAAAATTGCGAACGAGCAGTGCTTCATCGGCGGTATGACCGGTGTTGTTACCGATATCAAAAACGTAGCATTAAAAGAGCTGCCGGTTTACGTTGTCATCGCCGCAGTTTTGAGCCTCGTTGTCATCGAGCTGACATCGACTTCCTTCGTTGTTCCGATCCTGTTCCTGTTAAGTATCGGACTTGCAATCCTTTACAACCTGGGAAGCAACGTGTTCCTTGGTGAGACTTCCTACATCACAAAAGCGCTGACCGCCGTGCTGCAGCTTGGTGTTACGATGGACTACTCCATCTTCCTGCTGAACAGTTTCGAGGAGAATAAAAAGCGTTTCCCGGATGACAAAGAGCGTGCGATGGGCCATGCAATCGCCAACACGTTCAAATCCGTAGCCGGAAGCTCCGTTACCACCGTAGCCGGTTTCCTGGCACTGTGTGTTATGACCTTTGCCCTTGGCCGCGACCTTGGTATCGTTATGGCAAAAGGTGTTTTGATCGGCGTTGTCTGCTGTGTCACCGTCCTGCCGGCCATGGTTCTGGTATTTGACAAGGCAATTGAGAAAACGAGACACAAACCGCTGGTAAAAAGCCTGGATAAACCGTCCGCCTTTATCACCAAACATTATAAAGTATGGGTTGTGATCTTCCTGGTTCTGCTGTTCCCGTCGATCTACGGAAACAATCATACCCAGATTTATTACAACATCGCACGTTCCCTTCCATCTACCCTGGACTGTAACGTGGCAAACGATGAAGTAAAAGCGCAGTTCAACGTCAGCAACATGCACATCGTCATGATGGACCGCGATATGGATTCCAAACAGAAAAAGAAAATGATGGAGGAGATCGGCAACGTAAAAGGTGTCAAATCGACCATCAGCATGAGTTCCCTGCTTGGACCGACGATTCCGGAATCCATGATCCCGGAAAATCTCCGAAGCATGCTGCAGAGCGATGAGTATGAGCTTGCATTTGTGAGCTCTGAATATGAGTCCGCAACAGATGAAGTAAACGAACAGGTCAAAGCGATTGACAAAATCGTAAAATCCTACGATAAAAATGGAATGGTCATCGGTGAAGCACCGTTGATGAAAGACCTGCAGGATGTTACCGATGCTGACCTTGTCAACGTAAACGTGCTTTCCATTGGTGCAATCTTTATCATCATTCTGCTGATCTTCAAATCGATTTCTCTGCCGATTATTCTGGTAGCAGTCATCGAGTTTGCAATTATGCTGAATATGGCAATCCCGTATTATCAGGGAACCAGCCTTCCATTCGTGGCCAGCATCGTAATCGGAGCGATTCAGCTCGGTGCAACCGTGGACTACGCGATCCTGATGACAACCCGTTATCAGAAAGAGCGCCAGAATGGAAAAGACAAAAAAGAAGCTATCAGTATTGCGCATAAGACCAGTATGCCGTCCATCATCAGCAGTGGTCTGAGCTTCTTTGCCGCAACCTTCGGTGTGGCCTGCTACTCTCAGGTTGAGATGATCGGTTCCATCTGTACTCTGCTTGCACGGGGCGCGATCATCAGTATGGTCGTTGTTATCCTGATTCTGCCGGCAATGTTTATGATTTTCGATAAACTGATCTGTAAGACATCGATTGGATTTTTAAAGAAGAAAACAAAATAAAGTATGACAAATCCCCTGTACCGGAAGTAGCTGGTGCGGGGGAATTTTTTTGCTTTGCGTTCAAATTTCTGATGTGACGGATAAGATTCTGCCACGGATTGAAGACTGGCAGAACCGGCCACTGGACGAGGTCTATCCTATTCTCTACATCGATGCAATCCATTATTCTGTAAGGGATAATGGCGTGATCCGAAAGCTTGCTGCTTATCCAATGCGTCGTAAAACCCCTTGCTGTGGGGAGTGTCAAATGGAAGAAGTATACCGGAAAAGAAGAAGGATAATACGGAAAATCTGAAAAGATAAAAACTACTCTTTATGAAGCGTATTCTCATAGTGACAGATCACTGGATGATATCCTGGCGTTTATTGAAAACTGCGCGTCGCATTCTCGTTACTTCAGCCTGCAA